>JADGOS010000118.1 GCA_017882825.1 Demequinaceae bacterium | reverse complement strand
GCTTGACGATACGGAAGATCAGGGCTGACATTGAATTCTCCGCCGACGCGCCGTTCGCACAGGCCGACCTAGGCGTGGTGACCATTAACGCCACTGCCGACCAACCACAACTCGCGAGTGACTACATAGCCGCGCTCGCACCCATCAGCGGCCTGTATCACGTCGAGTTCTCCGGCCTGCAGATCACATCCGTTGTCGATTCCGACACGCCGCTGTGGTCGTTCACCCTGACCTTGGACATCAGCCTTGAGGCGCTCTCGGGGCGGTCCATCCTCGCCGACGGGAGTGCGCAGTGAAGCAACTATCGGGCATGGCCATGACCGCGCTGGCGGCTCTGGCGGGAGTCCTCATACTCGTGTTCGGCTATATGTTCGGCGTGAGCCCCCAGCTCTCGGCCGCGGGGCTCGCGAACGACGAGCACGCCCTCGCCGTCCAGGACAACCAGTCGATGAGGGACCAGATTGAGAAGTTGAAGGGACTGGGGCTTGAGGTTCCGGCATGGCAGGCCGACATCGACGCGGTGGCGAAGCAGATTCCGTCGCTGCCCGACACTGAGCACCTCCACACCGTGCTCCTGGACGCGGCCGCGCAGGCCGGTATCCCCTGGGTCGAATTTCGGGTAGATAACATCGCGACGATCGAGGCCACCGCCGCAGCTCCCGCCCCGGCTCCCGCCCCAACGTCGGGAAGCGACGCCACAACCGAGGATCAGGGTTCCGGCGCCGCGAGTCCCGCGCCCACCACTTCCGCCGCGCCCGCAACCCCCGCAACCCCGGCCGCTGGCGCCGCGGTCGAGGGTCTGGTAGCGGTCCAGTTCACGGTGGCGACCGAGGGGCACCCAGACGCAGTCAAGCAATTCCTCACCAACATCTATCAGCAGACTCGCCGATTCGTCACCCTGACTGGGTTCTCCATCAATTCTTCGGGTGGCGCCAACGCGGCGCCGGGGCGCCCCGAGCTGGTGAAGGGAGATGTGACGATGACGGTGTCGGGAATCGCCTTCGTCCTCATCGACCCGGCAAATCCGTTGGAGATTGACGAGGCCGGCGGCGTTCCGGTGACAAAGGCGCCGTCGCCGTCGCCGTCCGCGTCGCCCTCCGCGTCCCCGTCGCCAAGCATCAGCCGCTAGTCTCGGGTTCCTGCGCCACGCGGCGCGGCGGCAATGCGTGCGCCGGGCCGCGCCGCCCGTCGCACGTGGAAGAATGCGAGTCATGATCAGGTGGTTGACCGCAGGCGAGTCTCATGGTCCTGCCCTCGTTGGCATTCTGGAGGGGCTCCCCGCGGGAGTTGAAGTGACGTCGAGCGACATTCAAGGCGCTCTCGCGCGGCGCAGGCTTGGCTATGGCAGGGGCGCGCGGATGGCGTTCGAACAGGACGAGGTGCGCATTCTCGGGGGCGTTCGGCACGGACTGACGCAGGGTGGTCCGATCGCGATTGAGATCGGAAACAGCGAGTGGCCCAAGTGGGAACTCGTCATGTCGGCGGACCCCGTTGACCCCTCGAGGCTCACGGGGGGAAGGGCCGGGGCCCTCACGCGCCCGCGCCCCGGACACGCGGACCTCGTCGGCATGACCAAGTACGGGTTCGACGACGCCCGCCCCGTGCTCGAAAGGGCGTCCGCGCGAGAGACGGCGGCCCGTGTCGCGCTCGGCAGCGTCGCCGAGGCGTTCCTCGCGCAGGCGGCGGGGGTCCGCTTGGTGGCGCACGTGGTCGCGATCGGGGGAGAGGGGGTTCCGGACGACGCGCCGCTTCCAGGCCCCGAGGACACGGCCGCGCTGGACGCGAGCCCCGTTCGCTGCCTGCACGAGGAGTCCGCCGCGAGGATGATCGCCGCGATCGACGCGTGCCAGGCCGACGGGGACACGCTGGGCGGGGTCATCGAAGTAGTCGCGTACGGTGCACCCGTGGGACTCGGGAGTTACGTCCACTGGGACAGGAGGCTCGATGCGCGCCTCGCGGCCGCGCTCATGGGTATCCAGGCGATCAAGGGTGTCGAGGTAGGGGACGGCTTCCGCACCGCGGCTCGCCTCGGCTCGGTTGCGCACGATGAACTCGAGTACGACGCGGCTGGCCTGGTGTCGCGCCGCAGCAACCGCGCGGGGGGCGTTGAGGGCGGGATGTCGAACGGCTCGCCCTTGCGCGTGCGAGCCGCGATGAAGCCCATCAGCACCGTTCCCGTGGCGCTCGACACGATCGATATCGCCACCGGCGAGGCGGCAAAGGCACATCACCAGCGCAGCGACGTGTGTGCCGTCGCGCCCGCGGCGGTCGTCGCGCAGGCGATGGTAGCCCTGGTGCTTGCGGACGCCGTCCTTGAAAAGTTCGGCGGAGACTCGGTCGCGGAGACGCGCCGCAACGTCGACGCGTACCTTGCCTCAATCCCCGAGAACCTCCGCTAGATGATCGCCCCCCGCGCCGTGCTGATCGGCCCTCCGGGTTCGGGAAAGAGCACGGTGGCGGCGCGGCTCGCGCAGGAGTGGGGAGTCGCGGCGCGGGACACGGACGAGGACGTGGTTGCGTCGTCGGGCCGCGAGGTCGCGGACATCTTCGTCGATTCGGGCGAGGACGCGTTTCGGGCCTTGGAGCGCGCGGCGGTCGTTGCGGCCCTCGCGACGCACGACGGCGTGCTCGCCCTGGGCGGCGGAGCGGTCCTGGACCCGCACACGCAGGCCGACCTTCGCGACTACGCGGCCCGCGGGGGAGCGGTCGTCTTCCTCAACGTAGGACTCGCGACGGCGGCGCGCAGGGTCGGCCTCGCGCAATCGCGGCCCCTTCTCGCGGCGAACCCGCGCCGGGCGTGGGCGCTCCTTATGGAGGAGCGCCGCGCGACCTACGAGTCGCTAGCGACCGTGATTGTAGAGACGGATGGCGTCTCGCCCCGCGAGATTGCCGCCCAGATTGTACGGGCGCTCGGCGCCGAAGCGTCCACCGGAGGTGCTCGTTGAGTCAGCGGACCATCACCGTGGGCGGTGACCGCCCGTACCAGGTCATCGTCGGAGGTGGCATAGCCCGCGGAGTCGCGGAGGCCCTGCCTCCAGACGCGGAGCGCGTGCTCGTGGTGTATTCCGCTCCGATGGCGAGGGAGGCGGAGCGCCTGACGTCCGAGATCAAGGCGACCGGCCGGACGCCGGTTTCCGCGGAGGTTCCTGACGCGGAGGCGGGCAAGACCGCGGAAGTGATGGCCTTCTGCTGGAAGGTCCTGGGCCAATCGGAGTTCACCCGGTCCGATGTGGTGATCGGACTGGGGGGAGGCGCCATTACGGACCTCGCCGGATTCGTCGCCGCGTCCTGGCTCAGGGGCGTGCGCGTGATCCAGGTGCCGACGACCCTTCTGGGCATGGTGGACGCCGCCGTGGGAGGCAAGACGGGCATCAACACGGCCGAGGGGAAGAACCTCGTCGGGGCGTTTCACGTCCCGGAGTCGGTATGGTGCGATACCGAGTTCCTCCGTACCTTGCCCCGCCATGACCTCGTCGCCGGGCTCGGCGAGGTGGTGAAGGCGGGGTTCATCCGCGATCTCGCGATCGTTGACCTTGTCGAGGCGAACATGCCGCTGCTCGCGGCCTCGGGGACCCAGGACGGCGACAGAACTGCGAGCGGCGCGGACACGACCATGTTGGCCGATGCCGCGCTACCCGTGCTCGAGGAGGCGATGGCTCGCGCCATTCAGGTCAAGGCGGACGTGGTCGGCGCCGACCTGCGCGAGTCCTTCCTTCGGGAGATCCTGAACTACGGCCACACTTTCGGCCACGCGATCGAGTATGTGGAGCGCTTCCAATGGCGGCACGGGGCCGCGGTCTCGGTGGGGATGGTGTATGCCGCCGAGCTCGCGCGGCTCGTGGGGAAGCTGGGGGACGAGGACGTGCTGAGGCACCGCTCCGTCCTGGGGGGGTTGGGACTTCCCACGACCTACCGGGCGGGGCGGTGGGATCAGCTCCTCACCGCGATGCGCCGCGATAAGAAGACTCGAGGCGCCACGCTCAGGTTCGTCATTCTGGCGGGACTCGGGAATCCCGTCCGCCTGGAGGGACCGGACCCCGCGCTCCTCGCTGCCGCTTACGGCGCGATCAGCGCGTAACCGCGGCTCCGCGGCGACCCGCCGCTACGCTGAACTCATGACCGCCGCGCCCACGAGCACCGTCCTCGTCCTCAACGGACCCAACCTCGGCAGGCTCGGCACCCGGGAGCCGGAGACTTACGGCTCGACGACGCACGACGAGCTCGTCGCCCTGGTAGCCGAGTGGGGTGCGGCGCTCGGACTTGAGGTCGAGGTGCGGCAATCGGATAGCGAGACCGACCTCGTGCACTGGATCCATGGCGCCGTGGACGAGGGATGGGACGTGATCATCAACCCCGGCGCGTTCACACACTATTCGTACGCCCTCCGCGATGCGTGCGCCATGGTTCCTGGCGCCGGACGCGTCCTGGTGGAGGTCCACATCAGCAACCCCGCCGCGCGCGAGGAGTTTCGTCACTCATCGGTCATTTCCGGCGTCGCCACCGGAACGATCGCGGGCTTCGGCATCGACTCGTACCGCCTCGCGCTCGGCGCGATCGCCCAGGCGCGCCGCACCGCCTAGCGCAAACGCCGCCTAGCGCAAACGCCGCCTAGCGCAAACGCCGCCTAGCGTCAACGCTAGAATGGGCGGCGGTCCGCGCTACCGACGCCGAACGGTGAACGCAGCTGGACCGGCGACCATCGCTACCGAACGCAAGGATCTCTCGTGGCAAGTTCGAACGACATCAAGAATGGCTCCGTGCTCAACCTCGACGGCAACCTG
>JADGOS010000117.1 GCA_017882825.1 Demequinaceae bacterium | reverse complement strand
GTGGAGTCGAGTTCCAGGGCCATGCCCGCATTCAGGCGGTTGTAAATCACCCCAGCGATGAGCGGCCGGTCGACGTCGAGCTTCGCTTCTCTCTCGACGAGGCTGGCGATCGTGAGCACCCTGAGCCACTGGTCCTGGGGAACTTCGTTTGCCTTGAGCTTCGACACGGTGGTCGCGACCATGGTCGACAGGACGTCCGTGGGGCTGATGCCGGGGTTGAATTTGTACGTCGACGGGAACAGCCACCCCTCGAGGCTCCCGTTCGCCTCAGCGGGGAGCCCGATCGCGGCGGTGTTCGCCGCGGCGGCCTGAACGTCCTCCAGAGTGGCACCGGTGAGCGCAGCGATCTTGTCCAAGATGAACGGGATGGTCTTGCCCTCGGGAATCGTGATCGAGACCTCGCGACGATAGTCGCTGTCGAGCAAAGCCAAGAGCGCGTAGTGCGCCTTCATCTGCTTGGGGAGCACGTAGTAGCCGGGCGTGATCTTCTGAGCGTCGGCGGGATTCGCGACAGCATCGGTGACAAACGCCTTCGTCGACTTGATGACTCCCGCGTCGTACAACTTCTGAGCAATCTGCGAGCCGGAGTCCCCAGCCGCAATGATGACTTCCACCTGACCCTGTCCGTAGCCCTCGAAGTCCGCGATCTCGGGGCCCTTGGTCTTGAAAGCCTGAATGAAGCTCCAACCGACGGCAGCGCCGAGGGAGAGGAGGACGAGGGCAACTGAAGTCGCCATGAGGGTGCGCCAGCGGCGCGCGCGCCGACGTTGGTCTCGCTGGGCGCGCCTTAGGTCGAGTGACGTCGTGGTGGCGGCGTCCGCCTCGAAAAGATCAGTCATGACTCCCCTTGTGCGTGACAACCTCCGTCACGCTCTCCGTGGTTCCAGCCTTCTCAGTATCTAGCGCATTGCCCAGAATAACCACCGCGCTCTGCTGATCGATGATCGAACGCTGGCTCCGCGCGCTCTTGCCCGCGGCACGAAGCGCGCGCGTAGCCGAAACGGTCGAGAGCCGCTCATCGATCAAACGGACGACGAGCCCGGTGCGTTCCGCGACCTCGGCGGCGAAGGCGCGCGCGTCCACGGCACTCGGTCCCTCCCTGCCCGCGAGGGAAAGTGGAAGTCCGACGAAGATCATCGCCGCCTCCCGCTCGCTCGCGATCCTGGCCACCTCGGAGGCGGCGTGCGGCCCGCGGGGCACGGTCGCAACGGGGAACGCAAGGCGCCCCTCGGGGTCGGAAGCGGCGACGCCGATCCGGACGGTGCCAACGTCGATGCCCAACCGCACGCCGACGACGCGCGGGACAGCCAAGGGTGGGTCCCCAAACGGCGCGTGCGGCGCGGGAGCGTCGGTTGGCCGTTCGTCAACGGGCTGTTCGTCAACTGGCCGTTTGTCAACCATGAGCCTCAACCGCGGAGACGATGGCGCCGAGCGCGGCCTCGATCTTCGCGGGGTCCTGGCCGCCGCCCTGGGCGAGGTCCGCTCCCCCGCCGCCCCCGCCGCCAAGAACCCCGGACGCGGCCTTGACGAGACTCCCCGCAGCGAAACCCGCGGCTCGAGCCTTCTCGTTTGTCGCGACGACAACGAAGGGCTTGCCCCCGGACTCGGTCGCGATGGCGACGATCGACGGCGCGGTATCGCCGAGCCTCGCACGAACGTCAAGAGCGAGCGCCCTGGCTCCGTCGGCGCCCTGGGCCTCCGGGGCGTGGTGGGCGACCACGCGAACTCCCCCAACGTCCCTCGCGCCCGCGACGACGTCCCCCGCAGTCTGGAGGGTGGCCTGGAGTTGGAACGCCGCCAGGCGTTTCTCCGTTTCGGCAAGACGTTCGAGGAGGCGCTCGATGCGCGGAACAAGGTCCGCAGGCTGCACCTTGAGGGCGCTCGTGAGTTCGGCGACGAGCGCGCGCTCGGCCGCGAGCTGCTGGAACGCCTCGATTCCCACGAACGCCTCGATGCGCCGCGAGCCGGATCCGACCGAGCCCTCGGAGGTGAGCGCGACCATGCCCACCTGGCTCGAGTGGTCCACATGCGTTCCGCCGCACAGCTCGCGCGACCACGGGCCGCCGATCTCGACGACGCGCACGATCTCGTCGTAGGTCTCGCCGAACAGCGCGATCGCGCCCCACTCCTTCGCCTGCGCGATGCTCATGTACTGGGCGGCCACGGCGAGGTCGTGGCGGACCGCTCGGTTCGTGACCTCTTCGATCTCCGAGCGAGCCTCGCCGCTGAGCGCCGTGGGCCACGAGAAGTCGAGCCGAAGGTAGCCCGGCTTGTTGTACGAGCCGGACTGAAGGGCGTCGGGGCCGAGGACCTGCCGGAGCGCGGCGTGAAGGAGGTGGGTGCCGGAGTGGGCCTGGCGGGCGCCGATGCGCCACTCCGTGTCCACCTGCGCGGAGACGTCGTCGCCCACGGCGATCTCGCCCTCGGCCACCTTCACCGTGTGCACAACGAGGCCCTTCGCGGCCTTCTGAACGTCCAGGACCTGGAGCGTCGCGCCCTGGGACTGGATCACGCCCGCGTCGGCCTCCTGGCCCCCGGACTCGGCGTAGAACGGAGTCTTCGGCAGGACGACCTCGACGATGTCGCCAACGCCCGCGCGTTTGGCGAGCTTTCCGTCGGTGATGATCGCGCGGACCTCACTCGACGTCTGGAGCTCGGCGTAGCCCGTGAACTCCGTCAAGCCCTCGGCGGCAAGGCCCTGGTACACCTTGATGTCGGCGTGGCCGCCCTTCTTCGACTTCGCGTCGGCGCGGGCGCGCTCCTTCTGTTCCTGCATCAGGCGCCGGAATCCCTCCTCATCCACCAGGAGCCCATGCTCGGACGCCATTTCCAGGGTGAGGTCAATGGGGAAGCCGTAGGTGTCGTGGAGGGAGAAGGCGTCGGAGGCGTCGATGAGGTGCCCGCCCTCCGCCTTGGTGCGCGCGACCGCTGTGTCGAGGATCGTCGTGCCGCTCACCAGGGTGCGGCGGAACGCGTCCTCTTCGGCATAGGCGATCTGGGAGATCTTGGCGAACTGCCTCTCGAGTTCGGGGTATGAAAGCTTCATCGCGTCCTTCGACGCGGGGAGCAGGTGTGGCAGGGCGACGTCCTCGACGCCCATGAGGCGCATCGCGCGCACGGACCGGCGAAGCAGGCGCCTCAGGACGTAGCCGCGGCCTTCGTTGCCGGGGATGACGCCGTCGGACATCAGCATGAGCGACGAGCGCACGTGGTCGGCGACCACGCGCATGCGGACATCGTCATCGTTGCCCGCGCCATAGACGCGCCCGGAGAGGGCCTCGGCTGCATGGATGACGGGGATGACCTCGTCGATCTCGTACATGTTGTCGACGCCCTGTTTGAGGAACGCGACGCGCTCGAGCCCGAGCCCCGTGTCGATATTCTTCTGCTTGAGCTCGCCGAGGATGGGGAACCCGTCCTTGCCGCCGCCGGCGCCGCGCTCATACTGCATGAACACGAGGTTCCAGATCTCCATGAACCGGGCCTCATCCGCGATGGGTCCGCCGTCCTTGCCATATGCCGGCCCGCGGTCGATCGAGATCTCCGAGCAGGGTCCCGCAGGGCCCGGCTGACCCGTGGACCAGAAGTTGTCCTTCATCCCGCGGCGCTGGATCCGCTCCTTGGGCAGGCCTGCGATCTCCTCCCAGAGTGCGGCCGCCTCGTCGTCCTCCTCGAACACCGTGACCCAGACGAGGTCGGGGTCGAAGCCATACTTGCCGTCCGCCTCCGACCCGGTGATGAGATCCCAGGCGTAGGTGATCGCGCCCTCTTTGAAGTAGTCGCCGAAGGAGAAGTTGCCGTTCATCTGGAAGAACGTCCCGTGGCGCGTGGTCTTGCCGACCTCATCGATGTCCAGGGTGCGGATGCACTTCTGGACGGACGTGGCGCGCGGCCACGGAGCCTGCTGCTGCCCGAGCATGTAGGGAATGAACGGAACCATCCCCGCCACCGTGAACAACAGCGACGGGTCGGGCGAGATGAGCGACGCCGAGGGCACGACCTCGTGGCCGTGCCCGGCGAAGTAATCGAGCCAACGCTGACGGATGTCCGCGGTGCGCATGGTCACTCCTCGGCGGGTCGGCTCCTCGTGGGCAGGGGCGGGACGCTATCGGGCGATGCTCTATCGGGCGTAGTACTCGACGACGAGTTGCACGTCGCAGGTGATCGGCACCTCGGCGCGCTTGGGGCGTCGAACGAGCTTCGCCGTCAGCTTCTCGAGCTGAACGTCGAGGTAGTCCGGGACCTCGGGGAGCACGTCGCGGTGCGCGCCGGCTGCGGCGGCCATGTACGGGTCGAGGGTCGCGGCCTTGGGCTTGACCTGGATGGTCTGGCCCGCCATGATCCGCTGCGACGGGCGGTCGACGATGTGCCCATCCACCAGGATGTGGCGGTGGAGGACCGTCTGGCGCGCCTGAAGGATGGTGCGGGCGAAGCCCGAACGCAGGATGACGGCGTCGAGGCGCATCTCCAGCAGTTCGACCATCTCGTCGCCGGTGCGGCCGGAGGCCTTGTGGGCCTCTTCGAAGATGCGCGCCATCTGCTTCTCGCGCACCATGTACTGGGCGCGCAGGCGCTGCTTCTCGCGAAGGCGGACGGCGTAGTCGGATTCCTTGCGACGCGCGGTACGACCGTGCTCGCCCGGAGGGTAGGGCCGCTTCTCGAAGTGCTTGACGGCCTTGGGGGTAAGGGCAAGCCCCAGGGCACGGGAAAGGCGCACTTGGCGGCGCGCACGCTGAACTGAAGTCACAGTCTTCCTTTAACCACCGTGGCGCGGGAATGCGCCGTCCTACAGGGACGCGGCAAGAGCAGCCAGCTCG
>JADGOS010000116.1 GCA_017882825.1 Demequinaceae bacterium | reverse complement strand
GGCTGCGACGCGCCGCCCGGCATAACGACGGCGCCGACATAGGGCGAGTGGAACAGGCGGAACGGGGTGTCCTTGAAGTAGTCGGTGAGGTCGACGAGTTCGAGTCCGAAGCGCAGGTCCGGCTTGTCCGAGCCGAAGCGACGCATCGCCTCCGCGAACGTGATCCGCGGAATGGGCAGCGCGACGTCCACGCCGATGAGCTTCCATGCGGCCTTGACGACCGCCTCGCCCACCTCGATCACGTCGTCCTGATCCACAAAGGACATCTCGATGTCGAGCTGGGTGAACTCGGGCTGGCGATCCGCACGGAAGTCCTCGTCCCGGTAGCACCGGGCGATCTGGTAATACCGCTCCATCCCGGCGACCATCAGGAGCTGCTTGAAGAGTTGGGGCGACTGCGGGAGCGCGTACCACGACCCGGGCGAGAGCCGCGCGGGGACCACAAAGTCGCGCGCCCCCTCGGGCGTCGAGTGGGTGAGCGTCGGCGTCTCGATCTCGAGGAAGTCTCGCTCGTTCAGGACGGCGCGCGCGGCCTGGTTCAAGGCGGAGCGCAAGACCATCGCGGCGCGCGGCTTGGGGCGGCGGAGGTCGAGGTACCGGTACTTGAGGCGCGCCTCCTCGCCCACCGTGACGTGCTCGTCGATGGGGAACGGAAGCGGGGCCGAGGGGTTGAGGACAATGACGTCCTCGGCGACGACCTCAACCTCGCCCGAAGACAGGTTGGCGTTGGCGCTTCCCTCGGGGCGAAGGCGGACCACTCCGGTCACCTGGATCACGTACTCGGCCCTGAGCTCGTGAGCGACGTCCTCGCGGATGACGACCTGGGCGAAGCCCGAGGAGTCGCGCAGGTCGATGAAGGCGACTCCGCCGTGATCTCGGCGGCGACCCACCCACCCGGCGAGGGTGACGGTGGCGCCCGCGTCGGTAGCGCGGAGGTTGCCTGCGAGGTGCGTGCGGTGCACGGGAAACTCCTTGTGGATCGGGGTGGACTCCGAGTCTAGCGGCGTTCGACCCTGGGCCAGAGGTCGTCCGCGGGAGGCTCCCACGACGCGGCGTCGGCCGCGACCTGCTCGCCCGAGCGGATGTCCTTGACCTCGTCGCCGCCCTCGCCGGGGAACCAGACGAACGGGATTCCCCTGCGATCCGCGTGCTGGATCTGCTTGCCGAACTTCGCCGCGTTCGGAGCCACCTCGCAGGGGATGCCACGGGCGCGGAGCGCGGCCGCAACCGCCTCAGAGGCCCTCCTGGCTCCCTCGTCCGACACGGCGACGAGGACGGCGGAAGGGACGCCACGCGTCGCGGAGGCGAGTCCGGCCGAGAGGATGCGGCTGACGAGCCGCGTCACGCCCACGGAGATCCCGACGCCGGGGAGCGTCGAGCCGCCGATCGTCACCAGGCTGTCGTAACGGCCGCCCGAGCAGATCGAGCCGAGGTCCTCGTGTCCCTCGAGGAACGTCTCGTAGACGGCCCCGGTGTAGTAGTCGAGCCCGCGCGCAATCCTGAGGTCGGCGCGCGCAACGCCGGGAACGGCGGCGTTGATCCCGTCCACCAGCGCGACGAGGGACGCGATGCCCTCCTCAAGCGCGTCGGAGGGGACCCCGTGCCGCGCGCCGAGCGCGCGGACCTCGTCGGCGAACGACGCGTCGGGCGAGGCGATAGCGGCGAGGTCGAGGCACGCGGCGACGGCGGCGTCGGGCACCCCCGCCGCGCGCAATTCGGCGGCGACGCCGTCCCTCCCGATCTTCGCGAGTTTGTCGATGGACCTCAGCGCCGCCGGCACGTCCGCGACGCCGACGCCCCTGTAGAACGCCTCGACAAGGCGCCGGTCGTTGACGTGGATGCGCACCGGAGGAATGGGAAGTCGGCCGAGGGCGCGGGCCACGACCGTCGCGACCTCAACCTCGAGGTGAGCGGGAAGGGTTTCGCGCGCGACGATGTCGATGTCGGCCTGGTAGAACTCGCGGAAGCGTCCCTCCTGCGGGCGCTCGCCCCGCCACACCTTCTGGATCTGGTAGCGGCGGAAGGGGAACGCGAGTTTGCCGGAGAACTCCTCGACGTAGCGCGCAAAAGGAACCGTCAGGTCGAAGTGGAGTCCCATGCCGGAATCCGCGTCATCCGCATCCGCGAGGACCCGGCGAAGCGCGTAGATCTCCTTCGCCGCGTCCGAGTCGCCGCGCAGCCTGGCGAGCGGTTCGATCGCCCGCGTCTCGATCTCCGCAAATCCATGGAGCGCGAAGACCTGCCTCAGCGTTTCGATGACGTGGCGCTCGACGACCCGTTCTTCGGGCGCCCATTCTGGGAACCCGGAGACGGGCACGACGCGGCTCATGCGGCCATTGTTCCATCTCGGAGCCCCTAGACTGGCGACTCGACACCCCTGCGGAGGGACCATGGCGACGAACAAGCAGGCCCGCGCCCAACAGAAGCGGCGCTACGAGCAGTTCCAGGCGAAGATTGCTGCCCGTCAGGCGCGCCGTCAGCGCCGACAGCGAATCGTCGCCATCGTGGCGATCGTGGTCGTCCTTGCGGCCTTCGGCGCCTTCGGCATGGTGTCCCTCCAGACGAAGGATTCCGCCGTGCCCGTCGCTAGCGTCACGACCTCGCCGACGACCTCGCCCGCGCCGTCACCGACGGCTACGACGGCCTCCGGCCTCGCCCCCGCTCCGTCGCTTGCCGAGCATCGCACATGGAACGCCACGATCACGACGAACAAGGGCGTCATCACCGCAACCCTCGACGGCGCGGCCGCCCCGCAGGCGGTCTCCTCCTTCGTGTTCCTCGCCCAGAAGGGCTTCTTCAACAGCACCTCCTGCCACCGGGTGGTCACCTCGGGCATCTACGTGGTCCAGTGTGGCTCGCCCGACGGCACGGCTAGCGGCGGACCCGGCTTCACCTTCGGCCCCGTCGAGAACGCCCCGGCGGACGACAAGTACCCCGCCGGGACGCTCGCGATGGCGCGCGTGGGCGGTAACGCGTACTCCATGGGGAGCCAGTTCTTCTTCGTCTATCGGGACTCGCAGATTCTCTCGGACTCAGCCGGCGGGTACACCGTCTTTGGCAAGATCACGGGCGGCCTGGCTATCCTGGAAGCAATCGGCGCCGCAGGGACGTCTGACGGCACCACCGACGGGGCCCCCGTCGCGCCCGTCCTGATCAATGAGGTGTCTGTGGAATGAGCATTCCGACGGCCGCTCCGAAGCCCACGCCGCCCAAGGTTGTGTCGACGAAGACTCCCTCGCCCAAGGTGCTCGCGGGGAAGACCCATCACCCCGTGAAGGTGCCGGTCGTCTCGGACCTCGACGCCGCCGAACTCGCAGCCGCGGCGTCTCACGGAGTGGTCGACGGCGAGTCCGTCGTGCTGGTCGACGGCGACGTGCGGCACGTCGTGGGCCCCGCCGAGGGAGACGAGCCTCTGCTCGCGTACGCGCGCCGCTACTTTGAGCACATCGGGGCGCTGGAGCGCTTCCACGGGCGCCTTGAGACCTCCGAGCTTTCGATCCGCGACATCGACGGGGCGCTGACGTCCCTTCGAG
This sequence comes from Demequinaceae bacterium, assembly GCA_017882825.1. Classification (GTDB taxonomy): domain Bacteria; phylum Actinomycetota; class Actinomycetes; order Actinomycetales; family Demequinaceae; genus JAFGBM01. Next base: position 1,344 of record JADGOS010000116.1, on the reverse strand, counting down.
CCGTCGTCGCCACCCCGGACTGCGTCGGCGACCTCGCCTCCTTCCGCGAGCGCCTGGCGCCCATCGAGGAGCAGGCAACGGCCCTTCGGGACACCATGGCTGCGGCGAAGGCGGAGGCTCGTGCCCTTGCGCTGGGGGAACGTGAGGAGATCGTGGCGAGGGCCGAGGCGATCGCCGCCAAGGGCGAGGATGCCATCCGCTGGAAGGATGACACCGCCGAGTTGAGGCAACTCCTCGACACGTGGAAGACGGCGCAGAAGAGCGGCGCCCGCCTCGGCAAGGACTCGGAGAAGGAGCTGTGGCAACGCTTCGCGCACGCGCGTTCCGCCTTTGAGCGCACCCGCAAGCACCACTTTGCCGACCTCGACAAGGTCAACACCGACGTGGCCTCGCACAAGGAGGCCCTCACCGCCAAGGCGGAGAGCCTCGCGACCTCGCGCGAGTGGGATGCCACCTCGCGGGCCTTCCGCGACCTCATGGGCGAGTGGAAGAACGCGGGCCGCGGCCGTCGGTCTGCGGATGACGCGCTATGGACGCGATTCCGCGCCGCCCAGGACGCCTTCTTCGAGGCGAAGCGCATCGCCACCGAGGCGACCGCCGGGATCATATCGGCGAACCTCGGGGCCAAGGAGGCCGCTGTCAAGGAGGCGGAGGCGATTCTGCCGATCCGCGACCTTCCCCTCGCGAAGTCCACGCTCCGGGGCGCGCAGGACCGATTCGAGGCCGCGGGCGAGGTCCCCAAGCCCGATGCCATTCGCCTTGCCCGGCGCCTCAGCGCGGTCGAGAAGGCCGTGCGCGAGGCCGACGGCGCCGTCTGGGAGAAGAAGAACCCCGAACTCGAGGCACGCGTGAGCGGAGCGGCCCAGCAACTGGTCGCCGCGATCGCCGACCTCGACGCCCAGATCGCGGCCGCGACCAAAGCGGGCGACGCGAAGGCGGTCGCGAGCCTCACGGAGTCGCGCGTCGCCCGTCAGTCCTGGCTCGACCAAATCCAGGCCAGCGTCTCCTAGGCCCGCCGTTCTCTCCAGGCTGGGGTTCTCCGCAGGCGGACGTTCTCCCCAGGCCCGCGCCGGCACTCGCCTCCGGCCGCCGCGTGCGCCACCCTGGTGGGGTGATCCCCGTCTCCGCCCACGAGGTTGGTCCCGTAGCGCTCGGGCGCATGCTTCGGGATGGCGTTCTCGCACCCCTCGCGCCGCGCCACGCGATGCCGCGCGACATTCCCGTGTCGCCGCACGCGCGCGCTCTCTGCCTCTCCCCCGTCGTCCCCGCGCATACGGTCGTCTCCGGCCTCGCCGGGCTCTGGGTGCGCTGCGGGGGCAACGCGCACTCTGTCGTCGATCTCGT
>JADGOS010000115.1 GCA_017882825.1 Demequinaceae bacterium | reverse complement strand
CGTCCTGGGTCAGTTAGTGGTCGGTCTCGGGGTACTGGAAGACGTCGTCGAGGGGAACCTCGAAGGCGCGTGCGATCTGGAAGGCCATCTCAAGCGAGGGGGAGTAGCGCCCCTGCTCGATGGCGATGATCGTCTGGCGGGTCACGCCGACGCGCTCGGCGAGTTCCGCCTGCGTCATTTCGTTCGCCGCGAACCGCAGTTGGCGAATCGAGTTGGTGACCTGCGTGGGCTTACCGGGCATGGCTAGAAGCCCCTCCGGTACGCGCGGAGCTTGGCGATTGCGCCGTGGACTCCGGCGAGAATGCCCGCCAGGAACATGGTGCTGGCGATCCAGAAGGGGTCCACGCGGAACATGCACAGCACGATCACGGCCATCGTCCCGATCCCCGTGAAGAACTGGGCCTTGCGATTGCCGAGGCGTTCGATCTCCTTGTCGCGCTGGTCGCCCTCCTCGAGTTCAGGCTCCTCCCCGCGCGCTGCGGCCGCGACAGCCGAGCCGATGGCCGACGCGATGGTCCCGGCGATGATGCCCGCGACCACGACGCCGATGGCCCAGATCATGGGGACGACCCAACTTATCTCGGCGACGCTCTCGTCGGCGGCGCGCGATAGCACCACGGAGAAGTAGCCGACCGCGACCAGCGGCATGACGAACAGTTGCACCCAGACGGAGCGCTCGCTGACGGTCATGACGGGATCCCTTCGCGGTAGGCGGCCACGCGGCCAACGGTCGAGACAAACGACGCGAACCAGCTTCCGAGGAAGAGGTTGTGGGCCACCCAGAAGGGCTCGACGTTCAGGGCGAGCAGCACGATCGAGACGGCGACGGTCAGGCCCACCAGGCCGCCGTTGATGGCGCCCCCGTAGCGCTGGATCTCCTTGTCGCGAGCGTCCTCTACGGGCCTGTGGTGGCGAATCCCGGCGATGCCGTAGCCAATGCCGTACAGGGCTCCGCCGATCGCGACGACCAGGAGCATCGGCCCTTGCCAGGCGACCTTGGTAACGGAAACGTCGTCCGTGAAGACGCGGGTGAGGACGATCGCGAGATACGCGAGCATGGAGAGGACGCTGAGCGCGAGGCCCGCGTACTGGGCGCCCTCCGTGAAGGAGATGTCCTCGGCTGGGATGTCTCTCGTGGTCATGTCCACTCCGATGTCAAGAATTGCTTACATCGATGAATGTAAGGCAGACACGACATCATGTCAAGTGTTGTTTACATCGGCCTCGCGGTGGGTCTACGAATCGTCGAGCCCGGCAAGCAGGCGCCGGATCCGGCGCGCTCCCCCCGGGGCTTGCTCGGGCAACCGGGACTCAACTGCGTCGCGGAACTCCGGCCAGCGATCACCGACGAACGGAGCGACCCGCTCGGCGCGGAGGGGTACGTAGTGCCACCCGCACGTGCGAACGTGCGCGAAGACGAAGTCGAGCGCGGCTGCGTCTCCGGTCGCGGCGAGCGCGCCGACCCCGTGATCCTGCGTGATGACGGATCCGGAGGCGACGGCGCGCATCAGGGCCCCGACGTGGGGTTCCACGGCTGCGGGCCGCGCGGCGGCGACGCCGTGGAGAATAGTCGCCGCGCCCCACACGAGGCGGTTATTGCTGCTTGCGAGTTGGCCGACGATGGCGGCCGCGTGCGGGGCGACCTGAGCCGGGTCGAGTTCGGCCAGCCTCTGGAGGGCCGCCGCGGCGTCGCCTGCGAGCGGAGCGGGCCCTGTCGCGAACGCCTCGACCAACTCCGAGACAGCCGCGGGGTCTGGATCGTCGGCGAGTGACTCCGCGACGCGGAAGTTCGGCTGCTCGTCGCGCCTGCCGAGCGAGGACGCGAGTTCGTCAATGATCCCCACTCGGCCAGCCTAGGACGGGCGCGCCCGCGAACCGCGCGTTCTAGCTGCCGAGCCGCACGATCCTCGCGCCCAACTGCGCGGCCTCGGAACGGTCGTGGGTGATGAGAAGCGCGGTGCGCCCCGTAAGGCGCTCGCGCACGTAGGCGATGAGCGCGGGCTTCGTCTCGACGTCGATCCCGGTGAACGGCTCATCAAGAACGACGAACTCGGCGTCGCCCGCGAGGGCGCGGGCAATCGCGACGCGGCGTCGCTGCCCCCCGGAAAGCTCGCGCACCGGCTTGGGGATTGCGTCGGCGTCCAGGCCAACAGCCCGCAATTCGCCGGCGATGGCGACGCGGTCCGAACGCTCGATGACCAGCGCGAGGTTCTCGGCCGCGTTCAGGTGCTCGCAGAGCCGGTCCTCCTGAAACACCGCTGCGCGGCGTAGCCCATGTCGCGCGTCGACGCGCCCGCCGTCGGGGACATCGAGCCCGAGCACCAGGCGCGCGACCGTGGTCTTCCCCGAGGCGTTGGGGCCCATGAGCGCCGTCACGGTGCCGGCCGCCAGCGTGAGGCTGAAGCCGTCGAGCACCCGTTGCTCGCCAAACCGACGGGTGACCTCGCGGAGGCTCACGGCGCCCTCGGGGCTCGCTTCGCTCGTCCTCATGGCGTCGCTCCCGCGCGCGAGGTGGTCACGGACGCACCGCTGCCGACGAACCGCGCCTGGGCCCGACGGAGTCCCCACAGCACGACGGCCTCGCCCGCGACGCTCAGCGCGATAATGACGATCGTCCATGCGAACAAGTCCGCGGACTCGAGGAAGAGTTTCGCCTCGTACAGTCGCTCGCCGATGCTTCCCTGGGCGACGCCGATCACCTCGGCGGCCACCCCGCTCTTCCAGGCAAGGCCGACGCCCGTGCGGCACGCCGCGGCGAAGAAGGGAAGCACGGCGGGGACGTCGATCGCCCGGACGCGGCGCAGCCACGGGATGCGGAAGACGGCAGCGACCTCGAGGAGCGCGCGGTCGCGGTTGCGGATCCCCGCGAGGATGTTCGCGTACATGACCGGCAGGACCATGAGGAAGCTCGTGTAGGCCGCGAGGCGGCTCGAGTCCGTCCATAGCAGCAACAGGATGATGAAGCTCACGACCGGGGCGCTCCGGATCGTCGCGATCAGCGGGGCCGCGAGGGCCTCCGCGACGCGCGACGCGGACGACAGCGTCGCGAGAGCCGCGCCGATGATCGCGGCGCCGGTGAAGCCGATGACGATCCGTGAGAGGGAGGTCGCGACCGTCGCCCAGAATCCGCCGGTGACGACGAGTTCGCCCAGGCGAACCACGACGGCGCCCGGGGAGGCCAGCAGAAAGTCGCGATGGACGACCATCGCGACGACCTGCCAGACGGCGATCCAGAACGCGGCGGCGAGCAGCGCGGGAACGAATCTCCGCGCCGCTCGCCGGGTCGGCGTTCTAGCCGCCGTAGTAGAAGTCATCTCCAGGGAGGCTACCCCCGACGGACTTCGGATCGGCGCCAAAGAGGACGGCGAGATACCCGCCGAGCGTCGTCTTCATCTCCGCGCCGGTGATGTCGACGATGTTGCAGAAGGGGATCGCGGCCACGGCAACCTCGGGGCTAGGGACGATCCCCGCTGCCACGATGAGCGGCGCGGCACCGGCCGGGTTGTCGTTGGTGAACGCGGTGGACGCCTCGTAGTCCTTCATGAACTGGGCCACGGCATCCGGGTGCTCGGTCGCGAAGGCGTTGCGAATGACCACGACGCCCGTCACCAACTGGGAGTCCGTGTTGACCTTCGCCCACTCCTTGGTGAGGTCGAGGGCCGTGCGCGCGCCCGGAACCTTGGTCTCGACGATCGTGACGTACGGCTGGGGCAGGACGCCCACCGCGCCGGGTTGCGCCGCGAGGGCCGCGGTCACCTCGGTGGCCTCGCTCTTGAACTCGACGGTGACGTCGACTCCTGGGGTGAGGCCGTTCTTGGTCAGCAGGTAGTTGAGCACGTACTCGGGCGAGGCGCCCTTGCCGGTGCTGTAGATCGTCTTGCCCTTGAGGTCGGCGAAGCTGTGGATCGTGTCGCCCACCTCGACGACGTCAAGCACGCCGAGCGTGTTGACGGCGGCCACGGAGACCTGCGCATCGGTGCCCTTCGTCTTGTTGTAGAGAACGGCGGCGAGGTTCGCGGGGATGAGGGCGATGTCGAGCTTGCCCTGGACGACGAGCGGGATGACCTCGTCGGGCGTGCCGTAGACGGTGGCCTGGTAGTCCTCGGCGGCCGTGCCCTTGGATGCGTCGTCGATGAGTTTGACGAGGCCCATCGTGGTCGGGCCCTTGAGCGAGGCGATGTTGATCGTCATCGGGACGACGGGCGCGGTGGCCGAGGCCGAAGGCGACGCCGAAGGAGTCGGCTCGGACGGGTTCGTTCCGCACGCCGCGAGCAGCGCGGCAACAAGGACGGCACTGAGGGCCGCAACTGTTCGCTTCATGGGTGGTGACCTTTCCTCGGGCTGGGCCGCAATCCCGCGACCTGCATCTCCTGCAATGGCTGCTTCAGGCCGGGACTCAGGGAAGGCGGTATCTATTGTGTGGTCGATAAAAAGGAAACGCAAAAGCAAACTGCCGGACCCCATTGAAATAACAGATATAGGAACGAGATGTGTGCCTGGAGAGTACGGATTGCTATAAGTACGAGCGAATCTGCCGGGTGTTATCAGCCGCCTGTTATGAGGTTGGGTAATAATGCAGGACGGACGAGACCACTCATTATTAGGGCATTTTCCTCTTAAAGAAGTGCCATGCAATGCTTGCAATCTGAGCAAGCATACCTCCCGCGATATCAATACCAACATCAATTATAGATGCGCCCCTCGTGCTTGTAAAGTACTGATGAAACTCATCACTGGCAGCATAAAGAATAATTACCATAATAGAGAGGCTCGCCCACTGCCAAGACTTGTTCTCTTTCGCTTCTCCTTGAAAGGCACGAAATAAGAGCACCCCAAGAATGAAATATTCGGTGATATGCGCGCATTTCCGAATGCCTGCATGAATT
>JADGOS010000039.1 GCA_017882825.1 Demequinaceae bacterium | reverse complement strand
AAGCGCCTCGGTAAACGTCGACACCCAGGCCTTGTGCGCGGAATACACCCCACTGACGAGCACCGCAGCGACCGACGACACGTTGATGATGGATCCCGAACCTCGACGGACCATCGCGCGCGCCGCTGCCTGGGACAGGATCATCACCGCGCGGACCATCACGTCGAGGGCGTCGTCCAGTTCCGCCTCGGTCGCCTCGATGAACCCGTGCCTGAGCCCGAAGCCTGCATTGTTGACCAGAAGGTCAACGGGTCGCTCCTCCGAGGCGAGCCGCAGCACGACTCGTGCGACGTCGGCGCGCTTCGCGAGGTCGGCCACCAGGACCTCGGCCTCCACGCCAAGCCCTTCAAGTTCGCGAGCCACGGTGCCGAGCCGCTCTGCGTCCCGCGATACGAGAACAACGCTCCTGCCGTCCGCCGCGATCTGGCGCGCGAATTCCGCGCCGAGCCCCACGCTCGCCCCCGTCACCAGTGCCCATGACATGCGGCCAGCCTACGGCGCTGCGGGTACCGTGGAGCAATGCGCCTCGCGTCATGGAACGTCAACTCGATCCGCGCCCGCATCGACCGGGTCATCGCCTTCCTTGATCGGGCAAACGTTGATGTGCTCGCGATGCAGGAGATCAAGTGCCGCCCGGATCAGTTCCCGACGGAACGGTTCACGGCGGCGGGCTACGAGGTCGCTTGCCACGGCTTGCATCAGTACAACGGGGTCGCGATCGCGTCGCGAGTCGGGCTCGCCGACGTTGCCGAGTCGTTTCCCGGCCAGCCATCGTTCGCCAAGGCGGGTGAGGAGGGGGTGGTCGAGGCACGCGCGCTCGGGGCGATGTGCGGGGACGTGCGCGTGTGGAGTGTCTACGTTCCTAACGGGCGCACCCTCGACGACCCGCACTACGCCTACAAACTGGAGTTCCTTCGCGCGCTCGCCCGCGCGGCCGGGCCGTGGGCTTCCGAAGGTCCGATCGCGCTCGTCGGCGACTGGAACGTTGCGCCCCTCGACACGGACATCTGGTCACTCGACGCCCCGGAGGCGGCCACTCACGTCGCTCGGGACGCGCGAGAGGCACTGGCGGCAATTGAACGCGCCGGGCTTGAGGAGCTTTCGCGCCGATATCTCCCTGAGCCCCACACGTACACCTTCTGGGACTACCAGCAGCTTCGGTTCCCGCGGGGGGAGGGAATGCGCATCGACTTCGCCTACGCCTCGCCCGCGCTCGCCTCCCGCGCGCGCGCCGCTGCTATTGACCGTGCAGAGCGCAAGGGCGCCGGCGCATCGGATCACGCACCGGTCATGGTGGACTTCGTCGACGCTCCCGGTAGCGTGGTGCCATGACTACGCCTGGCCTCCCGCCCGAGCGGCAGAGTTTGTACCCCGAGCCCTACCGCGCCGGGGCCTGGGAGGCTGCGCCCCGAGCGCGCGCCTCGCGCGCGTGGATCATTCCCGTGGTCGGCGCCGGGCTTGCCGCGATAGCCCTTGCCGTCTGGGCGGGGATAGAGGTCGGGAATCGCGCCGGCGCATCCGACATCACGGTAGACAACACCTTTGGTCAGACCATCAACGCAATCCAGGTCGCCCCAGGAACGTGCCTCACGACGCTCCCCTCTAGCGGGATCGTCGCAACGGCGGACGCGGTCAAGTGCGCGGTGCCCCACCAGGCGGAGGCCGTCGCCGACTACACCTTCACCGGGGACGAGTGGCCCGGGAGATCCGCCGTGGTCTCCAAGCTTCTGGACTTCTGCGGATCCTTCGTTCAGCCCGGGTATTCGGACTCGTCGATGTTCACCGCGACCGACTGGGATGCTGGCCTCCGTTGGGTCGCGTGGGCGCCCACGGAGCGCAGCTGGGCGGACAATGAGCGCACGGGGCTCTGCGTCGTCTACACGGAAGGCAAGGTCGAGGGGTCGTTCATCGACTCTTCCGCGACCTTCGTCAACTAGGCGTCGGACTTCTTGACGCTCCCTGTGAGCGTCCCCTCGTTCGGCACAAAGAAACAGACAACCGTTCGGGCACCGTTCTCCCAACCGTCGGCCCCGGGCATGAAGGCCCGGTAGTAGAAGTCGGCCGCGCCATACGGAGACCCAACGTATGGCTCGATCGCGGCTAGGCACTGGTCGTCCGCCGTGGCGGCGACCGCATCCGTGTCGAACGACTCGAGTGCGACCTCGAAGCGCGCGAACACCTCAGCGTCGTGTGGCTTCGCGCACTCCACGACGGAGACGGCGGTGACCTCCCCCGTCGGCTCAGAGAAGTCGAAGCACTCGCCCGCGTTGAGGTCGCCGACGGGACGCGAACCGCATCCCGACAGGATCCCCGCGAGCGCGACGCCCGCAACCGCGAATCGCAGAACTCGCATGGCACGCTTCCATCCTGGGAGCGATTGGCTCCCCCTGAGGTCAGGCTAGTCGGATCGCCGCAACGTCGCTCGCGAGGCGTTCGACGAAATGTGACAAATTGCGCCCGAATCCCCGATGCGTACGTTGCCCGTGTTTGGGTACGGTAAGTCCAGGAGAGGGATGGAGGATCATGGACGCGCCGCGCACGATCGCGTTGGTCGAGGACCACGCGCTGATCGCCCTGGGCTTCCGCGACCTCGTGGCCTCCGCAGCCGACCTTCGTCTCCTCGGCATGGTGACCACCGTGGTTGACCTCGAGGCCATTGCCGAGCCCATCGACCTCGTCGTCCTCGACCTTCGATTGAACGACGGGTCCTCGCCCGCCGACAACGTCGCTGCGGTACATCGCAGGGGGTCCCATGTTCTGATCTACACCGGGGCCGAGGACCGCCGCCTCATTCAACAGGCCGCTCGCAGCGGAGCGCTGGGGCTCATTCGCAAGTCGGCCGAGCCCGAAACACTCCTGGATGCAATTCGGACCGCCGCCGCCGGGCGCGAAGTCTTCGGTGCCGACTGGGCGGCGGCGATCGACTCCGACGACGAACTACAGGACGCGCGTCTGAGTCCGCGGGAACAAGAGGTTCTGAGCCTCTACGCCTCGGGCGAGACGGCGACATCAGTCGCCCAGACCACGGGCTTGGCGCGCGAGACCGTCGCCGACTACGTCACGCGAATACGCAAGAAGTACGCGGAGGCTGGCAGGCCCGCGCACTCGCGCGTCGACCTCTTCCGGCGGGCGCTGGAAGACGGCCTGGTGGAGGGCCCCGAGTGAACAGCCGCAACCCCGACCTTCATCGAGCGAGAGAGCGAATTCAACGCGCGCTCTACATGGCGACCGGCCTTGGCGCACTCATCTTCGGCGGACTACTCGCAGGACGGATCTCCTCTCAGTGGTCGGAGCTCAATCCCGCGTTCGCCGTCTCGGCGATGCTGGTCGACGTCGCGATTCCCGCGACTCTTTGCGGACTCGCGTGGATCCTTCCCTTGAGGGTGCTCGACGCGATGGCGGGTGGCGTCGTCGTTGCCTTCGTCATGCTGCAGCTCCTCTGGGTTCCCTCGATGGTCACGCCACACCTCGCCGACGGGGCGGCTCCGTGGATGCAAGGCGTCAATGCCGTGCCTGCGATGCTTGCCGCGATCGTGTGGCGCCACAGACTCGTGTGGCTGTACGCCGTCGCCCAGGGCCCCATCGTTGCGATGGTGCGCTACCTCGCGACCGGGAGCGACGTGAGAGCGGCACTGCTCGACGGGCTGGGCGCCATCGTCTTCTGCACGATCCTCATGCTCACGGCCGCGGCGCTCATCAACGCCGCGCAGCAGCAGGACCTCGTCGCCGCGCGGGCAAGGGCGCAGGCCTCGCTCGAGGCCGCCAGTCGTACACGGGAGCATGAGCAGGCGCGCATCAACGCGATCGTCCACGACGACATCATGTCCGTCCTCCTGTACGCCGCCCGTGAGGATGCGGGCCCGCGCCTCGCGGAACAGGCGGAGTCGGCGCTCGCGAGCATCGCCACCCTGTCGATCGATCCGGGCGAGGCGCCCGACTACCATCCAACCGAGGTGGTGACGGCCCTCCGTGCCGGGGTCAGCGATGCTGGCGAGGCGGTGGACTTCTGGAGTTCGGTCAACGGCGAAAGGCCGGTTCCCGCGAACGTTGTCGAAGCTCTCACGGAGGCGACGAGTGAGGCCGTCCGCAACAGCGTTCTTCACGCTGGGGACGACCCGGCCATCTCCCGAGTGGTTCGCGTGGCCATCACCGACGGCGGCATCCGCGTCACCATTCAAGACTCCGGGCGAGGATTTAGCGTGCGTGGCGTGCATGACCGTCGGCTGGGCATCCGTGTGAGCATCTTCGAGCGCATGCGGCTTCTCGATGGCGGCAGCGCGGAGGTCGCGTCTCGACCTGGACAGGGTACGACCGTCACCCTGACATGGCTGAGGCACGCATGAGCGCCACGCCCTCGACACGCGTCAGCGGAGCGGCGTCGATCCCCGCGAACACCGACGTCAGTCGGCTCCTCGGAGTCGGCACGCCCGGAGCCTGGGTTCTGCTCGCCCTCTTCATCGTGGGGAACCTGACGTTCACGTTCACGACGCTGGACCGCGTCGCTTCGCCGTGGCCGTGCATCCTCGCGGCGCTGATCGTCAGCGCCGCCGCCGTGCCGATCATCATTCCCCACTCCGACCCGTTCCCGCTCCAGTGGTCCCTGGGGTTGCTCGTTGCCGTCGCGAGCAGCACCGCGCTGGTGTCGTGGCAACTCGCCTCGACGGGTAGCCCGGGCCGCGAGTCGTGGCACTTCGGAGCCAATACCTGGCTTCTCTTCTTCCTCACGATGCGGGGCCGACCGGTCCTCGGCTGGGTGGGATTCGCGGTCATGCTGGGCATCACGGCTTGGTGGGCGGCCGATGTGGGACGAGGTCCGCTCGCGGCAGTGGGGATGCTTCAGACCCACGCGGGGATCCTGCTCGTCGGCACGCTCTTCCGCGGGGCCCTCCGGCGCGCATCGCGACGCATCAACAGCCTCAACGCGCTATCCCTCGAGCTTGCCGCGGCCGCCGCAAGTTCGGATGCCGAACAGGACATCCGCCGCCAGCGAGTGGCCGAGCTCGCCGAGGTCGCGACGCCCCTGCTCGCCAAGATCGCCCGCTCGTCGCACGTGCTCCCGGGGGAACGCATCGAGTACCTGCTCGCCGAAGCGACGCTGCGCGACAGCGTCCGCGCGCGTTCCCTGCACCTTCCCGAGATTGCCGCAGCGACGGCGCAGGCGCGTCGCAGGGGCGTCGACGTCACTCTCTTGGACGACCGAGGCGGGAGCCTCCCCAATCCCGTCGCGATGCGCCGCCTCACCGACCGCATCACGGAGTCGCTTCGCAACGTTGACCGGGGGCGCCTCACCGTCAGGCTCGCACCGCTGGGGCGCGAGACCGCGGTCTCCATCGTCGTGGAGTCCGAGGGCCTCACGCGTCGCATCGACCTCGACGCGGAAGGACAGAAGGTCGTCTCGGCGCCCAGCCACTAGGCCACCCACCGCACGAGTGCGCCCGAAGGGATTCGAACCCCCAACCTTCTGATCCGTAGTCAGATGCTCTATCCGTTGAGCTACGGGCGCGCGGCCCGAAGGCCGAGTCACGAGTATATCCGGTGGAACGATGAGCGGAGACGGTGGGATTTGAACCCACGGAGGTGTTTAAATCCCTCACGGTCTTAGCAGGACCGCGCACTAGGCCGTACTATGCGACGTCTCCAAGCGACGAGGGTTCAGACTACCGAACGCGCCGCACATGCGCCAACGCCGGGCGACCGCCCGACGTTGGCGCGAGCGAGGCGGCCTAGCAGCAGCCGCAACCACAGCCGCCGCAACAGCCGTCTCCGGGTCCGATGGATCCCATAAAGATCACCCCCTTTCGATGCTCGTCGTAACATCACCATGCCCCATGTTTCGACCGCTGTCAAATCTTATAGTAGGCTGGAGTTGTGAAGGTTCTCCCCATCGCGACAGTTCCCATCGCGACAGCGCAACCGGGCGAGTTGTGCTGTGCACCCCTCGGCGCAGAAGGCCGCCTGACGCCTCGCGACGCCGCCGAAGTCACGTTCCGATTGCAGGCGCTTGCCGATCCGGCGCGCGTGATGATCGTCTCGATCCTCGCGGGGCGTGAGGACCACGAACTCACGACGCGCGAATTGGCTCCCGCACTGTCCCTGGGCGAGGCGACGGTAAGCCACCACCTGAAGCGTCTTGCGGAGGCCGGCCTCGTGAGCAAGCGCCGAGAGGGCGCGCGGGTGCTCTACGGCCTCAACCTCGCAGCCGTTCGCGCGGTCTCTGCCGTCCTCGACGTGTGTTGCGACGGCCCGGCGCCACGAGGCGGTTACGCGAAGCCCTAGGGGCGGAGAGTGTGGGATTCGAACCCACGGAGAACTTTGACGCCCTCAACGGTTTTCAAGACCGTCACCTTCGGCCACTCGGTCAACTCTCCTCGCCCGTCATTGTGCCAGGCGCCAGCTACGAACCCCGCTTCTTGTGCCCGAAGTTCAGGACATCCTCCAGCTTCCACTCCTCCGAACTAGCCGTCGGTGGGGGCGGCGGCGGCGATGACGGCGGGGGCGAGGCGGTGCCCTTCGCCTTCTTCGCGGCCTTCGCCCGGAGTTCCTCCTCCTTCTTGGCTGCCTTGTCGGCCGCCTTGCGCTCGCGCGCCGACATGGGCGCACCGGAGCCGGGCGACGCCATCGACGCCCGCACGTCGCCCCAGATTGCCGCCCCGGGCTGAGGGCCTGTGGGCTCGAGCGCGGGGACCGAGACACTGCCCACCGACTCGAGGGTGAGGCCCCCTTGCCCCCCGGCAAAGCTCACCGGCGCCGAGGGGAGCACGCGGGCGCTCTCCGAGTCGAACCGGAGGGGCAAATACGCCTCGGGTTCGTCCAGTTCCACGTTCCACTTGATAGGGATCGTCAGCGGCGACGACTCCTCCGGGGGCACCGGCGGCACGGGATCGGGCGGCCGCGAGGCTCGTGAATCGGGGTGCGGGTTCGTCTCGAACATCGGGCGCCGCACCGCCGAGCCGATGGAGTCGCGGGCTGGAGGCATCGCCGGCGGCACGCCCCGCTCCTCGCGCGGAAGGTTGGGAATGCCGACGGGCGCTATAGGAGCGGGCGGCGCGAGAGCCGGCGGCTTCGGGACGAGGGGCGGCGAGAGGGGCGTCGGCGGAAGGGGCGGTGGCGGAAGGGGCGGTGGCGGAAGGGACTGCCCCCCGGGCGAAGCAATCGCCGGTTCGGGTCGCCCGGACCACGGCAAGCCGCCTCCGCCTACCCCCTTCTCAGCGTCGCCCGTCTCAGCGTCGCCTTCCGGCTCCAACTGGGGTCGATCCACTTCAGGGTCGCCTTCATGCCAGGCCTCGATGCGCGGCCGATAGGTGCCCGTCCGGGCGATTGGGGTAGATCCCCACCGCTCATCCGGCTCTAGCGCTCGAGGTCCCTGGGCGGACGCTGCATCGCCAGCGAACTCGCCCCTGTCGTGCTCATCCGCCTCATCGAGTTCACCTTCTCCAGCGTCGCCTCGCGCAACGGCAGCCGCTTCCGCGTCCCGAAGCGCGCGGTCAAGTTCCGAAATCTCCTCAGAATCGAACTCGGCGCCAACTTCGGCGCCGCCCTCGGGGACGACTTCGACGCCGCCCTCGCCCTTGCCCTCGACGCCGCCCTCGCCCGCGCCGTTGCCCTCGCCCGCGCCGTTGACCTCGCCCCCGCCGTTGACCTCGACCGCGCCGTTGACCTCGACCGCGGCCAACGATCCGCCATCGTCCGCGCCCTCGCCCTCGGCCTCGCCCGCGCCGTTGACCTCGTCCGCGCCCAACGAGTCGCTATCGGCGTCGACTTGCTCAGGACCCGCCTCGGCCGCGCCCAACGAGTCGCCATCGGCGTCGACTTGCTCAGGACCCGCCTCGGCCGCAGCCGCAAGGCGCGCGGCCTCGAGCGCCACTTCGTACGCGTCCGGCCGCTGCGCCACCTCGGGAATGTCAAACTCGGCTCCCGGATGATATGGGGCATCGAGCGCGACCGGCTTCCAGTGTTCGGGTGGACCCTGGTACTCGAGGTACCAACCCTCGGGCAACCCGGGAGACACCACTGCAAGGTCGTAGATCCGGGCAACATTGGCTAGGGCGGGATCGTAGGTAACGATCGTGTCGACCGTCGGGTGCGCGACCGCCGCGCCGAGGTGAAGCGCGGCGAAGGGCTTGAGCACGGCAGTGGCGTGACTCGAGATCGCGACGTTGTCGTCGCTGAAGCGGATCACGGCGACGCCAGCGCGAACCACGTCCACGATTCCCCCGACGCGTTCGGCCGAGCTTCGGGGATACAACTCCGCGGCCTGCCGAAGTTCGGTGAAGCCGAGTTGGGTCGTCACCAGTTCGTCAATGTGATCTCTTGCCCACGCCCCGAACGCCTCGTAGTGCCGGACTCCGGGGAGGAACCGGCACAGCGCCGAACCGTCGAGGTAGATCACGCGATTCAGCGTAGCGGCGAGATGCGCAACGGGCCGCGCTCCACGCGGCGCACCCGTTCCGACATCACTCCTACTTGAGCCGCTCCATCGCGAGTTGAACGACGGCGATCAGTGCCTGCTTGGTCGCCGCGCGCTCGCGAGCGTCCGTGTAGATCAGCGGAACGCCAGCGGAGAGGCCGAGTGCCTCGCGGACATCGTCAAGCTGGTGGCGGGCAACGCCGTCGAAGCAGTTGACCGCGACGATGAACGGGATGCTCCGCCCCTCGAAGTAGTCCACCGCGGGGAAGCACTGATCGAGCCGCTCGGTGTCGACGAGGACCACCGCTCCGATTGCACCTCGGACAAGGTCGTCCCACATGAACAAGAAGCGGTCCTGCCCGGGAGTCCCAAAGAGGTACAGCCAGAGGGAGCCCGGAAGGGCGATACGGCCGAAGTCCATCGCGACGGTCGTGTGGGTCTTGCGCTCCGTAATCCCTCCGGCGTCGTCCACCCCGACCGAGTGCTCGGTCATGGCGGCTTCCGTGTTGAGGGGATCGATGTCTGAGATCGAACCGATGAAGGTCGTCTTGCCGACAGCAAAACCACCCGCGATCACGATCTTGACAACGGTCGGAGCGACGTGCGCGGCGCCGTCAGTGACGGCGGCGTTAGAGGGCTGCGATGCCATCGAGAACACTCTCCAACAAACTCCGGGTGATGCCACTTCGGTCCTCAACGGCGAGGCTGACGGGCGCGGTGGCGTGAATGGTCAGGTACTCATTGTCTGATAGGTCCGTGACGAGAACCCGGACCACTCCAAGCGGAAGCTTGCAGTGGGCCGAGAGTTCCGCCACGGACATGAAGTCTTCCGCAGCAAGTTGCAGAATCTTCTTCTTCTCCGGGGTCAGCCCCTTCTGGGGCTTGCCTTCGGTACGGGTGGTGACCAGCGCCTCAAGGGCGAGGCCGTCCGCTTGACCGGCGACGCGCCCACCCGTGACCGTATAGGGCCGTACGGTGTACGCGTCGTCGTCATTGTCGAGCGCAGAGGGTGCGAAGTCGTCGGCCATGTCAGTCCCTGATGCCCTCGCGAAGCTTGCCATCCGTCGGAAGGTTCTGACGCATCTCCGTGATGAGTTGCGGCGTCAGGACGTTCTCGGTCCGCGACACGAGCAACGTCATCTCATACCCGACCAGCCCGACGTCGCACGTGGAATCGGCCGCGACGGCGAGGACGGAGCCATTGGAGATGCTCATGAGGAAGAGGAAGAGTTCGTCCATCTCGATGATGGACTGACGAACCTCGCCAGCCTTGAGCTGACGTGCGGCACCGCGGGTCAGGCTTGACATGCCCGACACGACGGCGGCCAGCGTGTCTCCGCCGGTTCGGTCCAGGTTCTTCGACATCGCCATCAGCAGGCCGTCAGCGGAGACGACCAGGGTGTGGCGCGTGCCGGGAACGGTCTGGACGAAGTTGTCCAGAAGCCACCCGAAATTGGTGGCCTCGGTGCTGAGCGCAGTCACTGGTCCTCCTTGGTTACACCCCGGGACGGGGTGAGTGTCAGTATGCCGTTCATGGCGTGACCTCATTGTTCAACGAACCATGAACGTCAGTGGGCAGTGCGGCCGCATCAGCGCGACCGCGGGTGGTGCCGGTGTAGAAGCCTGCGAAGTTGGCACGCACGGTCTCGGGGTCGCGCTCCGCGGGCTTGGATTCCACCTCAACGAGCGGTCCTGCGGTCGCCATTGCGGACGGCGCGCGACGCGTGAGGCCCGCCTTGGTCCGCTGGATCGTGGGGCGCTCGCTCGACAGCGAGCGGAGTTCGGAGAACACCGCACTCGCGACGTCCGCCTCGTAGTCCTCGGTCGGCGGCGGCGCGCTGAACGCCTCCGGGCTGTAACCCCGGTAGTCGGGCTCGAAGCCAGCGGCCTCGAGTGCATCGGCCCCGGCGGCCTCCCACCCATACGGCTGGGCGAACTGGTCGGAAGAGTAGGCAGGCGGCTCGCCGTACATGCCCGCCGCATCGTACGGCGCGGCGGCAGAGTATGGGGGCTGGTCGCCATACTGCGGGTACTCGGGGGCCGCCATCGGCGGTAGTTGCAGGTCTTCCTCAAGAGCCGGAATCGCAGCCTCGAACGACGGCGCCTCGGCGGCGAGTGCCTCCCAGGCGGGCGGTGCCTCGCTCGCTTCGGCGAAGTCTGCGGAGGGGTACTCGGCGGCCTGGGGCGTCCCGGCCTGGTGGGCACCGTAACCGTAGTCGAGGGGCGCGGACTCGATCGTCGGGACTTCGAGCGAGAGCGCGGGCGAGTCGGCGAAGTCTGGGTTGGACGGTTCGCCGTAGGATGCGACCCCGAAGTCGACCTCGAACGCCACAACCTGCGCCATGGGCTCGGCGTAGTCGGGCACCGCGTACGCCTGGGGCTCACCGAAGGCCGCCTCGCCGACGTCCGCGATTTCAGGAATCGAGTAGGGGCTCGCCGTGTCCGCCTCAAGGGGGATGGCGGGCGCGATCGTCCAATCGCCGAGCGGCGCCAGCGCCGGTTCGTCGTACGCCGGTGCGGGAGCGTCATAGGACCGCGCTGGCTCTTCGTAAGCCAAGGCCGGGACCTCGGAGGACTGCGCTGGCTCTTCGTAAGCCGGTGCGGGCGCCTCGTAGCCCGTTGCGGGAGGCTCATAGCCCTCGGGCACCACCTGGGCGGGCGCTGGGGTCACCGCAGCGAAGATGGAGGCCGAATTCTGGGGAGCGGGAGCGGGAGCGGAAGCGGTGGCGGGGGGCGTGGCGTCCTTGACGCGGCGGCCAAAGAGGCCCCGACGCTTCTTTGGCTCCGGTGCGGGACGGTCGCCCGAGCCAGCCGCGGCATCGACAACTTGCGCGCCGGCGGTGGGTGCCTGCACCGGGGCGAAGGGGGAGGCCTCGCGTGCTTGGGTCTCGATAGCCGGTGCGGCGTCCGCGGGAATTGCGAGTTCGGGGTACTCGTGTGAGGCGTACACGGTCGAGACGGACGCCGCGCCCTCCAGCGGATCAAAGCCCGAGGCGTCGTCGACGGTCGGCTCAAGTCCGGGGATGGCCAGCGGGCGGTTCGCGAGGGTGAATGGGTCATCGCCATCGGCGAAGACATCGCCGTGGCCGAAACCGTTGCTGATCGCGGGATCCTGACCGAGACTCCAGTCGGGTGCCATGGCTCCCTCCTCGTCCCCGGTCTTCACATCCAGGGGCTCCATAGCGGACGAACGGTCGTCCCCTGAATTCGACCCCGGGCCGGGGGCATCTTCGAACGATTCATCCGGGGTCTCCCCGCGGTCCGCCTTGCCATTGTCCGTCACTTCGGGCTCGGACGCGACCCCGTCGCCAGGCTCCGGGTCCTCGGCGGGCTCGACGGAGGGGGGCTCGGCCTTGGGTGCGCGCTTGAGCTTGGCAACCGGTGCGGGTTCCGCCTCAACCGTCGCGTCGGGCACCAGTTCCAGGGCGGGGATCGCTTCGGCGACCGCGGGCTCGATGACAACGTCCTCGCTAGCGCGAATCGGCTCGACCTTGTCGTCCCTTTCCAGCGACGGAATCTCGACCGACGGTGCATCCAGTTCAGAGCCACGCGCGCGGAAACTGCGGAAGATCGCGGTCCGGCGCTCCGCCACGGGGACGCCGAAGGTGCCCTCCGACTCCCGCTGCCGCGCGAGTTCGTCAAGCTGGCCGGTAGTCGGCCGCTCGGGAAGCCCAAGGATCGTCGTCGTTTCCGGCTTCACCTCTGGCCCCGTCTTGCTCCCGCGGCGGCGCGTCGGAAGGCCTGACGCCGTGATACCCGTGGTCAGCGCGGAAAGATCAACCTCCTCGCTCGCGGGAGCCGAGGCAACGTCCGCCTTGATGAGCCCCTCGATGTCGTCGGTGGAGACGGCCGTCTCCGGTCCCGATGCCTCTGCCGCCTCAGCCGACTCCGTGGGCTCGTAAGGCTCCGCGCGCCCGCCGGTGATGGCGCGAGACGTCACGCCCGCGCTGTAGTCGTCTACCTCTTCGTCCTCGGTGTGGGTGATCAGGGCGGCCGGAACGTGAAGCT
This sequence comes from Demequinaceae bacterium, assembly GCA_017882825.1. Taxonomy (GTDB): domain Bacteria; phylum Actinomycetota; class Actinomycetes; order Actinomycetales; family Demequinaceae; genus JAFGBM01. The sequence goes on along the minus strand of JADGOS010000039.1, from coordinate 2,559 downwards.
TTTCGTCCACGGTCGAAACCGAGTGCGGCGCGGTGCGCTCGACGTCGGCCGACATGTCGAACAGGCTGCGGGGAAGGATGATGGTCGCGGTCGTGCCCTTGCCCTCCTCGCTCTGCAGTTCGACGCGGGCGCCAATTCGGCGGGCAATGCGACCGACGACGAAAAGGCCAAGGCGTTGGGCTCCGAGAATCTCGGACGCCGCAGACGACACGACGCGAGCGCTCGCCTGGCGAAGTTCCTCGGGAGTCATGCCGATCCCATGGTCGATGATCTCGACGACGAGACTGCCATCCTTCTCGAACGTACGCACCTCGACCTTGCTATCGGGATCCGAGAAGACCGTTGCATTCTCCAGGAGCTCGGCAAAGAGGTGGCCAGCCGTCAGAGCCGAGTGCCCCACCATCGACGGGTCGGCGTCCAGGGTGAGCTCAACACGCTCATACAGTTCGATCTCGGAAGAGGCCGTCCGAATGACGTCGGAAAGCGGCATCGGTCGACGCATCCGGCGCCCGGAGTCAATGCCTGCAAGGACGAGGAGGGACTCGGAGTTTCGACGCATTCGGGTGGCCAAGTGGTCGAGGGCGAACAGCCGCATCAGGGTATCGGGGTCGTCCTGGGTGCGCTCCATCTCGTCGATCGACGCCAGCTGGCGGTTGAGGAGCACCTGGTCGCGGCGCGCGACGTTGACGAACATCTCGGAGATGGAGCCGCGCAGCGCGGCCTGCTCGCCCGCGATCGCGAGCGTTGCCGCATTGACCGCGTTGAACGCCTCGGCGAGTCGCCCGATCTCGTCGGCCGACTCCACGGGGATCTGCACCTCGGAAACGTCGACGGATTGGCCAGGAAGCGCGACGCGCTCCACCAGTCGGGGGAGTTCCTGCCGCACGGCGGTAGCGGTGGTGGTCAGGCGCCGGAGCGGGTTGACGATGCGCCGGGCGATCACGAGGGCGATGAAGAGCGATGCGAGAACGACGAGCGCGGCAGCGAGGGCTGTGAAGAGCGTCTGCAGGAGCGCGCTTCGAACGTCCGCTTGAGATTGCTCCTTGGCCTTGGCCCAGAGGGCTTGCTGCGCGGGCAGGTAGGAGAGGTCCAGTTCCTGTTGGACATACGCGGGCCACGCGCCTTCGATCCGGAGGCCGCTGACCAGCGCATTCTCGCCCGTGGCGAGAGTGGATCGCACGCTCGCGAACGAACCCCGGGCGATAGGGTCGTACGACGCGCCGTAGCCCGGGAGGCCCGTGCTACCCCCCGCCGCAATGACCGCGGCCTGGGCGTTCGCCAGCGCCAGGTCCGTGCGCGCCTGGGTGGTGGAGAGTTGGATCGCCTGGTTCTGGTCCGTAAACCGACCCTGGCGAATGACCGACTCCGCGGAAACCCCTTCCACACGCAGGGCGTCAATGAGCTGGCCGGCCGTCGAGAAGGCGACGAGGCTACGGGCAAGCGGGCGTTGCGCGATGGCATCCGCGACAACGGCGGGGAAGGACACGAGCGGTGCGGCGGCGGCACTGTACCAGTCCGAGACCGTCGTCGCGCTGTCGATCCTGTCCCGAACCGACGCGCGCTCAACGTCGAGGCCGGTGAGACGGCTCTTCTCATTTTCCAACAGGATCTTGAACGAGGAGTTCGTCGCGCGGGTGCTCATCTTGGTGACCGCATCCTGAAAGGGACCGATCGCGGCGTCCGTCGTGGCTCGCGCCGAGTCGATTTCGCTCACGAGTGTTCCTGGCACCGCAGCGAGCACAGCCGCCGCCGCCTCCGCCGCGACGCGCGCGTCGAGTTCGGTCACCGCCTCCTGGACCCCCCCGGCCGGCGTCGCGGTCAGCGAGATGGCGAGGATGTCACGCTCGATCTGCGAGTAGTCGCCCCCTCGCTTGGCCGCCTCCTGCTCGGTGGGGAACGCGGGCCAGTCTTGAACGCGATTCGCGAACGTGATCGCTCGCACGGCGTAGATGCCGGTGAGCTCGCCCGCGGGGGGCGTCGGCTCCACGGTCACGAAGCCGGTCGCGGGGTCGGTATTGATCCTCAGTCCAAGCGCCGCGTCGACCTGCTCAAGCGCCGCGCGGGCTTGCGCTCCCTGTGCTCCCGAGACCGCCACCACCTTCGCCCGAAGGGCCAGGTAGCCGGCGTCGACCGCCGCGGCAGTTTGCGTTCGGCCAGAGTCCGACTGCTCGAACGAGTCGACGAAGTTCGCGGAAGCGTCCCGCTCGCCCTCAAGGGCGGTGGCAAGGCTCGCGGATGCACCCGCGATGGTCAGGAGCTGAGCGGTGTTCCGCGCGCTGTCCCACGTGCGCGCGGCCGCGAACGTGACCGCCCCGGCCGCGATGAGCAACACGAGAATAGGCACGGCGACGACAGCGAGAATCTTCCCGCGGACACCGAGTCTGCCGAACATCGAGCCTCTCCCTGGTCCGTGTCGGACTTCCCGACCAACGTTCCTCTTCAGCGGATTAAACAGTCCTCTTCCTCGCCGTTATCGGCCACGTTGCCGACCGACATGAGCACAAACTGCCTAACTCACTACACATGAGACGCTAGTGGTACGTGACCATGACGGCACTC
>JADGOS010000114.1 GCA_017882825.1 Demequinaceae bacterium | reverse complement strand
GGTCTTGTCGCACCCGCCGAGCAGGACGACGCCGTCGATCGGGTTGGCGCGAAGCATTTCCTCGATCGCCATCGCGGCCATGTTGCGCCAGAGCATCGCCGTGGGCCGGACCTGAGTCTCGCCGAGCGATACGACGGGAAGTTCGAGCGGGATGCCCCCGGCCTCGTAGACGCCGTTCTTCACCGACTGCGCGACCTCGGTCAGGTGCATGTTGCATGGCGTGAAGTCGGACGCCGTGTTGGCGATCGCGATCTGGGGCCGACCGCCGAAGGCGTTGCCTGGGTACCCGCGGCGCATCCACGCGCGGTGGATGTAGGTGTTGCGGTCGTCCCCGGCGTACCACTGGTCACTTCGAAGCGTCGGCATGGCTGCCTTCCGATTATCAGAATCCATTGCCATATATGGGAATGGTTCGATCCTACAAGCCAACGGCTTCGCCGAACAGGGCGAGCGCTGGCCGGGCGGATGAGTCGGCCGATACGCCGGGTTCTGTGACCGCGCCTTGCGGCGCGGCCGGCGGCCATCCATCTACGACGCACGTTGCCGTACGCCTCAAGCGGCCTACCCGGATGCTCGGGCGAGCAGCCCTCAAACGCATCCTGTCTGACCTTGCTCCGGGTGGGGTTTACCTTGACCGCCGATGTCGCCACCGACGCGGTGAGCTCTTACCTCGCCTTTTCACCCTTACCCCGACGTTCCGAAGAACGCTGGGGCGGTTGTTTTCTGTGGCACTGTCCCGTGGGTCGCCCCAGGTGGCCGTTAGCCACCACCCTGCCCTGCGGAGCCCGGACGTTCCTCGGTGCCGGTTGCCCGGCAACGCGACCGCCTGGCCGACTCATCCGCCTGCCACGGTACGCGCCCGACGCACGAACGGCTAGGCTTCGGCGGCGGGCTCGGCAAGGACGAAGGTGACCCCCCGCGCCCGGGAGATCGCATTGACCTGCTCCACGAAGGCGGCGGGGTCGGTCCGGAACAAGGGCACGCCCTTGATCGCGCCCTCGCCCGAGAGGACGACGTACGGCTCGGCGCGGGTGATGCGGTAACTCTGGCTCGGGGGCGTCACGGTGATGGTGCGCCCCATGACCACCTCGTGCGGGCGACGCAGCCACACCTCCTGGATGGAGCGCGGCCGCTCCACGGATCCGGTCCCCATGATCATCAGGACGATGCGCCGACTCCTCGCGACGTTCGCGACGGCGAGGACGAACAGGAGTCCCCACAGCAACCCGATGATCGCGAAGGGAATGCGAAGCCATGTGTACGGCGAGATCCCCGTCCACGCCGTTCCGGGAAGCCCGGACAGCAGGAGGGCGAGGGCCGCGATCACCCCGCGCCGAAGCGTGCGCCCGATCACCGAACCCCACGGCTCGCGCCACAGAACTTCTGAACCCCGCCAGACAGTTGACATGTCGCCTCCTCCGTTCGAAACCTATTCGACCGGCTGGCCGAGGCACAACAGGTGGCGCTCCGCGATCGCGCCGCTCGTCGTCACCCGAAGCTCCAGAATGCTCGTGGAGGCCGGCTGGGGCCAGATCGATCCCCAGGCCGAGGGATCCATCTTCATCGAGACCCCCAAGGCGGACTTGATCGCGACGGCGTGCGAGGCGAGCGCGTAGGCGCGCGGGACGTCTTCGCCCGCCGCGCACAGGGCGGCGTGCTCGGCCGCGAGGTCCACCAACAGCGAGTCGAGGCGCGCGCCGACGTCCGGAAAGGACTCCCCGCCCGGCGCCGCGTACTGGCCGAAGCGCCACCGGTGGATCGCGTCGCCGAACCGTTCGGCGATCTCGTTGCCCGTCAGCCCCTCCCACTGCCCGAAGTCAATCTCCCTCAGCCGTCCCTCCACCTCGACGGCGACGCCCAGCCTCCGCGACAGCGCCGCGGCGGTGTCCTGCGTTCGGGTCATCGGCGAGGCGAGGATGCGGCTGACGGTGGGGACCCGGTCCCAGGAACCGCGGCCGATGCGGTAGACCGCGTCCGCGGCCTTCGCGGCCTGGATTCGGCCCTGGGAGTTGAGCGGCGGACCGGGGGTCGACGAGCCCGAAAGGGCGTGGGTCACGGTCATGTCCGTCACGCCGTGGCGGACGAACACGAGCGTGAGAGGGCTCACCAGGCCCGCGCCCTTGATCGCGAAGAGCGCGCTCCCCCGGTTGGCGGCGGTTTCCCTGGGGGTGTCGTCGCCGATGATTTCGACATAGGGGTCCTGGGCGGCGCGGCCGCGCGAGTCCTGGGCGTGGGGGCCGCGCGGTTCCTCCGCGCGGCTAGAAGAGGCCAAGGTCGTCTTCCTCGTCCCTGCCGTCCGCGTCGTGCCCATGTCGGAAGGATGGCGATTGGGAGTCCATCGCCTGGTTCGCGAGCGCGTCGGCGTCCGAATTGCTCGAGCGCGGGTGCCAGGTGTAAGTCACGGTCGTGCCAGCTGCCACGCCCCTCGCGATAGTCGCGAGCGTCCGCATGTCCGGGTGCTTGATCTTCCACCGCCCGGACATCTGCTCCACGAGGAGCTTGGAGTCCAGGTGCACGTCGATGGCGGCGGTGGGATCGATCCCCCGCGCGGCGCGGAGCCCGGCCACGAGCCCGCGATACTCGGCGACGTTGTTGGTGGCGATGCCCAGGTAGCCCGCCCGCTCCGCGAGGACTTCGCCCGTCGCGCCGTCGCGCACGAGGGCGCCGTAGCCGGCTGGGCCCGGATTTCCGCGCGATCCCCCGTCCGCCTCGACGATGAGCTTCCGCACGACTAGACCGCCCGAACGAGGATGCGGTCGCACTCCTCGCATCGGAGCACGTCGTCCGCCGACGCTGCCTGCATCCTCGCGAGGTCGCCCGGATTGACGTTCATGTGGCAGCCCTGGCACTGGTTCCCCTTGAGCACGGCGGCCCCGACGCCCCCGTGGGACGCGCGCAACCGCTCGTAAAGCGCGGCGAGACCGGCGTCGATCCCCGCCGCGGCGGCGGCCCGCTCGGCCGCCAGCCCCGCGATTTCCGCGTCGATGGTCGCGAAGTCAGCGTCCCTCTCGGTCACCGCCACGGCGAGCGCGGCCTCGATCTCCAGCGCCCGAGCCCTCGCGGTGGCGAGGATCTCATCGGCGGCCTCGAGCCGCTCCATCGCATCGAGCTCGACGTCCTCGAGGTCCCCTTGGCGCTTCGCGAGCGCCACGACCTCGCTTTGGAGCGCCTGAAGGTCCTTCGCGCTCCCGTTTCCGGAGTCGAGTTTCGCGCGATCCCGTTCCGCGCGCGCCCGGACGTTCTGCACGTCGTCCTCGGCCTTGGTGACCTCGCGGCGAATGTCGCCCGCGTCGGTCGAGAGCGCGACGATGTGGTCCCCGAGCTCGCCGCCTTCGCCCTCGAGGGCGGCGATGGTGGCGAGGACGGGGAGCGAGTCCCTGCGGTGGCGGGCCTGCTGCAGGCGGAGGTCGAACTCCTGGACGGCGAGTAGCCGCACCTGGTCGGCGGCGGGGGCGGTGGGCACGGGGCCTCCTCAGGCTCCGGGGCCGGTGGCGTCGAAGCGCCCCGTCCACGGGTCGGTGTTCAGGGTGCTGACCCTCGTCTCGACTCCGGCCTCGGCGCCGAGGCGCTCGGCGGCCGCCGCCAGCCAGAGCCACTCCGACGCGAAGTGGCTGACGTCGACGAGGGCGGGTCGCCCGTCGGTCAAGAGCGCGAGTTCCCTGGCCTCCGACGCGGGGTGGTGGCGCAGGTCGGCGGTGACGTAGGCGTCGACGTCGGCGGCGCTCGCCACGTCGAGAAACGATCCACCCGAGCCGCCGAGCACCGCGACCGTCCGGATGATCGCGTCGAGGTCCCCCGCCACGCGGACGCCGGGGGCGGTGGCGGGAAGCGCGTCGGCGACCGCCTGCGCGAACTTCCTCAGCGTCGTCGGGGATGCGAGCACGCCGACGCGGCCCGTCCCGAGCGCTGGCTCGGCGGCGTCGGGGACGAGGGGGCGGGTCGCGGTCAGGCCGATCGCCTCGGCGAGCGCGTCCGCGACACCGGGGCTGGCGGCGTCGGCGTTGGTGTGCGCCGAGTAGAGGGCGCACCCGGAAAGGATGAGCCGGTGGACGACGGCGCCCTTCGCCGTGTGGGCCGCCACGGTCGTGACGCCGCGAAGCATCAGCGGGTGATGGGTGACGAGCATGGTCGCGGACCAGTCGGCGGCCTCGTCGACGACGGCCATCACCGGGTCGACGGCGAAGAGGACGCGTTCAACGGGGGCGGTCGGATCGCCCACCGACAGGCCAGGGGCGTCCCACTCCTCGGCGAGCCGAGGCGGGAAGTACCGGTCGAGGATCGCGACGATCTCTCCCACCGTGGTCATGGCGTCCAACCTACCGTTGCGGCCCCTCTTCCCGTTCCAGCAGTCGGTCGATCTTCGCCTCCAGGCGCTCGACATGTACGGCAATCCGGTGCTCGGCCGTCGCCTTGCGCCGCTCCACCTCCAGCGCCTTCTCTTCCGACTCCGTGCTCGTCAAGCGGATGAACCACGCCGCAACGGACGCGGCCACCACGCCGATCAGCGCGATCCCGGAGAACATCAGGCCGGCCGCGACGATGCGCCCGCCGGGCGTCACCGGGTAGAAGTCGCCGTAGCCCACGGTCGTGATCGTGGTAACCGCCCACCACAGCGCGTCGCCGAAGCGCTTGATCACCGCGGTAGGCGCGACGTTCTCGTAGTTGTACTCCGCTACCGCGCCCACCCAGATGAGGAGCGCCGCCGACGCGACGACGGCCTCGCCGCGCCTCACGAGGCCCGCGCGGGTGACCATGCGCGTCCCCGTGGTAAACACGGTGAGGATCTTGAGCGGCCGGAGCGGCGGGATGACCATCGCGAAGACGTCGAGCGGGTGCTCGACGATGAACCTCCACGAGCTCTTGGCGATCACGATGCGGACGACCAGGTCAGCGCC
>JADGOS010000113.1 GCA_017882825.1 Demequinaceae bacterium | reverse complement strand
CCCGGGGGGGACCGGCGTGGACAGACCCACCGCACCCGTGGTGCTGATCGTCGCACCGAACGGGAAGAATTCACGATTGCGCATCAGCAGGGTGCGCGCGAGCAATGCCGCCTGACTGAATACCGTGTCGAGGTCGCTCTGGGCTCCCTCCGAAACGTCGTCGCGCCATGCCATACGAGGCCTCGCTCTCCTTCGGCTTCCTCACCACGGTAGCCGGGAGCGGCGAGACCCCCCGGATGCCGCGCCGCGCGTTTCGCCTGCCGCCGAAGGCGGGACAATAGGCGCGCTCGCGACTTTCGCCGCATACGGGGAAGCGGCCCCCGCCCGAGGCGAAAGCCCCCTACCCTGGTGCCATGCCCCTCATCGGGGATGTCGGGGAGGACGCGCTGATCGCGCTCTTCTCCCCGCGCCTTCCCACCACGACCTCAGCCCTTCTCGGCCCCGGCGACGATGCCGCGGTGCTGTCGCTGAAGGGCGACCTCGTCGTGTCCAGCGACGTCCTGGTGCAAGATCGCCACTTCCGGAGGGAATGGTCGACGGCGGCCGACGTCGGCTACCGCGCGGCGATGCAGAACCTCGCCGATATCGATGCCATGGGTGCGGTGCCGGTGGCGCTCCAGGTCACCCTCGCCGTGCCGCCCTCCACGGACGTGGAGTGGGTGCTGGAATTCGCGGACGGCCTGCGCGAGGCGTGCGAGCCGCTGGGAGTCGGCGTCATCGGCGGCGACATCTCGGGCTCGCGCGAGATCAGCGTGAGCATCACCGCCCTCGGCGAGACTCGCGGACGGACGCCGGTCCGTCGGTCGGGCGCGCGCATCAACAACGTGGTGGCGGTATCGGGACCCCTCGGCGCCGCGATGGCGGGGTTTCACCAACTGGAGAACGGACTGCGGATCGACTCAGAGTCCATTGACCTGTTTCTGCGCCCGCAGCCGAGGATTGGTGCGGGCGTCGAGGCGTGCGACGCTCGCGCGACCGCGATGATGGACATCTCCGACGGGCTGGTGACCGACCTGGCGCGCCTGGCGCTTGCCTCCGGCATCGGGATCGCCATCGAGTCCGCCCGGGTCCCGATCCACCCGTCCGTCGCGCGAGTCGCTGGCCAGGTTGTGGCGAGCCCCTTGGATTGGGCGCTCACGGGCGGCGAGGATCACCACCTGCTCGCGACGTTCCCTCCGCGCACCGAACTGCCGGGAGGGTGGGTGCCGATCGGACTCGTCACCCGCGAACACGAGGGGGTTGAGGTAGACGGCAAGGTTCCGACCCGGTGGGGCTGGGATCACTTTCCTCGTGCCTAGGGGCACGACGCTAGGCGCGGCGCGTGACCTTGCCGGCCTTGAGGCACGAGGCGCACACGTTGAGGCGCTTCGGCGAACCCGCCACGAGCGCGCGCACGCGCTGGATGTTCGGGTTCCAGCGGCGGGAGGTGCGCCGGTGGGAGTGGGAGACCGAGTACCCGAACGACGGGCTCTTGCCGCAGACGTCGCAGGTGGCAGCCACGATCTTCTCCTGACCTTGCATGGGGCGCGGAATCCGCGCCAACGATGAGGGCCTGCTGGGCAGGCAACCGCACAAGAGTAGCCGACTATAGGCGCTGACCACAAACCCGCCCCGGCCGGGTTTCGCTTGCCGCCGTCGGCGTGCCACGATGGTGCGCACGGAGGATTGACCGAGCAAGGAGGCGCCGTGACCGGAGGTTCGTCGCGGCTGCGCCACTGGATCGACTCCGGGACCCGGGCCGTCCTGCGTGAGCGCGACCGGCTGGATGCGATCAACGTCTTCCCCGTCGCCGACTCCGACACCGGCACCAACCTCTACCTCACCCTCATGGAGGGCAACAGGGCCGTCGCCCGACTTCCGATCGAGGCCAGTCACCGGGAGGTCGTGGCCGCGTTCGCCCGGGGCTGCCTCATGGGCGCCCGCGGAAACTCGGGCGTGATCGTCTCCCAGTACCTGGGCGCCTTCCTGGCCGAGATTGACGCGCGGGGCGGACTCGACGCCGTCAAGGGACCCGGCCTGGTCGACGCCTTCGACTTCGCGGCCGACGCGGCATACGACGCGGTGGGGGAGCCCATGGAGGGCACGATCCTCTCGGTCGCCCGCGCGGCGGCGCGGGGCGGGCGCGGCGCGCTCGATGCGGGCGGAGACGTCGCGTCCATCGCGGTGGCCGCCGTGATCGAGGCCAGGGTCGAGTTGGCGCGGACGACCGACGTCCTCGCGGAGGCTCGCGAGGCGGGGGTGGTCGATGCCGGCGCGGCGGGGCTGGTGCTCCAGCTCGAGATGCTCGCAGAGACCCTTGCCGGGCCCGAGGCCCTGGCCGCCCTCGACGAGGTCGAGTGGGAGGTGAACGACAGGACCGAGGGAAGGACGCCTGCCGAGACTGCGGTTCACGCGTTTGGTGACGCCTCGTCGGCGCGCCTCGGCGCGTACGAGGTGATGTTCGTGGCACATCAGCGGCGCGTGGCGGGCCAAGCGGCGCCCGACGACAAGGCCCCATCGCTCAAGTCGCGCCTGCGGGAGATCGGGGCGAGCGTCGCCGTCACGGCCGGCGACGCCGTGTGGCACGCGCACGTCCACACGGACCAGCCCGAACGGGCCATCGCGATCGCCCGCGGCGCGGATGCCTCGCATGTGGTGGTGCGGCACATCCCGACATCGGCGGCGCGCGCGCGCATGCGCATCGGCATTGTCGCCCTGACCGCCTGTCCGGGCATTGCGGCGGCGCTCGCGTGCTCCGCAGGAGCGGTGCTCGTGGCGCCGAACCCCGAGGAGATCGGCGAAGACGAGATCGCGCGCGCCGTACGAGACGCGTCGACCGGCCGCGTCATTGTGGTCGCGGGTGCGCCCGCGCTCACGGCCGCCGCGCGCGCCATCGCCGCGAACGGGAGAGACACGGAGATCGTCGTCGTCGACTCCGCAAGCGAGCCCCAGGCGATCGCCGCCCTGGCGGCCGCGGCGCTCTTGGCGCCGGGCGTGGACCCGCTACCAGCAATGACCCGCGCCGCCGCCGCGACGCGGGTGGGGAGCGCGACGCCCGATTCCGTGGCGGACGACCTTGAACGGATGGTCACGCCCGACGTCGAGGTCGCGATGGTGATCCTCGGCGCCGGGGTGCCGTCGTCCGCCGCTGACGCCGCGGTGGGCCGGATTGTTTTGTCCGCGCCGGGCGTGGAGGTTCACGTGTACTCCGGCGGGCAGGCCGCGCCGGCGATCATCCTGGGCGTCGAGACCTCCCCGGACGCATGACCTCCCCGCCGCCACTCTCGCGGGCGGCCCAGTCGCGCCTCGGCGAACCGCTCGCCGCAGTCTTGGGCGAACGCGCCGCGCGTCCCCTCTCCGCGCTCGGGCTTCGCACGGTCGGCGACCTGCTCCACCACTACCCCCGCCGCTATGGCAGGCCGGGGGAATTCACGGACATCGGCGCCCTGCGCGTCGGCGAACACGTCACCGTCATGGCGGAGATCGTCCAGGCGACCGTTCGGCCGATGCGGGCGCGCGGCGGTGCAATGCTCGAGGCGATCGTGACGGACGGCAAGGGAACCCTCGCGCTCACCTTCTTCGCCAAGCGGGCGGGCGTGCTCCGCATGCACGAGGACAAGTTGCGACCTGGTCGGACCGGGCTGTTCACCGGGACCGTCGGCGAGTACCGGGGCAGGCGCCAACTGACCCATCCCGACTATCTGATCGTCGGCCTCGACACCGGCTCGGAGGAGGAGGCGATGGCCGAGGCGGCCCGGCCGATTCCCCTGTACTCCGCGACCGCGTCCGTCCCGACGTGGAAGATCTCTCGCGCCGTCCGGACGGTCCTCGACCCGCTCACCGACGCGGACGTTCCCGATCCGATTCCGGCCGGGTTGCTCGCCGCGCGCGGGCATCGCGGCCTCCTCGCGTCCCTGCGCGACGTTCACGTGCCCGACGATGACGAGGCGTGGGCGCGCGGCCAGGCGCGGCTGAAATACGAGGAGGCGCTCATTCTGCAGGCCGCGCTCGCCCAACGGCGCGCCGAGGTCGCCAGCCTGAGGTCGGTGGCGCGACGCGGCGCCAAGGGAAGGATCGCCGACGCGCTCGACGCGCGGCTCCCCTTCGCCCTGACGCCGGGCCAGCGGGAGGTGGGGGAGCGGATCGCCTCCGATCTGATGCGCGACGTGCCCATGCAGCGGCTCCTGCAGGGTGACGTGGGCTCCGGAAAGACGGTGGTGGCGCTCCGCGCGATGCTCCGGGTCGTGGATTCCGGGGGGCAGGCGGCCTTTCTCGCGCCGACGGAGGTCCTCGCCGCCCAACACCTGAGGACCCTGCGGGAGTTGCTGGGGCCGCTCGCGGAGGGCGCGATGCTGACCGCCGCCACCGACGCCACCCGCATCACCCTCGTCACGGGCTCCCAGGGCTCCGTCGAGCGGCGCCGGGCCCTCGCCGAGGCCGCTTCGGGCGCCGCGGGGATCGTCGTCGGCACCCACGCGCTCCTGGGCGAAGCCGTCCAGTTTGCCGATCTCGGGCTGGTCGTGGTGGACGAGCAGCACCGATTCGGAGTCGAACAGCGCGACTCGCTCCGCGCGCGAGGTGAGCGCCCACCTCACCTCCTGGTGATGACCGCGACGCCGATACCGCGCACCGTCGCCATGACCGTCTTCGGCGACCTCGAGACGTCCGTGCTTCGCGACAAGCCCGCGGGCCGGGCGGACGTCATCACGCACGTCGTTCCCGCGGACAACGCCGCGTGGATCGAGCGGGCGTGGGCGCGCGTGCGCGAGGAGGTCGCACAGGGGCGGCGGGCGTACGTGGTGTGCGCGAGGATCGAGGGCGACATTGTTGAAGAGGGCGAGGTCGAGGAGGGGGACGTCGCCGGGGCTGACGAGGACGAGTCGCTCGACGCGGGCGAGGCTCTCGCGCTCGAGTTCGAGGCGGACGCGCCGCGACCGCCGCTCCATGCCGTCGTCGAGGT
>JADGOS010000038.1 GCA_017882825.1 Demequinaceae bacterium | reverse complement strand
CTCGGGGTCTGGATTCGAGGCGCGGGCGGGTGGAACTCGAGCGCGCCGAGCGCCCTGCCCCCCGCGTACACGAGCCGGTCGAGCGCGGTGAACTCCCCCGCGTCGATCCCTTCCCTCGCGAGGTATGCGTCGACGATCGCGTTGCCGAAGTCGTCCGGAAGCGAATCCGCGAGGAACGGGGGAAGTCCGAGGAAGGTTTCGCGGGAACGGGACTCGCCCCAGACGAGGCGCTTCGCGACGGGCGCGAGAATGGGCGAGAGCTCCCGGCGCGTCGCGACCCAATCGGGCTCGTATTCGAAGACGCCGAGGCCCGTCGATGGGTCGAGGGCGACGGCGCCGACGGTCTGGCCCCACGCGTCGACGCGGACCACCGTCGCGGGTACGTACGTCACGACGCGGGGCTTCCTCGCGGGACCCGCTGTCGGGGCGCACGTTGCCGGGGCGCTCGTTGCCTCGGAGCCCCCCGATCCTTGTCGCGGAGTAGCGCGAGCGGCGAGACCTCGGTCATCGGGGCGAGGCCGTCGAGCCACTCCTCGCGCCCGAGGGCGCGCACGACCTTGACGAGCGTGCCCAGCCTCGATCCCGTCCCGTTCTCGAGCGCGGAGAGGCTAGGCGTCGAGATGTTCGCCGCGCTTGCGAGCGACGCCTGATCGATGCCGAGCCGAAGCCGCTCGGCGCGCACCTGCCGCCCGAGTCGGGCCTCCCACTCCTCCGTCGTGCGGCCCATGATCACCCCTCCTTACCGGTTCCTTTCTTTATGTTATCTGGCAGAGTCGCGCTAACATAGCCCTATCTAGATACTATTTGTGGCGCGCGGTCGCTTGCGGCGGGTGGGCCCACCCCGCACACTGAGCGGGGGGACGCCCGGAACGGGCTCCAGAAGGGACGCACAGCAACTATGGACACACCGTGACGACGAATACCCCAATGCAACTCGGAATGATCGGGCTCGGACGGATGGGCTCCAACATGGTGCGCAGGCTGATGCGGGACGGCCACGCGTGCGTCGTCCACGACCTCAACCCAGACGCGGTCGCGGCGCTCGCGTCCGAGGGCGCGACGGCCGCGACGGCCATCGCGGATCTGGTGGCGAAGCTCGACGCCCCGCGAAGCGTCTGGGTGATGGTTCCCGCGGGCGCGGTCACGGGGCGCGTAATCACCGAAGTCGCCGCGCTCCTCGATCCGGGGGACACGATCATCGACGGCGGCAACTCGTACTACCGCGACGACATCGACCGCTCCGCCGCGCTCGCCGCGAAGGGAATCACCCTGCTTGACTGCGGAACGAGCGGGGGCGTGTGGGGCCTCGATCGCGGGTACTGCCTCATGATCGGCGGGGACTCCCCCACCGTCGCGCGCCTCGACCCGATCTTCCGGACGATCGCGCCAGGAGCGGGCGACGTCGAGCGGACCCCAGGCAGGACGGGCGCGACCACCTCCGAGGAACTCGGATACCTGCACTGCGGGCCGAGCGGCGCCGGCCACTTCGTCAAGATGGTCCACAACGGGATCGAGTACGGGCTCATGGCCGCGTACGCCGAGGGATTCAACATCCTTCGTGCCGCGGGCATCGGGCGCGCCCCGGTTTCGGGCAGTGCGGTTTCGGGCGGCGCGGCGCCGGGCGACGCGGAGACCGCCCCCCTCGCCAACCCCGAGTACTACCAATTCGATATCGACACCACCGCCGTGGCCGAGGCCTGGAGGCGCGGGAGCGTCGTCGGCTCGTGGCTCCTCGACCTCACCGCCACCGCTCTGCACGCATCGCCCGACCTCGAGGAGTTCTCGGGGCACGTCTCGGACTCCGGCGAGGGTCGCTGGACCTCAATCGCCGCGATCGACGAGGGCGTCCCGACGCCCGTCCTCACGTCCGCGCTCTTCACGCGATTCGCCTCGCGCGACGCGAACGACTTCGCCGACAAGGTGCTCTCGGCGATGCGCAAGGGCTTCGGCGGGCACGACGAGAAGAAGTAGGGCCTCCACGATCCCACGCGGTGAGGCGCACCCTCGGACTAGGGCTCGTGCGTGTGCCGGTGCGCGGTGTCGGGGTAGTGGCCGTGGCGGTGGCTAAGCGCGGCGTGGGCGGCGGCGTGCCGGTGCTCGTCCGCCCCGTCTGCCACGTCTGATCGCGCGTCGCCCGGCGCCTCACCTCTGCGCTCGTCGAACTCGTCGTGCGTGTGAGCCTCGAATGGCGCCGTGGGGGGATGCCAGTGAAGGTGGTCGTGGCGTTCGGTCACATGGAGCCAGACGCCGGCAACCATGAGGAGCCCCGCCGCAGTGAGGGGCAACGTCACCACGTCGCCGAGGGCGACGGCTACCAGGGCGCCGAAGAAGGGCGCCACCGCGAAGTACGCCCCGGCTCGCGCGGTCCCGACCTTTCGGAGCGCCACGATGAAGAGCACCAGACTCACGCCGTACGCCGCCAGGCCGAGCGCCATCGACGCAAGTACCTGCGCCGACCCCGGAAGCCGCGACCCCAGAGCGAGGGCCAGCGAGAGGTTGACGCAGCCCGCGACGGAGCCCTTCAGCGCCGCGAGCCACACCGCGTCGAGCCGAGAGACCACCCGTGTGAGGTTGTTGTCAACCCCCCACAGAAGGCACGCCGCAAGCACGGCGATGGATGGCCATGCGCCTCCCGCGTCGACGCCCGACGAAACGGCAAGAACCGCCGCGCCCGCGACGATGGCGGCGAACCCCAACACGACGCGCGGTCCGCGATTCTCCCTGAAGACCCACCACGCGATGACGGCGGTGAACACGCTCTCCGCGTTGAGCAGGAGCGACGCTCCCGAGGCCGGAAGGTGAGACAGTCCGACGAACAGGAGCACCGGGGCCACGACGCCCCCGCTGAGGATCGCGCCGGCGAGCGGCAACCACTCGCCCGCGCGAGGCCGCACGCGCGGCGCGCGCCGAGCCAGCCGATAGAGCCCGAGCCCTATGCCGGAGCCCGCGTAGAGGAGGCCCGCGAGCATCCACGGGCTGACGTCGGCAAGGAGGAGCTTGGCGATCGGGGTGCCCGCGCCGAACAAGAGGGCCGAACCGAGGGCGGCCTGTATCCCCCTCGTGCGCCAGCCGTGGACGGTCATCCCACCAGTGTCCCGCTCCGCGTGCGGCCCGCGCGCAGCCGCAGGGCTACGCGCCGACGTTGTAGCTGAGCAGGCGCCACTCGTCGTCGGAGGCCCGCTCGAGCTGGGCCCACGAGGCGTTGCCCAGGGGCCCGATGTTCCACCCGTCGAGGGGAAGGCGAATCAGCGTCCTGACGGCCAGGCGCGACGTGCTCCCGTGCCCGACGAAGACGACCACCGCACCGTCGGTCACGTGCTCCTCGATGCAGGCCACCGCGCGGGACGTCACGGAGATGTGGTCCTCGTACCCCTCGATGCGGGGCTCAAGCCCGGCGTGCCAGCGCGCCACCTCCACGGCGTCGTGCTCCTCGCGCTCGGCCGCGGTCATCCCCTCCCACGCGCCGTACGAGCGTTCCTTCATGCGGTCGTCGTACACGACCGTCGCGCCGGTGAGGGCGGCGAGGGCCTCGGCGGTGGCTCGCGCGCGAGCAAGGGGCGACGACACGATGACCGTTCCCTTCGGAAGCCGCGCGCCGAGCGCCCGCGCCGCAGCCTCGACCTGCTCCAGCCCGCGCGCGTTCATGGGCACGTCGGTGGAGCCCTGGAGGCGGCCGGTGGCATTCCAGTCGGTCTCGCCGTGGCGGAGAAGGTACACGAGGGTCACCCCGGAAGGTTACCGGACCCCGGGCTCACGGGATCCCCTCGGGCGCTACCCGGCCCTCAGGTCGATCACCGTGACCGGTTGGTCGCTGTCCTCCGCCACGCCGACGCCCAACTGGCCGTCGGCGTCGGCCCCCCAACACGAGACCTCGCCGTTGCCCCGAAGGACACACGTGTGGAAGTCCCCCGCGGAAATCTGCGTGGCGTCCTCGATGCCCTCCACGTCAACCGGACCACTTCGGTCCGTCGCGCTTCCGTCGCCCACCTGACCGTGATCGTTACCGCCCCAGCACGATACGGAACCGCCGTGGAGAATGGCACACGAGTGCTCGTAGCCGAGCGCCAAGGCGGTGACACCCTCGAGCCCGAAGACCGCCACAGGAACCCCGGATCCATTCGTGTACGACGGCTCGCCAAGTTGACCGAAAGCGTTGTCACCCCAGCACGATACGGAACCGTCGTCGAGAATGGCGCACGAGTGCGCTCCCCCGACCGCCACCTTGACGGCGCCCGCGAGTCCCTCAACCTTCACGGGGGACGTCTGGTGCTGCGCGGCCGTCGCCCCAACCTCTCCTGCGGTATTCGATCCCCAACACCAGACCTCGCCGTCCCCCACCACTGCACAAGCGTGGTCGTCTCCCACGCTGACCTGGACGACGTCCAGAAGATCCTTGACGAGTACCGGCCCGGAGCGCCCCACTTCCGTGCCGTCGCCGAGCTGCCCGCTCTGGTTCCAACCCCAACACCACGCCGATCCGTCCGATGTCACGGCACACGTTGCGTGAGTCCCGGCCGAGACCTGCCGAACGTCGGCGAGCCCGGACACTTCCACGGGAGTCGGTCGGTCGAGAGTCGAGCGGTCGCCCAACTGACCCGAGACGTTCCACCCCCAGCACCAGAGCGAGTGGTCCTTGAGGATCGCACACGTTTGCGCGGCCCCTGCCGCGACCTCGATAGCTCCCGCCGAGCCCTCGACGACGGTCAGTTCCCCGCCCGATTCGGTCGTACCGTTCCCTAGCTGGCCGTGCTCGTTCCACCCCCAACACTCGACCGAGCCAGAGGTGGCGATCGCGCACGTGTGGAATCCGCCCGCCGCAATTCTCGCGACGTCACGGTGCCCACCGAACACCAGCAGGGCGACGACGGTGAGGCACGCCGCCAGCACCACCCCTCCCGCGAGACCGAGGATTGTGGGAGACCGGAACCACCGCCTCTTGGGCGCCTCCTCGCCCCCTTCTGCCGTCTTCGCGGGAGTGCCCTTGGCGCCAGCGTTCTTGCCCGCCGTTGAGGGTCCGGCGCCCCCGGCGGAGCGGCTCTTCCTGATCGCGGGGGTCTCCCGCTTCGCGGTGGGTGCCGCCGCGCTCCCCTTCGCGTCGGGCTTCCCGGCCTCTCCGCCACTCTTCGCCGTAGGCATACTCACTCCCCTAGTCCGTCTGCGACTCGAGCCAAGCCTCGAGTTCACTCTCGCTGTAGGTAGATTCGGGCTCGTTGCCCCCAACGCATTCTCCGACGCTGTGGTGACGACCGTCGAACGTAGCCGGATCGTACGTACCACTCGTGCAGCACTTCATCGCCGTGCTACCGAATACCTTCGTCGCCGCCACCGCGCCGGTGGAAAGATCCACCAAGGAAAAGACGTGGGCGAAGTTCGCCCCTTTGAGAAAGTAGACCGGCTCATTGGTGGTGGAGTCCCACAGTTTGCACTCCGCGTCCCCTCCGCCAGAGTAGGCGTAGGTCAGGGTGTACCGAGCCTCCTCGAGGGACGTCGCCTCGACGTCCGAGCCTGACAGGCTGGCCATGTCGTCCACCGATGGGCACACAATGAGCTTTCGCACCGTGGCGAGGCCCGAGGTACTCCACTCCGGGTCGTAGACCTCGCAGTGCTTGGAGCGCAGGATGGCCATGAGCGTCTCGCCCGTCGCCTGCTCGATCGCGTCGGACTGGACGGCGAACGTCTCGAGTACCGCTTGGCGAACGTCCGAGAACTCATGGAGCGTCGACGCATCGTCGAGGATTCCGCTGAGGTACTCGGGCAATTGCCCCCCCAGTTCTATCAGGGCTCCCGCGTCGTCCGGGTAGTACGTTGCGGCATTGAGAAGGTACTCGACCTTCTCTGTGTCCGACATCGAGGGAACTCCCGACTGGCCGGCGCACTCGACGAACTGAGCGTCCGACGCCGCAGCGTCGAGATAGAAGGAGTTCCCGAGGTAGAGGGAGCGGTCTTCTGCCGAGAGGATCAGGCCATAGGCCGAGTGGACCACCATCTCCACCCCGCAGCCCTCGCCGTAGCGATCCGCGGCGCGGCTACTGTCCTCGGTCGCGACCGCGACGGCCAGGAGTCCGTTGAGCGTCGCGCCGCGCATGGGCTGGTCGGAGGCGTTGACGAGGACGTCGGCGTAGGCGGCGATGGCCTCCTCGGCGTTTCCCCTGCGACCGTCGAGCTCGGCGACCTCGACGGTCCTCTCGTAGGAATCGTAAACCGCTGGGGGCGGCCCGTCTCCCTCCTCTGCTCCTGCCGTCTTCCCTGCGGCGGGGGCAACGAATGCCCCCCAAGCGCCGCACATGAGAAACGTCATCCACACCGCCAGAACACGCTCGCGTCGTCGCAACATGACCATTCCCGCGCTGTCTCTCGGGCGCCCCCGGCGGCTGGATCGTGGTAGCCGCGCCACACCTTGCCAGACCCTCCCGCGGCCTGGTCGGCCGAACGGACCCCTCCTCGTCCGCGCCGCGGGGAGCCGATACGTCTGTCGGCATGCCCGAGGTGTGGCGAGGTGCAGGCGTGACCGAAGTCACGAGGGAAGGCTATCAGCGCGACCCTTCTGCCGCGACCGCATCGGGCCGCCCGCGCTAGAACAGGGTGGGTTCGAGTTCGGAGGCGGCGCGGGGCTCGGCTGGCGCGGAAGGCTCGGCCGGCCGGAACCGTAGCGCCTCCAGCCCGTGTGCGGCCATCGCGGTTCGCACCCTCTCGCGGATGAGCCCCCGGTAGTCCTCCGGGACGTACGCGCGCGCGCCGAACAGGTCCCGGTACCGCGGGATGAGGTCGGGGCGCTCGCGACCCAGCCAGCGTGCGAACCACTCCTTCACGCCGGGGCGGAGGTTGAGGATGTCGTAAGAGACCACGGTCGCCCCCGCCTCGCCGATGCGACGCATGGCCGCGTCGAGTTGCTCGGCGGAGTCCGTCAGGAAGGGAAGGATCGGCGCGACGAACACCGCGGGTTCCAGCCCGGCGCCCCTCGCCGCCGCCACGGCACCGAGCCGCGCCGCCGACGACGGGGCGCCCGCCGCTAGCGTCGAGGCGAGCGCGTCGTCGAATACCGCGACGGTGAAGGCGATGGACGCGCTCACGTCGCGCGCCGCGCCGGCGAGGAGGGGCAGGTCGCGACGGATGAGCGTCCCCTTCGTCAGGACGCTGAATGGCGTACCCGAACGGGCGAGCGCCGTGACAATGCCCGGCATTAGCCGGTAGCGCCCCTCCGCGCGCTGGTAAGGGTCGGTGTTGGTCCCGAGCGCGACCCGTTCCCTCCTCCACGTCGGGCGCACGAGCTCGCCCCGCAGGACCTCGGCGACGTTGACCTTGACGACCACCTGCGAGTCGAAGTCGTCGCCAGCATCGAGGCCGAGGTAGGTGTGGCTCGGGCGCGCGAAGCAATACGCGCACGCATGACTGCATCCCCGATACGGGTTGATGGTCCAGTCGTAGGGCATCGCGCTCGTGCCCGGAACGCGGTTCAGCGCGCTCTTGGCCGCGACCTCGTGGAAGGTGATGCCTTCGAATTCGGGCGTCCGGACCGAGCGGAGCAGGTTCGCCACGCGGGCGAGCCCCGGAAGCGCACCCGGTTCCTCCCGCGTGATGTCCTGCGTCGCCCAGCGCATGCCCCCATTCGAACAGGTGTTCGAGTCGCCGTCAAGCGGGCTCGCCGATAGCGCCGTCGGCGCCAGGTAACGGCCGCCGAGGGTTGCCGTCGCCCTAGGGCCACAATGGGGTGAGCGCGAACCCCAACGGAAGTACGGCGACAGGAGCACCAGATGGCGACGCTGTCGCCCGGGTTTGATCCGTCAACGCACACCATCGACGAGGTCGCCTCGGAGGCGGGCACCGACGCCGCCGCTGGCCTCGGCGCGGAAGAGGCCGCGACCCGCCTCGCCCGCGACGGCGCGAATGCCCTTGTCGCGCGCCGCCCGGTTCCACAATGGCGCCGGCTCCTCTCCCAATTCGCCGATCCCCTCGTCTACCTCCTGCTGGGAGCGATCGCCATCGCCCTCGCCGCCTGGTTTGCCGAGGGCCGCGGCGACGCGCCCTATGACGCGTTCGTGATCGCCGCGGTCGTCGTCGCCAACGCGGCCATCGGGTTCATCCAGGAGCGCCGCTCAGAGAATGCCGTCGCGGCGCTGCAGCGGATGGCCGCCGCGTCGGCCGGGGTCGTGCGCGACGGCGGCGTGGTGCGCGTTCCCGCCCTCGACGTGGTGGTCGGCGACGTGCTGCTGCTCGCCGAGGGAGATGCGGTAGCGGCAGATGCGCGCCTCACGGAGTCGACGCTCTCGGTGGCGGAGGCCCAACTCACGGGCGAGAGTGTGCCGGTATCCAAGGGGGTCGACCCCCTCGCGGAAGAGGCGGGCGTGGGCGACCGGGCCTGCATGGTCTTCGCGGGGACGGCCGTGACGCGCGGGGCGGGACGGGCGGTCGTCACGGCGACAGGAATGGACACCGAGATGGGCCGCATCGCCCGACTGCTGGGCGAGACCGAATCGGACCCCACTCCCCTCCAGCGCGAGATCGCGCAACTGGGAAAGGTCATGGGCATCGCGGTCCTGGCCATCGCCGTGATCGTCATCGGCGCCGTGTTTCTTACCCAGGATGTCACGACCCTCGCGGGGGCGGTCGAGGTGCTCCTGCTCGGCGTCGCGCTCGCGGTCGCGGCCGTGCCCGAGGGCCTCCCGGCGATCATGTCGGTCGTGCTCGCGCTCGGCGTGCAACGGATGGCGAAGCGCCGCGCGGTCATCAAGGACCTCTCGTCCGTAGAGACGCTCGGGTCGGCATCCATCATCTGCGCGGACAAGACGGGCACGCTCACCCAGAACCTCATGTCGATCACGCGCGTCGTGACGGCTTCGGGGGCGACGACGTTCGGCGGGGCGGACGACGCCTTGCCCGACGGCCCGCTTGGGGCCGAGGTCGCGGTTCTGCTGGCGAGTGGGGCGGTCGCCAACGACGCCGTCGTCGGCGGCACGGCCAAGAAACCGACCTTCGACGGCGACCCGACGGAGATTGCCTTTCTCGCCGTCGAGTGGGACCTGGGTTTGGCCAAGGCGCGGCAGCAGCGGTTCACGCGGCTCGGCTCCGTTCCGTTCAGTTCGGAGCGCAAGATCATGTCCGCGGTGACCTCCGACGCCGAAGGCGGGTTCTTCGTGGCGGCCAAGGGTGCGCCGGGGATGCTGCTCGAGGCGTGCACGGCGGAGCTGGCGGGCGACGTCGAGCGGGCGTTGGACGCCGCAGGCCGCAAACACGTGCTCGCCGAGGTGAGCGCGATGGCCGCGCTGGGGATGCGCACGCTCGCGGTGGCCTATCGCCGCGAAGCGAAGGAGTCCCCGGCCGAGGAGGCGGTGCTTGAGCGCGACCTGGTCCTGGCCGGCGTGGTCGGCATCGTGGATCCTCCGCGTGAGGAGGCCAGGGCCGCCGTCGCCGCGGCGCAGGGCGCGGGAATCCGCATCGTGATGATCACCGGCGACCATCCCGTGACGGCGTCGGCGATCGCCACCTCGCTCGGGATTGTTGAGGAGGACGCCGCGGTGCTTACGGGGGCCGAACTCTCCGCCCTCAACGATTCCGCGCTTCGCAAGGCCGTGGCGACGACCTCGGTGTTCGCGCGCGTGGCGCCCGAGCACAAGCTCCGCATCGTCGACGCCCTCCAGAGTCACGGCGACATCGTCGCGATGACGGGCGACGGTGTGAACGACGCCCCCGCCCTGCGCAGCGCCGACATCGGAGTCTCCATGGGCCAAGGAGGAACCGAGGTCGCGCGCGAGGCGTCCAACATGATCCTCTCCGATGACAACTTTGCGACGATCGTCGACGCCATCCGCGAGGGGCGCGGGATCCTCGACAACATCAAGCGCTTCCTGCGGTACCTGCTCGCGTCCAACTTCGGCGAGGTGCTCGCCGTCTTCGTCGGCGTGCTCGCGGCGGGGTGGCTGGGGCTCGGCGGGCCGGAGGGGGTGATCGTCGCGCCCCTTCTTGCGACGCAGATCCTGTGGATGAACCTCCTGACGGATCTGGGGCCCGCGCTCGCGATCAGCGCGGAACCGTACGCGGACGACCTCATGGCGCGAGGACCACGGCGGGCGGGCGAGCGGCTGATCGATGCCCGCATGTGGAGGGGCATCGCGTTCACGGGCGTGGTCATGGCGGCGGTTACGCTGTTCGCCCTCGACCTGTTCTTGCCTGGCGGCCTGGTCGAGGGAAGCCTCGACGTCGCCACCGCCCGCACCGCCGCCTTCACGGTGCTGGTGCTCGCGCAACTCGCGAACGTCTTCTGCGCGCGGTCGGAGACGCTGAGCCTCGTCCATCGATTCTTCGGCAACCCCTGGCTGTGGGGGGCGGTGGCCCTTTCCGCGCTTCTGCAGGTCGCCGTCGTGAACCTGCCGTTCCTCAACCGGGCCTTCTCCACCGCGCCGCTGACGCTCGGGCAGTGGGGCGTGTGCGTCGGCCTCACGCTCGTGGTGCCGGCCGCCACGGAGGCGCGCAAGTGGTTGCTCCGGGCGCGGGATCGCCGGGCGGCGGCGCGCTAGTCCTGCTCCTGCGCGTGAGCCGTCGGCGGAGGCTCCGCGGCCCCGAGGCGGCGCGTCCCCGTCCATGCGGCGACAAACACCCCGACGACGATGACGATGTCGCCGAGGCTGAAGACGTTGGCGAGCGGAAGCGGCGCTGGCCACGCGAAGACGTCGCCCAGCCAAGGCAGCACGGGGTGCTCCAGGACGGCCGAGTTGGCGAAGGCGAGATCGGGATCGATGCCAGCAGACGCGACCGCCCCGGCCCTCGCCGGGAGGACGCCCCCGTTGAGCGCGATCGTGAGCCCGTTGGAAAACGCGCCCGCCGCGACGACCCACACCCCCGCGGCTCGCCGATTCACCCACAGGAACCCCAGGGCGACGACGTAGGTGAAGATGTGCAGGGTCGCGGCGAGCGCCCTGGGCATCGGCACCTCAACCGCCACCACCTGGAGCGCGAGCGCCGCCCAGATGAGGAGGGGGAAGCGCCACCGATGCAGGAGCAAGCCCGCGGGCCACCGCAGCGCAAAGAGCGGCGACACCAGCGCCAGCACGCACAGGGCCAGGACCAGCATGATCAGGCGCGCTCGCTCGGCCCGGCCGCCGCTCGTCGCTCGGCTTGGAGCCTCGCCTCGATCTGCTTCGGCGCGACGGGGCGACCCAGGTGATAGCCCTGCCCGATGACGCCCCCGAACTCCCGCAGGGTCTCCGTCGTCCGCTCGTCCTCGACCCCTTCCGCGACCACGCGCAACCCGAGCGCGAGCGCGAGCTTGATGGTCGACTGGACGATGATCAGGTCCTGGCCGTCCGTGCCGATGTCGCTGACGAACGACCGGTCGATCTTCAGCTCGTCGATCTCCAGGCGCTGCAGGTAGCCGAGCGACGCGTTGCCCGTCCCGTAGTCGTCGATCGAGATGGCCACTCCGCGCTCCCGAAGGGCGCGGATGACCACGTCGGTGCGCGTCGCGTCGGCCAGGATCCCCGTCTCGGTCACCTCGAGGACCAGCGCGCTGAGGGGAACCCCGTGGATCGCCGCGGTGCCGGCAACCAGGTCGGGCAGGACCGGGTCGGAAAGGTGGCGTGCGGAGAGGTTGACCGCCATGCGGAGGTCGTGCCCCGACGCTCGCCACCGGGACAGTTGACCAAGGGCGGTGTCGAGCACAAAGGCGGTCAGGGGGTAGATCAGCCCCGAGTTCTCGGCGAGGGGGATGAACTCGTCGGGACCGATTGAGCCGCGAAGCGGGTGGTCCCAGCGAACCAGAGCCTCGACCCCCACCGTTCGGCCGCTGTCCAAATCGACCTGTGGCTGATACGCCACATAGAGCGCCTTCTCCTCGATCGCCGTTCGCAGGTCCGCGAGAAGCTGGAGCCGCTCGACCGTGTTGACGTCGAATTCGGGCGAGTAGATGCTGATCATGTCTCGCTCGATCTTGGCGTGGTAGAGCGCGATGTCGGCGTTCTTCATGAGCGTCTCGCCGTCCGAGCCGTGCTCCGGCGCGATCGCGACCCCGAGGCTCGCTCGGACGAGCAACTCCAGACTCTCCACGGGGACGGGCCAATCGAAGGAGCTGAGGAGGTCCAGCGCGACCCGTCGCGAAGCGCTGAGGCCCCCGTTCACCACGACCGCGAACTCGTCTCCACCGGTGCGGTGGACGTACGTGCCCTCGGGTACCGCGTCGACGAGGCGATCCGCGACCTCTCGAAGAATCTGGTCACCGACGGGGTGACCCAGCGTGTCGTTGAAATCCTTGAAGTGATCGAGGTCCAGGAGCACAAGGCCCGGGCCCGCGGTCTTCAATCGGCGAGCGGCCTCGAGCGCACGGCTCAGCTCGTAGTCCACCTGCCCGCGATTGCCCAGGCCGGTGAGCGAGTCGTGCGTCGCATCGTGCGTGTGACGGGCCACCGCGGACGCGAACAGGTGGGCGGCGATCACCGGGGCACCCAGCAGCGCCAGGGCGCCGATGCCGTCCGCGGCGACCACCGCGGCGATCCCACCGACGCTGAGGAGGACGACATTCGTGAGGAGGAAGTCGCGGACGTCCGCGCGCAGCACGGACCGCAGGGATTGTTCGGTCGACAGGGAGACGACACCCGCCACGAGCAACCAGTTCACAACGATCATCGCGAGTCCCGCGGCGAGGAGCGGCGCAATATCCCGCGGCTCGACGGTCGCCGGGCCGCCGAACAGCGGCACCCCGGCCAACCAGGCAAAGACGGCTCGGGCGGTGAACACGCTCACCGCATATTGCGCCGTATTGAAGAGGGACTTCTTCCATGCGCGGCGGTGGAGCATGTCGTCCGCGAGGCTCGCGATCGCCTGGACCAGCACGGCGACCCCTACGCCCGCCACGGCGACGAGAGCGAGCACGAACGGCGCCGACGTCGACAGCGTCCTCACCCCGCCACGGGAACTCACGACCAGGGGCTTCACCTCGCCCGCGATCGCCGCGACGGCGAGGAAGAGGGAGGGCCAGACCAGTATCTCGGCGGTCGTCGTGGACCAGGGAGTGGCAATGAGAGCGAGTGCGATGCTGGCGAAGCCGAGAGTTCCCACCAACGCCAAATAGGCTGCCATGCGGGAGGGCGGCACCAGGATTCGTCTCCTGGCACCGCCCTCCGGCACGCGTGGGGCTACGCCCACTTCCACCCAGCGCCGACGATTGCGGCTACGGCGACGAGCGTGCTCGCGCTAGCGGTGATACGGACGATCCTGCTGCTGGTGAGAACGGTCCACTTGTTCATGAGAGTTTCCTTCGTTCGGGTACGGGGACGGCGGTCCCTCCGAACCCTGGCGCGCTGAGAGCGTCAGGAGTGTCCAGAGTTGGCGAATCGCGAATACTCCCCCGTTGGCGTCGGCCGCCGGATGGTGGCCTAACTCATCTTCCCTCAATTGCCGCAAGAAGCCCATAGCAAAACGCGTCAATCGTCCTACACGGCACTCAGGGATCGACCCCGCGTCCCCGGCAAGGCGCCGCCCGGGAAGTGCCCGCCGCTCAGGAATAACCTGGGAACCTCGGCGGTTGGTGGGAAACGAAGGACGGAGCGCGATGACACTTGCTCAATCTCGGCTTCTGCGCGGCGCAAGGCTTGGGGCTGCGCGGCTTGGGGTGGCGCGGCTTGGGGTGGCATCGTTCGCCGCCGCGCTTGCCCTGACCGCTTGCGCCGGGGCTCCGCCCGCGTCGCCCTCCGCGCCCGCGTCGCCCACCGTCTCGCCGGGCCCCTCGCCCTCGCTGGCCCCGTCCCCCTCCCCCAGCCCCTCGGGCGCCCCGCTCGACCAGGTCCAGATCGCGCTGGCGCCGTGGGCAGGAGGTTTCGACCACCCGGTGTTCGTCGCCTCGCGCCCGATGGACCACCGGCTCTTCGTCGTCGAGCAGCCGGGCCGGGTGGTCGCGGTCAGCGCGGACGGCAGCCTCCGCCAGGTCGTCCTCGACATCACGGGGCGGGTGACCTACGGGGGCGAGCGAGGCCTCCTCAGCATTGCGTTCGACCCCGTCTATCCGTCGCGCATGTTCGTCGACTTCACGGGGGCGGGCGGCACGAGCTACGTGGAGGAGTACCGCCTCCCGATGGGCGCGTGGGCCGCGGACCCCGAGCCCGTCCAGACGCTCCTCACCCAGGCCCAGCCGTACGCGAACCACAACGGCGGCCAACTCCAGTTCGGCCCGGATGGGGACCTGTACATCGGGTTCGGCGACGGAGGAAGCGGGGGCGATCCACACGGGAACGGCCAGAACACGGCGACACTGCTCGGAAAGATCCTCCGCATCGACGTCAGCGCGGCGCGCGGGTACACCATCCCCGCCGACAACCCGTTCGCGGACGGAAAGGGCGGCCGCCCGGAGATCTGGGCCTACGGCTTGCGCAACCCGTGGCGGTTCTCGTTCGACGGCAACCAACTCTTCATCGCCGACGTCGGCCAGGACAGGGTCGAGGAGGTGGATGTGGTCAATTCAACGACAGCCGCGGGCGACAACTTCGGGTGGAACATCGTCGAGGGGAACCTCTGCTACCCATCCGGCAAGCCGTGCTCGGGGGCGGACCGGGGCTTCGTCGTCCCGGTCAGCACCTACGGCCACGACGGCGGGAAGTGCTCGATCACCGGCGGCTACGTCTACCGGGGCGACGCGGTACCCGGCCTGTGGGGCACGTACCTCTACGCGGACTACTGCACGGGTGAGGTGTGGGGGCTTCGCGCGCCCAACGGCGCGGTGACCGAAACGCGGGCGTTCGGGGCGATCGGCGGACACGTCAGCTCGTTCGGGGTCGACAACGCGGGGAACATCTACGTGGCCGACGTGAGCGCCGGGACGGTCACGAAGGTCGTCGCGCCGTAGCGCGTCAACCTTTGACGGCCCTCCCAACGTCGAAGGGGCAGACGGACGAAGGGTGGCGCGCCGCGTCGCCGCAGTCGACATGGGGATGTTCCCCAAGGAGAGTTACTGGCCGATCGGGTACGGCTGCGTGGACTAGCCGCGTACCCGCCGCGGTCGCAGGAACACGGCGACGATCGACGCCGCCGTGGCGGGGACGTAATAGGCGGCGGCCACAATCCAACCCGACAAAGCCAGGG
>JADGOS010000037.1 GCA_017882825.1 Demequinaceae bacterium | reverse complement strand
CGTGCTAGAGTCGTCCGGCGCGCGCGAGTGGCGGAATTGGCAGACGCGCACGGTTCAGGTCCGTGTGCCCGAAAGGGCGTGGGGGTTCAACTCCCCTCTCGCGCACCATCGCCCCTGGTTGTCCGCGGGCGCCGCCCGGGGTCGCGGGCGATACTCTGAACCATCATGGCAACGTCTCCGCCCGCGGCCCCCTCGTCGATCGATGTCGTCGTCGTGACGTACAACCCAGGCGAGACGCTCGGCGCCTTTCTGTCGTCGCTCGATGCTGCCGGCGCCGTCGCGAGCGTGACGGTCGTGGACTCGGACTCGCCGAGGAGGACCGCCGAGCCCGTCGCGCGGAAGCACGGTGCCGCCTTCGTCGCCATGCCGGCCAACCTCGGCTATGGTGCGGCCGCCAACGCGGGGGCTCGGCGCGGCGTCGCCCCCTTCATCGCGATCTGCAACTCGGACGTTGTCGTTGCGCCCGGCGCCTTCGCGGCGCTCGCGGCCGCCGGGGCCGCAGATCCTTCGATCGGGGTGCTCGGCCCGCGCATCCTGGAAACCGGTGGCTCGCTCTATCCGAGCGCGCGACCGCTACCGAACTTCTGGCTCGGCGCGGGTCACGGCGTCTTCGGCCGCGTCTGGCCGGGCAACCCGTGGACCCGGCACTACCGTCCGGTCCTTGACCCCGCTGGCCCGGGGATCGATGCCGGGTGGCTTTCTGGTTCGTGCCTGGTGGTGCGGCGCGACGCGTTTGAGCGCGTCGGCGGGTTCGACGAGGGCTTCTTCATGTTCATGGAGGACGTGGATTTTGGCCGACGCCTCGGGCTCGCGGGATATCGGTGTCGCTGGGTTCCCGCCGCGGCGGTTACGCACATGGGCGGGCACTCGTGGCGCAGCGACCCCGCACCCATGATTCTGGCGCACCATGCCTCTGCGGCCCGATACGTGGGGCTGGCGTTCCCCGGATGGTGGCGAGCACCCGTCCGCGCCGCGCTTCGACTCGGGCTCAGGGCGCGGGGGCGGGCCGAGGTGGCCGCCGCGTCGCGTGTTAGGGCAGACTAGCCGGATGCGAGGAATCATTCTGGCCGGCGGGACCGGCACGCGCCTTCACCCCATCACCATCGGCGTGAGCAAGCAACTCGTGCCCGTGTACGACAAGCCGATGATCTACTACCCCCTCTCGACGCTGATCCTTGCGGGCATTCGGGACGTGCTCGTCATTACCACCCCCCACGAGGCCGAACAGTTCCAGCGCCTGCTGGGCGACGGATCGCAATTCGGCATCTCGATCACGTACGCGCAGCAGCCGGAGCCCAAGGGGCTCGCGCAGGCGTTCACGATCGGGGCGGAGCACGTCGCTTCGGAGAGCGCGGCCCTCGTGCTCGGCGACAACATCTTCTACGGCCCTGGCCTTGGGCACACGCTCCAGCGATTCTCGGACATCGATGGCGCTGCGGTCTTCGCCTATCGCGTCGCGGACCCTCAGGCATACGGCGTGGTCGAGTTCGACGCGCACGGCAAGGCACTATCGCTCGAGGAGAAGCCGCAGCACCCAAAGTCCCACTACGCGGTGCCCGGGCTGTACTTTTACGACAACGACGTCGTCGCGATCGCTCGCGACCTCAAGCCGTCCGCGCGCGGTGAGTACGAGATAACCGATGTCAACGGCGTCTACCTCGAGGCGGGAACGCTGCAGGTGGAGGTCCTTCCGCGGGGAACCGCGTGGCTCGACACGGGCACGTTCGACTCGCTCCTCGACGCGTCGCAGTTCGTCCAGACGGTTGAGCGTCGCCAGGGGATGAAGATTGGCTCGCCCGAGGAAGTCGCGTGGCGAAGGGGCTTCCTCACGGACGGCGAGTTGCGCGAGCGCGCGGAGCGCCTGGCCAAGTCCGGCTACGGACACTACCTGCTTCGGCTGCTCGACGAGTAGGTACTAGCCAGCCACGTCGGCGAGGACCTCGGGCGCCGCGAGGCGCCAGCGCTCGCGCCAGTCACCGATGGGCGCGAGCCCGATCGCGGAGAGCGCGTCGTGGCCGAGCACCGAGTACGTGGGCCGTGGTGCTGGCCGCTTCTGGTCCGCCGCGCGGCTCGGCGAGACGATGTCTCCAAGCCCGGCGGAGGCAACGACCTCCTTGGCGAACTCGTACCACGATGTCTGACCCGACGATGTCCCGTGGTACGTCCCGGCGGGGGCCTCGGCCTCTACGAGGCGGAGGATCAGATCGGCGAGGTCCCGGGTCCACGTCGGCTGGCCGACCTGGTCGTCAACGACCTGGAGGGCGCCGCGCTCGCGCCCGACGCGCGCGATAGTCTTGGGAAAGCACGGACCGCCACGGCCGTAGAGCCACGCGGTCCGGACGACAAGGGCGTCGGCGCCCGAGTCGCGGACCTGCGTCTCGCCCGCCGCCTTGGTGCGCCCGTAGGCGCCCTTGGGGCCGAGCGGGGAGTCCTCGGCGTAGGGGGTGGTCGCGTCCCCCGCGAAGACGTAGTCGGTCGAGAAGTGAACCATCCGCAACCCCATCTCCGCGCATGCCCTGGCGATCACGCCCGGTCCGGTCGCATTGACGGCGAAAGCCGTCGCCTCGTCCTCCTCGGCGGCGTCGACGGCGGTGTAGGCGGCGCAGTTGACCACGACGTCGGCGTCGGCGAATCCGCGCGCGACTTTGGCCGGGTTGGTGATGTCGAGGTCGTCGCGGTCGGTCACGACGGGCTCGACCCCCCGCGCCCGTAGCGCCGCGATGATGTCCGTCGCGAGCATGCCGTAGCCGCCGGCGATGTGCCACCGCGCATCGGTGATCTCCATGCGGGCCAGCGTAGCCGTAACGGTAGTCTGGTGTCCGATCGTCGAGCGGAGGCAGCGTGGAGTTCCGGCCGTTGGCCATCGAGGGCGCGTGGGAGATCACCCCACGGCAATTCGCCGACCCTCGGGGCGTGTTCCTCGAGTCGTACAACGAGGGTCCGTTCGCGGAAGCCATCGGCCACCGGCTCACGGTGGCCCAGACGAACATCTCGACTTCCGCGGCCGGCGTGGTGCGGGGCCTCCACTTCGCCGACGTGCCGCCCGGCCAGGCCAAGTACGTGACCTGTATTGCGGGGGCGGTCTTCGACGTCGTCGTGGACATCCGCGTGGGGTCCCCGACGTTCGCCCGGTGGGACGCCGTCCTGCTGGACGGCGTCGATCGGAAGGCGGTGTTCCTGAGCGAGGGCCTCGGGCATGCATTCATGTCGCTTGAGGAGGGCTCGGCGGTCACGTACCTGTGCTCGGTCCCGTACAACCCCGGGCACGAACGAGAGATTCACCCGCTCGACCCCGAGATCGGGATCGAGTGGCCGAGCGAGGCGCGCGATGGAACGCCTCTCATTCCGCACCTTTCCGGCAAGGACGCCGCTGGGCCCACGTTGTCCCAGGCCCGCGAGGCTGGCCTGCTTCCCACCGCCGAGGCGGTTCGACTCTGGAGGAGTGCCCTGTGAAGGTTCTCGTGACCGGCGGCGCCGGGTTCATCGGTTCGAACTTCGTTCGGCTCACGCTCGACGAGCGGCCCGACGCGGAGGTCACCGTGCTCGACGCGCTGACCTACGCGGGCAGCGCCGCCTCGCTCCCGGCGAGCGACCGCGTGAGGCTCGTCGAGGGCAACATCGCGGACGCCGAGGTGGTCGACGACCTGGTGCGCGAGGCGGACGTGGTGGTCCACTTCGCGGCGGAATCCCACAACGACAACTCGCTCGACAACCCTTGGCCGTTCGTCCAGACCAACCTGGTGGGGACCTTCACCCTTCTCGAGTCGGTCCGTCGGCACGGGACCCGCTTCCATCACATCTCCACGGACGAGGTCTACGGCGACCTGGAGCTCGACGATCCGGCGAAGTTCACTCCGGACACGCCCTACAACCCCTCAAGCCCGTACTCGGCGACGAAGGCGGGCTCCGACCTCTTGGTACGAGCGTGGGTGCGGTCGTTCGGCGTCGAGGCCACGATCTCGAACTGCTCGAACAACTACGGCCCGCTTCAGCATGTCGAGAAGTTCATCCCGCGTCAGATCACCAACGTCCTCGGCGGCGTTCGCCCCAAGCTCTACGGCGCCGGACTCAACGTGCGCGACTGGATCCACGTCGACGACCACAACTCCGCGGTGTGGACGATCATCGACACCGGCAAGATCGGCGAGACCTACCTCATCGGCGCGGATGGCGAGCTCGACAACAAGACCGTGATCGAGATGATCCTCGCGGGGATGGGCGAGCCAGCCGACGCGTACGACCACGTCTCGGATCGCCCCGGCCACGACATGCGCTACGCGATCGACGCGAGCAAACTCCGGACGGAACTGGGCTGGGAGCCCCGCTTCCGCGACTTCGCCGCGGGCCTCGCCGACACGATCGCCTGGTACCGCGCCAACGAGCCGTGGTGGCGCGCGCAGAAGGCGGCCGCCGAGGCTAAGTACGCGAAGTTGGGCCGCTAGGGACGCTCAAGCGGCTTGGGCCGCTCGAGGCGCGACGCCGCGCCGCCGAGGACCTTGCTTTCAACGACCTTGACGAGCAGGTCGCGGTAGCCCCTCGCGACGGAGGTGACGTCGAACCCTCGCGCACGGGCGGCGGCCCGTTCCCCGAGCCGCTGGCGCTGACCGGGGTTGTCCGCCAGAAGGGTGATCGCGTCGGCGAGCGCTGCGGAGTCCCCCGGCGAGACGAGGATGCCGCTCACGTCTCGCTGGATTGCGTCGCTCAGGCCGGGAAGGTCGCTCGCGATGACCGCGCATCCGGAACCCATGGCCTCGAGCAACGCCACCGGGAGCCCATCCTGGTCGCCGCTGGCGGCCCTGACGGAAGGGAAGATCGCGATGTCGGCGGCGGCGTAGGCGTTCGACAGATCCGGGCGTCCAAGCTGGCCAACGAAGGAGACCGGCATCGTGGCTGCCGTCAGCTCGAGCTCGGCCCGCAGGGGTCCGTCCCCCACGACGGTCAGGCGCCACGGCGACCGTGGTGGATGCTCGCGAAGGGCAGCGAGGAGCACGGCGAGCCCCTTCTTCTCCACGAGCCTTCCGACGAAGAGGACGGAAACGCTGCTGCGGAGAGGCCGCGGCGACCCCGTGGCGAGCGACGACAGGTCGAAGCCCATCGGCATCACCGAGACGGCGGCGGGACGGCCCCCGAGAGCCTCCACTATCTCCCGCATCTCCTCGTTCATCACGGTGACTGCGGCGGCGTGCCGAACCACCCCTCGCTTCACCCGTCGCGCGGCTCCGGAACGGAGCGCGTACAAATCTCCGCCCAGGGTGGTCACCACGGTGGGGATCCCCCGAGCAGCGAGGCGAGCGACGAGTCCCTGCGGAATGATCCAGTAAGCGTGGATGGCGTCGGGTCGGTTTCGACGGATCGCCCGCCGCACGGCTCTGTGCTCGGCGATGAGTAGGCACGGGACCTGCAGGAGGCGCGAGCGTCGCGCGCGGACGTTCTCAAGGATCGCTCCGTCCGCGAGGTCCTCCCAGCGCTTCCAGAAGTAGCGGAAGCGCGTGACGGTGAGCCCGCCGTCGCTCTCACGGCTCGCGCCGCCGGGAACGGCGGGGACCAGCACCTCGATGTCGAACGCCTCGGCCATGGCCAGGGAGAGGTCCCGCACGAAGGAGGGGGTCCCGTCGCCGGGTGTTGCCGGATACGTTGAGGCAAGGACGAGCAATCGGGGCTTGCCCATAAGATGAGGTCCAAAGGTGCGGAGGACGGTGCGTGACTTCAGTCTATGACGTGGCCGTCGCGGGCTCCTCTGGCTTCCTCGGCACCGCGATCGCTGCAGGCATGGAGGCGCGAGGAGCCAGCGTCGCGCGATACACCGTGGAGAACCCCCTGCTCCGGGACGGCGTCGTGGACGAAGGCGCCGCGCGCGCGCGGACGCTCATCTGGGCGGCCTCCCGTGTCAACCCGGTGCTCGCGGCCGAGCGGCCCGATCTCGTCCGTGCCGGGACGGCCGACCTAGTCGACGCGCTTCGGGCGCTCGCCGCGCTAACCAAGGCGCCCCGAATCGTGTTCCTCTCCTCCGGGGGCACCGTCTACGGCCCGCCGGACCGAGCGCCGTTTTCGGAGTCCTGCGCCACGCACCCGGTCAACGCGTACGGGACGCTCAAGCGGGACCTTGAACGGGAGCTCGTCGACAGTGGCCTCGACGCGATCGCGGTGAGAATCTCGAATGCGTACGGGCCGGGGCAGGTTCCGGCGCCGGGCCAGGGGGTCATCGCCCACTGGCTGGCCGCAGCGTCCCTGCGCGCGCCGATCACGGTCTTCGGCGACCGGGTCTCGACTCGCGACTACGTCTTCATCGACGACATCGTCGAGGCCGTCGCTCGCATTCACGAGTGCGCTCAGGCACTCCCGCCCGTCCTGAATCTGGGATCGGGATCACCCTCGACGCTCGACGACGTGCTCGCCGCCGTGACGGCCGCGGCGGGCGCCGAGGCTCTCGATGTTCGGGAGGCGCCGAGGCGTGGGACCGACACGGCGTCCACGTGGCTCGACGTTTCGCTCGCGCGGGACGTGCTTGGCTGGGAGGCGAAGGTGGGGTTAGACGAAGGGGTGGCTCGCGCATGGGCGTCGATGCAGACCCGCTAGCCGGTCGGGAAGGCGTGGCCCCAGAGGAGATCGCCCCGGCTCGCCCGCGACCCGTCGGCGCGCGCGTGTGGCTCCGCTGGGCGTTCGTCGCGGTCGCTGCGGGCCTTCTCGCATGGGCGCTCGTTCGCTATCGCGGGGCGATCGCCGACTCGTGGTCATCCATCGGCGCGCTCGCCTTTCTCGCCTCGGGGGCCGTGGCGCTCGTCGCGCTCGGCGCCAACGCGCTGTCATGGCGCGCCGTGATGCGCGCGCTCGGTCTGCGCTCGACCCGTCGCGAGGCGGCCCGGGTGTTCTTCATCTCCCAGGCGGGCAAGTACGTTCCGGGTTCGGTATGGCCGGTGGTGGTCCAGGCGGAGTTCGCGCGTGACCATGGCGTGGATCGCGTCCGCGCGCTGATTGGCTCGCTCGGTGCAATGGTGGTCGGAGTGGTCACGGCGGGCGTCATCGGTGCCGTCGGAACGACGGTCTTTGTGCCTGGGGCGTTGGCGACGTACTGGTGGGTGCTCCCGATCG
Organism: Demequinaceae bacterium; assembly: GCA_017882825.1. Lineage (GTDB taxonomy): Bacteria > Actinomycetota > Actinomycetes > Actinomycetales > Demequinaceae > JAFGBM01. The sequence goes on along the minus strand of JADGOS010000037.1, from coordinate 8,005 downwards.
CCGCGGCGCTCGCGGTGGTGCTCGTGCCGTCGGTTCTGCGTCGGATCGTTGCACGGGCGCTGAAGATTCGCGGAGGCGCAGGCGAGGCGCCGGATATTGCCGGGCGCGACCTCTTGGTGGCGATCCTGTGGTCAGCGGCGATGTGGCTGCTGCTCGGCGTTCACGCGTGGATTCTGCTACGCCAGATCGTGCCGGGGTCGTCCATCTCGTGGCTGCTCGCGACGGGAGTGTTTGCGCTCGCGTGGTTGGTGGGATTCCTCGTGGTCTTCGCCCCCGCGGGTGCGGGCGTGCGGGAGGTGGCAATCGTTTTGCTCTTGGCCGCGGTGGCGACCCAGCCTCAAGCCGCAAGCTTCGCGATTGCGAGCAGGGTCCTTATGACGCTCGCCGACGCGGTGGCGTTGGTGATCGGGTGGGCGCTCCGCCGACCGAACGGGCCGCGGCGGCCGAACGGGCAGGGGCGGCCGAACGGGCAGGGGCGACGGACGGGGCGGCATCGAGCGGTCCGTACCTGAGCTCCCTCAGGCGCTCGAGTTGGTCCTCCTGGAGGATGCGGTTGGTGCGCTGGAGGTCGGACAGGACGCCGAGCGCAAGCGAGAGCAGGGCCGCTACGAGCATCGCGACGCCGAGGATCAGCGATTGAAGGTGGTTGCCCTCGTCCCCGAGCCAACGAAGGATGACGAACCGCACGAACGGCGCGAGTCCGGCGATCGCGAAGAGTCCCGTCAGCCACGCGAAGATCGTCCACGGCCGGTACATGATGTACGACCGGATGATGGCCTGGCCCGACTTGGCCATGTGTTCAAACACGTTGGAGAAGAGGCGCGACTCCCGCGTTTTGGGATTGGTGCTGATCTCCACGGAGGTGATCGCCAGACGCTTGTTGCCCGCCTGGATGATCGTCTCCATGCAGTAACTGAAAGTCGTCACGATGTTGAGGCGGTACAAGGACCGACGCGAGTAGGCGCGGAAGCCCGATGCGGCGTCGGGGAGCGTGGTCCCGGCGGCCCGATTGACAGCCCACGAGCCGAGGCGCTGCATCGCCCTCTTGAAGGGCGAGAAGTGCTTGATGGTGCTCGTCTGGCGGTCGCCGATGACGATCTCGGCCTCCCCGCGAAGGATGGGCTGAACGAGGTCCCCGATCCGCTCCTGCGGGTACTGGTTGTCGCCGTCGGTGTTCACGACGATGTCGGCGCCCAGGCCAAGCGCGTACTCCACCCCGTCGCGGAATGAGCGGGCGAGCCCCATCGTCGTGGCGTGGCGCACGATGTGCGTCACCCCGCGGCTTCGAGCCACTTCGGCGGTGGCGTCCGTCGAGCCGTCGTCAATGACGACGATCTCTATCGTCTCGATGCCGGGGACCTTGGTCGGCATGGAGTCGAGGACCAGCCCAAGCGTGGCTTCCTCGTTGAGGCACGGCACCTGAATGACGAGCTTCATCGGCATCCTTCGGTCGTGGTGTGTCGTGCCAGCCTATCGGGCGTTCGCCCGGCCCCTACTTCGTCATCCGCTTCTGGATCCACCCGACGATCAGCGACAGGACGATCCCGCCTATGAGGCCGCCGATGCCGGACCCGGTCCCCGTCTGGACCGTCGAGTTCGTCCCTCCCGCGCCATTGAGCATGTCCGTAATGGTCCCGCCGAGCGCGAAGTTCCCGCCGATGCCGCCGACGACGCCCGCGATGGTGTTGAGCCACCCCTGCTTGTTCGGCGTCGGCTTGGTGGCCGCCGATCCTGAACTTCCTACTCCGCCAGCGACTCCGGCGATGATCGACTGCAGTAGAACGTCCATGGTCAACCTCTCGTTGGGCGGCGCTTCGAGCACGTCGGGCGGCCACGCCCCGCAGTGGTCGCCACCGATACCGTATCGCCTGGAGACCGCGAGGGCGATGGCCACGGCGCCAGGTCTCGGACCGTTGGCCTTGGGCGGCGGCACGCCCGCGGTGCCGGCGTGATCGGGGCAAGAAACCCGGTCCGGGACCTCGCTTCGCGGGGGCCCACTCCCTAGACTCAACGGTGGACCTGCAAACGAGAGGACGTCCCGTGAAGTTCACAGTTCACAAGAGCGCGAAGAACGGCCAGTTCTGGTTCCGTATCGTCGCGTCGAACGGCCAGATCATGGCGACCAGCGAGATGTACAAGGCCAAGGCTTCTGCGGTGAACGCCATCGAGTCCATCCAGAAGTCGGCGGGCGCAGCCCCCATCGTCGACGAGACCGCTGCGAAGTAGCCGTGGACCGCGCGGGGTGGGTTGACCGCCCCGCGCGTCCGCGCGGTGCGCCACAATGGGGCAATGACCTTGTTCTCTAGTCGGCATATTGGCCCGCGAGCCCGCGATGCCCGCGCGATGCTCGAAACCCTCGGCCGAGACAGCGTGGGGGACCTTGTCGAAGCGGCCATCCCGGCGGAGATCTTCGAAGACGTTCCGCTTGATTTGCCTCAGGCCCTGACCGAGCACGAGGTGCTCGAACGCCTGAGTCGCTTCGCGGCACGAAACAAGGCGCAGGTTCAGATGATTGGCCAGGGGTACTCGGACACGATCACCCCGCGAGTGCTGCGTCTCAACCTGTGGGAGAGTCCTGCCTGGTACACGGCGTACACCCCGTACCAGGCGGAGATTTCCCAGGGGCGCCTCGAGGCCCTCCTGGTGTTCCAGACCATGGTTGCGGACCTTACCGCGCTTCCCACGGCGGGCGCCTCGCTTCTGGACGAGGCAACCGCGGTCGCCGAGGCCGTCCTGCTGATGCGCCGCGCAGTCTCGGGGAAAGAGGGCGGCGTCATTGTCCTCGATGACGAGTGCCTCCCCCAGACGATCGCCGTCGTCGTCGCGCAGGCGGAGGCCCTGGGCATTCCGCTCAGGGTCGAGCACCTCGACCCCACGTGGGTCGCGCCCAAGGACCTCGTCGGCGTTGTGATTCAGCAGCCCGGCGTCTCGGGCGTCCTGCGCGAGGTAAATTCCATCGTCGAGTCCGCGCACGGCGTTGGCGCCCTCGTCACGATCGCGGCGGACATCCTCGCGCTGTGCATCATTACGCCTCCTGGTGAGGAGGGCGCCGATGTCGCCGTCGGCTCCACGCAGCGGTTCGGGATTCCCCTATTCTTTGGCGGCCCGCACGCGGCCTATATCTCGGTGCGCGAGGGGCTCGAGCGGCAACTGCCGGGTCGGCTCGTGGGGATTTCGGTGGACGCCGAAGGGCGGCCGGCCTACCGGCTTGCGCTTCAGACGAGGGAGCAGCACATTCGCCGCGAGAGGGCCACGTCGAACATCTGTACGGCGCAGGCGCTCCTCGCCATCGCTGCCGGCATGTACGCGGTTCATCACGGCCCCGAGGGGTTGCGAGCGATAGCCGCCCGTGTGCACGCGAGCGCCGTCGCGCTCGCGGACGCGCTCCGCGACGCGAATGTCGCCGTGGAACACGAGGCCTTCTTCGACACGATCATGGCGCTCGTGCCCGGCGGAGCCGAGTCCGTCGTCGCCCGCGCCTCGGCCGCGGGAATCAACCTCAGGCGCGTCGGCGACGACCGGGTGGCGATCGCGTGCGATGAGATCACTACGCCCGAGATCATCAGTCGGGTCGTCGGAGCCTTCGTGGCGCGCGAGCCGCGACCGATCGCCGCGAGCCCGAGCGTCGCGATTCCCCGCCAGCTTCGTCGCCGATCGGAGTATCTGTTCCACTCCACGTTCCATCGCTACCGCTCCGAGACGGAGTTGATGCGGTACCTGCGCCGACTCAGCGACAAGGATCTCGCCCTCGACCGGACGATGATCCCGCTCGGATCGTGCACGATGAAGCTCAACGCCGCCGTCGAGATGGCGCCCCTCACCTGGCCCGGATTCGCGACGATCCACCCCTTCGCGCCCAGCGACCAGACCGCAGGGTACCGCGACATGATCAGCGAACTCGAGCGGTGGCTCGCGTCGATCACGGGGTACGCCGCCGTGTCCGTTCAGCCGAATGCGGGCTCCCGCGGCGAGTACGCGGGGCTGCTCGCGATCCGCTCGTACCACCGCGCGAATGGTCACGCCGATCGCGACGTGTGCCTCATCCCCACATCGGCCCACGGGACCAATGCCGCTTCGGCCGCGCTTGCCGGGATGCGCGTCGTTCCCGTGGAGACGACGGCGCAGGGCAGCATCGACATCGCGGACCTGAAGGCGAAGCTCAAGGAGCACAAGGCCGCCGTCGCGTGCGTCATGATTACGTATCCCTCCACGTTTGGCGTCTACGAAGAGGGCGTGCCCGAGGTGTGTGCGCTTGTGCACAAGGCGGGCGGTCAGGTGTACATCGATGGCGCGAATCTCAACGCACTCGTCGGGCTCGCCGCTCCCGGCCACTTTGGCGGCGACGTCACCCACCTCAATCTCCACAAGACGTTCGCCATCCCGCATGGTGGAGGGGGCCCGGGCGTCGGCCCCGTCGCCGTGGCGGAGCACCTCGTGCCCTACCTGCCCGGACTGCGGCAGACCATCAAGCGTCCCGAGGAACTTGCGCGCGCCGGAGCCCCCGTGAGCGGGGCGCCGTACGGATCGGCCGGGATTCTTCCGGTGTCGTGGACCTATATCGCCCTCATGGGTTCGGACGGCCTCAAGCGCGCGACGGAGATGGCCGTGCTCGCGGCGAACTACGTTGCCGCGCGACTGGACGAGCACTTTCCCGTCCTCTACAAGGGTCCGGGCGGGCTCGTCGCCCACGAGTGCATTCTCGACGTCCGGCCGCTGACGGACAGGACGGGCGTGACGGCAGAGGACATCGCGAAGCGCCTCATCGACTTCGGGTTCCACGCCCCCACCATGTCCTTCCCCATTCCCGGCACCCTCATGGTGGAGCCCACGGAAAGCGAGAGCAAGGAGGAGCTCGACCGGTTCATCGAGGCCATGATCGTGATCCGCGAGGAGATCGCGGATATCGAGGAGGGCCGCATCGCCGTGGAGGTTTCGCCGCTGCGCAACGCCCCGCACACGGCAGCGATGGTCGCCACGGACGCGTGGAGCCAGGCATACTCGCGCGACCAGGCGGCCTTCCCCGTCGTCTCCCTCCGCGCGTCCAAGTACTGGCCTCCGGTGCGTCGCATCGACAACGCCTGGGGAGACAGGCACCTGGTGACCGTCCTTCCCCTCCTCGACTATGTGGATACGTTCCGGGAGTCGCGGCCCGGCCGTGACGCCCAGGCCGAGGGCGCGGCCGCGGGCGAGGATCCGTACCGGGAAACTCCCACCGACAGGGCCGGGGAGTGAGCGCCCTCGACGTCGACGCGCTTCACGCGTCGCCGCTCGCGAGCCGACATGCGGCGCTTGGCGCCACGATGACCGACTTCGCCGGCTGGTCGATGCCCGTCCGCTACTCCTCGGACATCGGCGAGCATCGCGCCGTGCGAAGTGCCGCTGGCCTGTTCGACGTGAGCCACATGGGCGAGATTTGGCTGCGTGGCCGGGGTGCGGGCGCGGCCCTGGACGCCGCGCTCGTGAGTTGGATCAGCCGCGTCGCCGTTGGCCGCGCCAAGTACACGATGATCTGCGCTCCGGACGGGGGCGTCATTGATGACCTCATCGTCTACAGGACCGACGACGAGACCTTCCTGGTGGTCGCGAACGCGGGCAATGCCGCCGTCGTGTCCGCCGAGCTCACGGCTCGGTGCGCGGGCGACGTATGCGAGGTGGATGACCGATCCGACGGGACCTCGCTCATCGCGGTTCAGGGGCCTGCGTCGCGGGGCATCGTCGACGCGATGACGGGCGGCCTTCCGCCCGCGCTCAAGTACTACGCCGCGACGCAGGCGACGGTCGCCGACGCCGTGCCTGCACTCGTGGGGCGGACCGGCTACACCGGTGAAGACGGGTACGAGTTCTTCGTGGCAACGGACGATGCAGGGCGATTGTGGGACGCGGCCCTCGCGGCCGGAGCGGGCGACGGCCTTGTTCCTTGTGGGCTGGCCGCGCGCGACACGCTTCGCCTCGAGGCGGGCATGCCGCTCTACGGCCACGAGTTAGGCCTCGGGTACACGCCCTTTGCCGCCGGGCTCGGGCGAGTCGTTCAGTTCGGGACGTCGGATGACCCTCGTGGGGACTTCGTGGGGCGCGGCGCGCTGGAGTCCGCGGCGCGGGACGCGGTCATGTGGGACGCGGAGCCGCGCCTTGCGCCACCGGAGGCGCGGGTGCTCGTTGGCCTTTCCGGGGAGGGGAAGCGGGCCGCCAGGGCGGGCTACCGCATCCTCGACGGCTTCGGCGCGGAGGCGGGCGAGGTGACGTCCGGCGCCCCATCGCCCACGTTGGAACGTCCCATCGCGATGGCCTACGTCCATCCGCGATTCTCGGCCCTGGGCACGCGAGTTGTCGCCGATGTTCGCGGTAGGGGTGAGCAGATGCGCGTGACCGCGCTACCGTTCTATCAGCGGCCCGTTGCGGCAACGCCCGGTGCCTAGGACCTTCGTAGAGAGGTGACCGACATGGCCAACATCCCCGACGAACTCATGTACTCGGAGGAGCACGAGTGGGTCGCTGGAGACATCGCCCCCGGATCCGAAGTCGCCGTGGGAATCACGGAGTACGCGGCTGCGGCGCTGGGCGACATCGTGTATGTCGAGGCTCCCGAGGTGGGGGACGACGTGGTCGCGGGCGAAGTCTGCGGCGAACTCGAGTCGACCAAGGCCGTTTCCGAGTTCTTCGCGCCTGTTTCCGGCGTGGTGACCGCCGTGAACGACGCCGTGATCGACGCACCGGAGACGCTCAACACCGAGGCCTACGGCAACGGCTGGATCTTCAAGATCAAGGTCAAGACGCCGAACAAGGCGCTCCTGAACTCCGAGCAATACGCCGCGATCACGGAGTGACGCGCCCCGGCCGGTCCGTGGCCGTTCCGTGACCGCCGTGACGAGCCGCCTCGTGGTGGCGGCCGCGATCGTCGACGACCTTGACCTACCGCGCGCCCTTCTCGCCGCGCGCCGATCCTCCCCTCCCGACATGGCGGGACTGTGGGAGTTCCCCGGCGGGAAGGTGGAGCGGGGGGAGACGCCCGAGGACGCCCTTCGCCGCGAACTGCGCGAGGAGCTCGGCGTCGACGTGGAATTCGGAGCCGAACTCCCGGGACCGGAGGACGGCGGGATCGGCGAGCACGGAGGAGCCGTCGGGTGGGTGTGGCCCCTCGGGGTGGTCGCCGCGTCGGGTCATCCGCTCGCCATGCGGCTCTGGCTGGCGCGGGTGACCTCAGGGATACCGCGTCCGCTCGAGGATCACGACGAGGTCCGATGGCTCGGTCCCGGCCAGTGGCGCGACGTCCCGTGGATTCCCGCGGATCTCGGCGTCGTCGACGCCCTGCTTGCGGAGGTTGTCCGTGGGCACCGCGCGACCTGGTGCTGAGGAGCGCGCTGGGTGTCGGGACGGGGTGGAGGCCGGGGGACGAGCCCGGGGGTTGGGACGGACTGGGCGACGCTAGGACCGACCGAACCTCGATCGTGCGGGGCACGTGTCGAGGTGAACGTTGACGAGGCCGCAGGCCTGCATGAGGGCGTACATCGTGACGGGTCCAACGAAGACGAAGCCGCGCGCCTTGAGTGCCTTGGCGAGCGCCTTCGACTCTTCCGTCGACGTCGGAATGTCCGCCCACGAGCGGATCCGCCCTGGGCGCGCCTTCGCGGGCGCGTGAGCCCACACCAGATCCGCGAGCGTCTCGCCGGAGTCCCACAGCGCCACGAGCGCCCGGGCATTGGTGATGGTCGAGTCGATCTTGACGCGATTGCGGATGATGCCGGCGTCGTCCATGAGCCGCGCGACGTCGTCGTCCCCGAACCTCGCGATCGCCCGCGCGTCCCACTCGGCAAAGCCCATCCGGAAGTTCTCTCGCTTGCGAAGCACTGTCGCCCAACTGAGGCCCGACTGGAAGCCCTCGAGCGCGATGCGCTCGAACAACCCCACGTCGTCCCTGACCGCGCGTCCCCATTCCTCGTCGTGATACCGCTCCATGGCGGCGTCTCCCGTGCCGAAGCATCGTTCGCTCGCCGACTTCACCTTGCTC
>JADGOS010000112.1 GCA_017882825.1 Demequinaceae bacterium | reverse complement strand
GGGCCCGGGTGGCGTCCTCATCGCCGCGGGCGCGCTCCTGGTGTTCGCGATCGCCGCCGCTGGACTGGTGGTGCCGATGGGCAAGGGCTCGCGCTCGCTGGTATGGTCGCGCCTGGCCGACATGGTCGAGGGCCTCGCCGTTATGCTCGCGCTACCCCTGGCGCTTCTTTCGGCCGACGTGCTCGAGGGCGTCCGTGAAATGATGGCCCGATGACCGCGCCCCCCTCCGCTACGCCCCCTACCCCCGCGACGACGGCCTGCCGAAACTGCGGCCAGCCCGTTCCCGCCGCGGCGGCTACCTGCGTGTGGTGCGGCGTCGCGCAGCAACCGGCCGCCACCTCCTTCGTCGTCGCGCCTGGCGCAGCCTCCGCCGCGGGCGGTCGCCTCGCGGCGTCCTCCCCCGAGGCCGTATCCACCCTGATGGCCGCGGATCCTCAGAACGTCGGCGCGCTCCGCGCTCCCGCGCCCCGCGCCGTCCCGCGTGCGTCGGTGAGCCTCGGCCCCGAGTACCGGGGAAGCGCCGCCGCAACCGCGGCGCGCGTGGCGGCGTTCTCCGTCGACGTGCTCGCCGTCGTCGTCGCGGTGTTGGTCGCCGGACTCGTGGCGGGCTCGGCGATTTTCGCCGGGATCGTGGCCCTCGACCTTGTGGTGCTCCTCTGGGTGCTCGAAGGCCGCACAGGACTCACCCTGGGCAATGCGCTCCTGAGGGTCCGCACCGCGCGCGACGACGCGCCCTTCTCCCCCGGGATCGGGCGCTCCTTCGTGCGCCTCCTCGTCACGGGCATGGGATTCTTCGCCGTCGTCGTCGGCGCGTGGATCGTCGTCGCCTCGAGCGCCTGGGACCCGCGCGGCCTGCGCAGGGGCTGGGCCGACCGCGCCGCGCGCACGGTCACCGTCGCCGTGGCACGCCGCGAACGCACCGCGTCATCGCTCGCGGGCCCTTCCCGCGTCGGCCCGTCCGTCGTGGCCCCCTCCGTCGCCCCCCCCGCGCTTGCGCGCGCGCCCGAGGTCCACACCATCGGCCGCGACGACGCCCAGCCATCGGGGAGTGGGCTCGCCGCCCCCCACTTGACGAACGCGCGCGGCCACAGTAGCTCATCCCTCGAACACTCGGAGAGCGTGTCTCACACGGGCGTCACCGTCGCGGGCTCGCCGGATCCCGTTGCGATCACTCCCGCCTCCGCGCCCGCGATCAGGATCGCTCCGGCGCCGGGCACCCTCCCCGCACCCCTCGAGGACGACGGGCCGAAGGCGCCCAGCCAGGGATCGCTCCTCCTGGTGTTCGACACGGGCCAGCGCGAAACCCTGCGCATGCCGGCGGTCGCCAACCTCGGACGCAAGCCCGCCGCCACAGACACCGGTGACCAGCTGATCTCCGTGACCGACTCCGAGGGGACGGTCTCCAAGACCCACCTACGCCTGGAGCACTCTCGGGGACGAACGTGGGTCACGGACCTGGGATCCACGAACGGCTCCGACCTCATTGAGGACGACGGCGAGGTCACTGCGCTCGTCCAGGGTCAGCGGACCGCGGTGCAGGACGGCTCGCGGGTACGGATCGGCAATCGCACGTTCACCGTCAGCGTCCTCCTCGACGGAGCAGACCAATCTGGGGAGTCTCTGTCATGAGTGGACCACGCCTCGCTCCCCCGCGCGTCCCCTCCGGCCGCATCCCCGTCCTCGCGCCGCCCGAACTGGCCCCAAGCGACGGCGCCTCGGGCCTGCTCAGCGCGATGCTACCCATGCTCGGCTCCATCGGCGCCATCGTCATGGTGACCATGACGAATCAAGGGGCCGCCGGACTCCTCACGGGCGGCATGTTCCTCATGTCCTCCCTCGGATTCGTCGCCGTCAACGGCTGGCGCCAGCGCTCCCAGCACAGCGCCGAGGTGCTCGCCGCGCGCCGCGAATACCTCGCATACCTGACCGAACTGCGCCAGACCGTCCGCGTCGCGTCCAAGCAGCAGCGCCGGGGCGCGAACTGGCGAAGCCCCTCCCCCAGCACCCTGCCATTCATCGCGGAAGAGCGCACGCGAGTCTGGGAACGGTCGGGCGGCGATTCCGACTTCCTGGTGACCCGCGTCGGGCGGTCGGACCAGCCGCTGTGCGTCACCCTCGAGGCGCCCGAACTCCCTCCGCTCGGGCAACTCGACCCGGTCGCCGCGTCGGCCGCCCACCGCTTCATGCTCACGCATGAGATCCAAAAGAACATCCCGCTCGCGGTACCGCTGACGGGCTACTCGCGGGTCGAGGTGACGGGCGACGAGGACGACGTGCGCTCCCTCGTGCGGGCCATGCTGCTCAACATCGCGACCTTCCACCGGCCCGAGGCCGTGCAGATCGTCATTGCTGCCGATTCCAGCGTGCTCCCCCAATGGGAGTGGGCCAAGTGGCTTCCCCACACCCACTCGCACAGGGTGTCCGACGCGCTCGGCGCCGCGCGCATGATCGGCTCCGACCTCGGAGCCCTCGAAGCGATGCTTCCCGCCGAGGTGCGCGAGCGTTCCCGCTTCTCTCCCGACGGCACTCAGCAGCCGCACGTCATCATCGTGACCGACGGAACGCGGCCCGCGCCCGACGACCCCATCCTCGCGGCGGGCGGCCTTCAGGGCGTCACCGTGATTGACCTCCCCGTGGAGTGGGACGACCTTGAGGACGCCACCACCCTCCGCGTCTCCTTCCGCTCGGATGCGCGCGACGGAGCGGCCGAACTGATCAGCATGACGCAGCCCGCGGCGCCGCTCACGGCCGACGCCATGTCCATCGCGGAGGCCGAGGCCACCGCGCGGCGCCTGCTCCCGCTCTACAGCTCCGCGGCGGAAGGCGAGTCTGGTCCGACCACCACGGAGCAGCGCGAGTTGGTTGACCTGCTAGGCCTCGCGGACGTGCGCGACATCGACTTCGACAGCGTCTGGAAGAGCCGGCCCGAGCGCGATCGGCTAAGGGTGCCCATCGGCCAGACGACGACGGGCGCACCCATCGTCATCGACATCAAGGAGTCGGCCCAGCAGGGCATGGGGCCGCACGGCGTGATGATCGGCGCCACGGGTTCCGGCAAGTCCGAGGTGCTCCGTACCCTCGTGCTCGCGCTCGCCCTCACCCACTCCCCCGAGCAGCTCAACTTCGTCCTCGTGGACTTCAAGGGCGGCGCGACGTTTGCCGGCATGGCTGGCATGCCTCACGTCTCCGCCGTCATCACGAACCTCGGCGAGGAGATCGCGCTCGTCGATCGTTTTCAGGACGCTCTCCAGGGCGAGGTGACGCGGCGCCAGGAACTCCTCCGGGCATCCGGCAACTTCGTCAACGTGCTCGACTACGAGAAGGCTCGCCGCGGCGGCCGCTCCGACCTCGCGCCGCTCCCCGCCCTTCTCATCGTCGCCGACGAATTCTCCGAGCTCCTCGCCGCCAAGCCCGAGTTCATCGAGAGCTTCATCAATATCGGCCGCGTGGGCCGCTCCCTGCAGATCCACCTCCTTCTCGCCTCCCAGCGCCTCGAGGAGGGAAAGCTCCGCGGTCTCGATACCTACCTTTCCTACCGCGTCGGCCTCCGCACCTTCTCCGCCGCCGAGTCGCGGACCGTCCTTGGCGTCCCCGACGCCTATACCCTTCCGCAGCAGCCGGGCGTCGGCTTCCTCAAGTCGGACACCGAGACGATGACCCAATTCCGGGCCGCCTACGTCTCCGGACCCCCGAAGGGCCGCCAGCGCGCGGCTTCGGACGCGGCCGCCGACCCGAGCGGCGCAGGCGCGACGGTCACGCTGTTTACGGCGGCCCCCGTGCAGGGCGACGACGAGGCCCGGCCCGAGGTTCCCACCAAGAAGGTCGCCAAGTCCAAGGAGCCGGTCGAGAAGCGCAGCACGTTCGAACTCGCCGTGGAGAGGATGGCCGGCCGAGGCCCCGCCGCCCACCAGGTGTGGCTGCCTCCGCTCGACGTCTCGCCCTCGCTCGACCAACTCATGCCCGACCTGGCCGTGGACCCCGAACTCGGCCTGGTGTCGCCGTCGTGGCGCGAGAGGGGCGGACTCACCGTCCCGCTCGGCATGGTCGACGTTCCGCTCGAGCAGCGCCGCGAATCCCTCACCATCTCGCTCGGCGGCGCGGGCGGCCACATGGCGATCGTCGGCGGGCCCCTTTCCGGCAAGTCCACCGTGGCGCGCACGACGATGATCGCGCTGTCGCTGACCTACACGCCCAAGGAAGTGCAGTTCTACGTCCTCGACTTCGGCGGCGGCACCTTCGCGGGACTGAACTCCTTCCCCCACCTCGCCGGCCTCGCCTCTCGCTCGGAGCCGGAGGTCGCACGCCGCGCGGTGGCCGAGGTGCTGGGAATCATCGACGACCGCGAGCGATTCTTCCGCGAGAACGGCATCGACTCGATCGAGACCTATCGCAAGCGCCGGGCCGCGGGCAGCATCGACGACGGATATGGCGACGTCTTCCTCATCGTCGACGGCTGGTCGACGCTCCGTACCGACTTCGAGGCCCTCGAGCCCAAGATCCTTACGATCGCCGAGCGCGGCCTCACCTTCGGCGTCCACGTCATCATCACCGCGGCGCGTTGGCTCGAGATCCGCTCGAGCATCAAGGACCTCATGGGGACCCGCCTCGAGCTGCGCCTGGGCGATCCGACGGACTCCGAGTTCGACCGCAAGGCCGCGGGCAACGTCACCGTCGGGCACCCGGGGCGCGGACTCAGCCCGCGCAAGTTGCAGATGCTCAGCGCGCTGCCTCGGATCGACAGTTCCGGCGATGCGTCTACCCTCGCCGACGGGATCGCCGACCTTGTCGCGCGCGTCACCGCAGCCGCCGAGGGAATCCCCGGGCCCAAACTGCGCCTGCTGCCCGAGCGGATCACGCTCGACGAGGTGCGCGCGCTCGCGCCCCCCGACGCCCGCCAGATGCTCGTCGGCATCGACGAGGCGACTCTCGCGCCGTTCGGCATCGACCTGACCGAGGAACCCCACCTGTACCTGTTCG
>JADGOS010000111.1 GCA_017882825.1 Demequinaceae bacterium | reverse complement strand
CGCTTGCCGACGGCGATGCGGTAGGTCGCGGAGGGGCCGGAGACGGAGTGGCGTTCGCCTCGGGTCCGGTCGGCGCGGATTCCCGAGTCGCCCCGGCTTGCAGAATCGCCGCGCGGTCGCGACTCCGCGCGTTCCGGGGAGTCGGATCGCGGTCCGCCGCGCCCATCGCCGCTGCGCCCATCAAAAACATGCTGAACGAGTTCGCCGGCGCCGCCAAGCGCGCCGTCGCCGAACGCGCCCCCGCTCGGGCCCCGGCTGAACTCGGCCCGCGCCCGCTCCTCGTCGGCGGAAAGCAAGAGCGGCTGGTCGCCCTGCGCCACCACGGCAAGGGCGGCCGCGACGTCGGCCTCCGGCACGTCGTGGTGCTCGATGTAGTGGCCCACGATGTCCCTGAACTGCTGAATCTCCTCGGGCCGCGCCAAGGCCGCAGTGATGGCGTCGTCGAAGCGCGCGAGGCGGGTGGCGTTGACGTCGTCCACGGACGGCAGGTACATCTGCGTGAGCGGCTGGCGCGTGGCGCGCTCGATCGCGGTGAGCAGGCGCCGCTCGCGCGGCGTCACGAAGCTGATGGCATCCCCGGCGCGACCGGCGCGGCCCGTGCGCCCCACCCTGTGGACGTAGGACTCGGTGTCGATCGGGATGTCGAAGTTGACCACGTGGCTGATGCGCTCCACGTCGAGGCCGCGCGCCGCGACGTCGGTCGCCACCAGGATGTCGAGCTTGCCGTCGCGGAGGTGCTTGATGGTGCGCTCGCGCTGGGTCTGCACGATGTCCCCGTTGATGGCGGCCGCGCCGAACCCGCGCGCGCGGAGCTTCTCGGCGAGCGTCTCGGTCTCGTTCTTCGTCCGCGTGAAGATGAGCATCGCCTCGAAATTCTCCACCTCAAGGATGCGCGTGAGGGCATCCACCTTCTGCGGGTAGCTGACCACCAGGTAGCGCTGGGTGAGCTGCGCGACGGTGCCGGTGGTCTCGCGGATGGTGATCTCTTCGGGGTTGCGCAGGTACTTGGCGGACAGGCGCCGGATGGGCGCGGGCATCGTGGCGGAGAAGAGCGCCACCTGCTTGGTCGCGGGGGTCTTGGCGAGGATGGTCTCCACGTCCTCGGCAAAGCCCATCTTGAGCATCTCGTCGGCCTCGTCCAGGACGAGGTACTTGAGCTCCGAGAGGTCGAGCGTGCCCTTCTCCAGGTGGTCCATGATGCGCCCGGGCGTGCCGACGATCACGTGGACGCCGCGGCGCAGCGCCGAGAGTTGCGTCCCGTACCCCTGGCCGCCGTAGACGGGCAGCACGTGGACGCCCTTGTGGGCGCCGTACTTCTCGAACGATTCGCACACTTGGAGCGCGAGTTCGCGCGTAGGGGCAAGCACCAGGGCCTGCGGATTCTTCTGGTGGCGGTCCAGCCGGGACAGGATGGGCAGCGCGAAGGCCGCGGTCTTGCCCGTCCCCGTTTGCGCCAGCCCGACGACGTCGCGGCCGGCGAGCAGCGACGGGATGGTCGCGGCCTGAATGGCCGACGGCGTCTCGTAGCCCGCGTCGTGGACGGCCTTCAGCGTGGCGTCGTCGAGCCCGAGGTCCGCGAAGGCCAGCGCGGCGAAGGTCAGGGCGGGGTCGGCTTCGGAGGCGGATTCGTGCTCGGCCGGGTGGCTGGGGGACATGTTCTCAGGGTAGTCGCCTGGGCCACGTCGGCCATTTCGTCGCCGTTCTCGCGCCGCGCGCCGCGCCGACATCGAGTCCGACGCGTATCGTTGACGTAGGGCGTCGCTTGCGCCCGAACTCTCCAGAGACTCACCGGGGTTCCCTGATGAATGAACGCTTCGCCGAAGGTCCCTCATGGTCCGGAGAACGGAACCGCCCGTTGGTGACGAGACGCCCCCCGTCGACCCCCTCTGCGCGTCGTTCGTCACCGAGTTCGGCGTGTCGGGTGCCTCGATTTCCGTCGTCAGTTACCTCGGCAGGCAATCCACCATTTGTTCGAGCGACGCTACCGCGGCGCGCGTCGAGTCCCTCCAGTTCGAATTGGGAGAGGGCCCACACTGGGACGCCTTTGAGTCTCGGGCGCCCGTCCTGTGCTCCGATCTTGATGCGGCCGACGAGACGCGCTGGCCGCTCTTCGTCGATGCGGCTCGCGGCCTTGGCATTCACGCCATCTTCGCCTTCCCGATGCTCATGGGTGCGGCGCTCGTGGGCGTCGTAGACCTCTATTCGACGACCGCGCGCACGGTCGATCGGGACTTCGCCTCCCGGGCCTCCCACGCGGCGAGCCGAGCCGCGCACGCCTCCGTGCAAAGGGCGTTGCACTCGGCGGCGCACCACGCCTCCGCGGAGTCGCCCATGGCCCCTGCACTCCGGCGGGAGGTCCACCAGGCGACGGGGATGATCCTCTCGCAACTGGAAGTTTCCGCCACCGCGGCGTTTGCGCGCCTCCAAGGGCACGCGTTTGCCACGGGCCAGCCCATCGAAGAGGTCGCCCGCGAGGTCGTCCTGGGTAATCTTGTGTTGAGCAACGTGGGTGACGGTTCACCCGGATCCGAAGGAGATTGACATGGACGCCGCAGAACGTGAAACGCGCATTAGCGCAGCGTTTGTCGCCGTAGCTGACACTCTTACCACCGAATTCGACGTGGTGGACCTCCTGGACACCCTCGTCCACGAGAGCGTAGCGATTCTCTCCATGGAGGCCGGGGGAATCATGCTGGCCGACGGGGCGGGCGAACTCCAGTTGATGACGTCCACGAGCGAGGCCGCGAACCTCGTAGAACTCATGCAACTCGCCGCCGCTTCGGGGCCGTGCATCGATTGCTTCAAGGGGGGCGTAGCGATCTCCGTCAGCGATATCGGGGAAGAGGCTTCCCGCTGGCCCGAGTTCAGCAAGGCCGCACTGGCCGAAGGCTTCCTCTCGGCCCTGGCGACCCCGATGAAGCTGCGCGGGAGGGTCATCGGAACCATGAATCTGTTTGGGGAATCGACGGCGGAGGTCGACGAGAGGGATGCCGCGCTCGCGCAGGCCCTTGCGGACGTCGCCACGATTGGCATCCTGCAGGAGCGCCTCATTCGCGAGGGTCACCTCATCGAGGAGCAACTCCAACACGCGCTGGACAGCCGCGTCATGATCGAGCAGGCGAAGGGAGTGATCGCCCACTCCCTCTCCCTGAGCATGGATGATGCGTTCGGGCTGCTACGAAAGTTCGCCCGCGACAGGAACCTCACCATTCGTTCCGTCGCCAAGCGCGTGAGCGACCGAGAGCTCGCCGTCCAGGAGATGGCTGGCGCTGTGAAACGCGACGCCACCCTGTAGCGAAACGTGAACGGTGATACCGTTTATGCAGTTGCTCTAGTCCTCGGCAGCGGGCCCAATCCGCGCGTAGCTGAGGAGCATGATGATGAGCGATTCGATTGATGGACCCCCGTCCGGAGGCGTGGTGTGGGATCTCGACACCGCCCCGGTCCGAGCGCAAATCCCGCGCCGCGTCATGAGGGCGCGCCGCGAGGCTGCTGAAGCCCTCGACCTTGCCTCTACGAGTTCGGCCCCCACATGGTCGGTTGCGCCCGCGCCTGCCTTCGGCTCGGCGGTCCCGCTGGACGTCGAACTCGTCTAGTTGAACCACGAAGTCCCGCGCGAACGCGGTGGTGTCGGACAGGCCCTATTTGGCCCGGATGCTTCCGGTCGAGGGGCCGTCCGCCGCGTAACTCGCGACGACGAGGTGAGGGTCGCTGGTGCCGCCGAGTGCCCACGACACGATGTTCGCGTAGGCGATCGCCGGGTCGTAGGTCAACCCCGTGTACGTCTCCCACTCCGAAATCATCTTGTCGGAGAAGTCATCGGGGACGTTCATTCCGCTCCTCACGATGTAGACCTCGCCCTGGTGCGCGTCGGTGCACGGCACAAGATCGAACTTCACACTCTCCACCTGGGCGTCCGATTGATTGAAGCAATCGCCGAGCTTCAGACCCTCACCGTCGACGGTTCCCAAGCCGCCCCCGGACGAGCATGCCGCGAGCGCGAGTCCCGCTCCAACGGCCCACACCACTGCGCGCGTAGTCCTCATGTCGCTTCTTCCTTGGTCGGTCCTCCCGAGCCGAGTCTAGCGAGCGCCATCGCTCCTCGTCCGGTGCAATGACCGACGCCGAACTGACCGCCTACGAGGCGGTGCCGGGTTGCGGCGCGGTTGCGTTCGGCGCGCTGGCTGTCGGATGGCGGAGCCCCGCCACGAAGGCCCGCGCCCAGGCCGTGGTGTCGTTGGGTCCCGTGACCTCGCGCGTCGCGACGCCGAGGGCGATCACGGGATAGTCGTTGCCCCCGGGCTCCAGGCGGTCGCCCACAAAGAGGATGTCTGGGAAGCCCACCCCGATTCTGCGCGCGAACTCGCGGATCCCGTAGGCCTTGTCTATGCCGCGCCGCGTGATGTCGATCGAGGTGGAGCCGCCAGCGCGCACCTCGAGGTCGGGGAGGTCGTGCTGGACGCACTCCCTCAAAACCTCGCGCTTCTGGCCGGACGCGTCCCACGCGTGCTTGGGGCCGACGGGGGCCTCCTGGCCGAGCGCGGAGAAGGTCACCTGCGAGCCTCGGTTTTCGATGCGCGCGCCCCACACGGCGTCGTCGGGCTCCCACAGCCCGAGGGACTTCGCGCCGCGCTCGAGCGCCGCGATGGACCTGCGCACCTCGTCGGCCGTCAGGTCCTCGGTGTAGACCATGGTCCAGCGCCCCGACTCGTACCGGAAGTACTTCGTCCCGCAGGTGGGCATCAGGTGAATGTTCGCCAACTCCTCCGCGGTCCCGGAAAGCGAACTGAGTAACTGCGCCTCGAATTGCTCAAAGCGCCCGCCGGAGATCACGCACACCGGCATGTACCGGGCCATCTCCATGAGGAGGTGCCCGAGCTCCTCGGGGACCTTGGACTTGGACGGGGCGAGGGTGTCATCGATGTCAAACGCGATCGCGGATGGCTGCACGCGAACCAGCCTAGGGCACCCGATGCGCCCGCCCGGTC
>JADGOS010000110.1 GCA_017882825.1 Demequinaceae bacterium | reverse complement strand
GCGCATCGTCCTAGTCTCCCAGTATTGCCCGACCGGCAAGCTCGACCGACTCATCAAGGCCGTCCCCCACTCGTTCTACTTCAACCCGCCGGAGAACGCTTCGGGGCTCAACGCGCTCCTGATTCGGGCCAGCATGATGTCGAGCAGGACCCGCACGCTCTATCGCAGGAAGTTGTACCTTCATGCGAAGGTCATCATCTTCTACCTCCCCGGGGGGAGGAAGGTCGCGATCACGGGCTCGCACAACTTCGTCCAGGGCGGGGTGTCCCTCGGGACGCGCGAGATCGCGCTTCAGACCCGCAATCCGCGGGTGATCGAGCAGATCGAGCGCTTCATTGCGGAGCGCGTGCGGTAGCGGGGCGGATGGGACAATTGCCGGGTGACCGAACGCCTTGACCGCCAGGGTCTGATCTACGCGTTCGTCGCCTACGGGTTCTGGGGCGTCTTTCCCATCTTCATGGACCAGCTCCGCCCCGCCGGAGCGCTGGAGATCGTCGCCCATCGGGCGCTGTGGTCGCTCATCGTCTGTGCGATCCTCGTGGCGGCCCTGCGGCGCTGGCGGCGGCTCTGGGAGGTTCTGCGGGATACCCGCACGGCGCTTGCCCTCGGACTCGCGGCGCTCCTCATCGCCATCAACTGGGGCGTCTTCATCTACGCGATCCTCGCGGAGCGCGTCACGGACTCCTCGCTCGGCTACTACATCAACCCCCTCATCACCGTCGCCCTCGGCGTCGTGGTCCTGCGCGAGCGGCTCCATACCGCGCAGACGGTTGCGATCGCCGTTGGGCTCATCGCCGTCGCCGTCCTGGGGGTGGAATCGGGCGGGGTCCCGTGGATTGCGCCGGCGCTCGCGGTGAGCTTCGCCGCTTATGCGCTGGTCAAGAAGCGGGTGGGTGCCACGGTCGACGCGCTGACGGGATTCACGGTGGAGACGATCGCCCTGCTCCCAGTCGCGGCGGTCCTCCTGTGGGTGGTCTCCGCGCGGGGGGACACGACCTGGGGTCACGCGGGCCTCGGGCACGACGCGTGGCTCGCAAGCACGGGCGCGTGGACAGCCGGCGCGCTCCTCGTCTTCGCCGCCGCGTCCTCGCGCTTGCCGCTCTACGTCCTTGGCCTCATCCAGTACCTGACGCCCACGATGACCTTCATCCTCGCGGTGTCGTACTTCCACGAGCACATGTCGACCGGCAGGTGGCTCGGGTTCGGCCTGGTGTGGGTCGCGCTCACGATCATCACGGTCGACACGTGGCGGCGCGCCAGGGCGGGCGCGGTGTTTCGCGCCGGCCTCGTCGTCACCGAGCCCGAGTGACCCGGGCTCGGTGACGACGGTTCCCTCGCCCCCTCAGTTCGTGGAAGGCCGCAAGGCGCGGCTCGAGCGTCGCGTCAGCTTGTCGGGCTCGGACTCGGGCTAGGGCTCGACGGCGACGGGGCGGGCGGCGACGGGGCGGGCGGCGACGGGGCGGGCGTGACGGACGAGCGGTCGGGCGACGGCGTCGGCGGGGATCCGACGTACGAGGGCGTCGGCGTCGGTCCCGCATCCTCCAAGACGATGCTCGGCGCTGGCGTTGCAGAGTTGTAACTCGGCGAGGGGAAGGGCCCGACCCTCGGGGTCGGCGTCGCCCACGCGAACTCCCGATAGGGCCAGCACGCGGCCTGCCACGTCTTCGAGGGATCGTAGGTCGAGGTGATCTCGAACACTCCGCCGTCGGGGAGGTTGCTGACCCGCAGCGACACACTCGCCAGGTCGGTGTAGTCGGTGACCGCAGAGCTCGGAAACTCATCGTGGAGCGGGATCGCCTGCTGGCGCCCATCGTGCCACCGGAAGACGATTTCGGCCACGGCGCCTGGCGGCACCGACGATGCGGCGAATGACAGTCCTTCGGAGAGCGTCGTCCAAGCAAGAGTCGACGAGAGCGCGACAACGTCGACGCCGGCGGGAACCTTGTCGGGCACCACCGTGGTCCACTCATAGCCGAGCATCGGCCCGTCGGGGCCGCCGGGTTCGTAGAATATTCCCATCCGCCCGTCGATGAAATCGAGGGCCATCGATGAGAACCGGGAGTGCGCCAAGTCGTCGAATTGTCCGGCGTCGATCAAGGCCACCTCGACCCCGTCTGCTCCCACGACCCTGTAGTTCCCGTCGGCGCCGGGCTGCAACGCACCGTGCGTGGTGCCATCGGGGGCGACGAAGGTGTAGACCTTGTTGGCGAAATCCGCGTAGATGCGACCCTGGTACCGTTCAGCGCCGAGCGCCTCCGGATTGATGGAGGGGTACGTGCTCAGGTTGCACCACGGGTACAGACCGTTCGTAATCGGCGGGGTCATGCCCGGCTGCGCGACCCCCGAGGGCCTCAGGGCCATGGCGCCGACGGCAAGGACGCCGACGGCGAGCACGGAACCTCCGGCCGTGGCAGCGGCGCGGGCCGTGCGGCGGCGATGGATCGACCGGAGCACGGACCGCGAGCGGTCGCCCGAGAACCCGCCGCCCGCGGGGAGCGCGCGGGCGTGCGCCTCGAAGCCCCCGTCGAGGATCTCCTTGAACGTGCTCATGGCTACTTCCCCTTCCTTGTTGCGAGAATCTCGACGCGCTCCGGCGGGGTGTCCCAATCCACGGCCCCCGCAAGGAGCGGGGCGAGCCGGTTGGTGGCGTTCGAGATGTACCTCTTGACCGTGCCGTCGGCGAGTTCAAGGCGCACGGCGATCTCCGCCACGGGCAGGTCGTCGAAGTACCTCATGACGATGCACACCTGCTCGCGCGGCGTCAGCTCCCGCAGCGCTCGGCGCACGTCCAGGCCAGCGTCGAGATCGGGCGTGCGGGGTTCGCGCGAGAAGGCCCGGTCGGTCGCGCGGCGCCTGACCCCGCGGGCCCGCGCGCGGTCGATGACGATGGTCTGCATGGCGCGTCGGGCGTAGGCCTCGGCCTCGCCGACCGTCGCGACCGGTCGCCGCCGGGAGAAGCACTTGACCACGGCGTCCTGCACCAGGTCCTCGGCGTCACCGTCACGCGCCACGAGCATCGCGGCATACGCGACCAGGCGCGCGCCGCGCTCCTCGAGCAACTGCTCGGCCACCGGTTCCCACGTGCCCACGCCGACCCCCGTTCGTCCCTACCCTAGTAACGGGGGCCGCCGGGGTTTCGTTGTAGGGGGCCGCGCCAGCCTCCCGCGCGGGAATCGGGCGGAGCCGGAGCGCGGAGGGCGCGAGGGTTCGCGACGACAACGTTGTCACCGAGCCCGCGTGAGCCGGGCTCGGTGATGACGGTCCCCTCTCGCACCCCTCAGTTCGTGGTGGGCGACCAGACGCGCGTCCAGCTCCACGTCATGTGGTCGGGATCCGGTCCGACGCCCTGAACCCAGACGACGGTTGCGTCCGCAAGCGCTGCGGGATCGACCCCGTCGCACGGGACGCCAGCCGTCGCGAGGTTCTTGCGGACCGTGACGATCTTGTCGCGGCCGTCGACGATCCCTAGGTTGCCGTAGGAGTCGAAACTCGCCCCATCGACGAGGTTATGTTGAGCCGCCTCCGTCGCTACCTCTCGGCCGATGATCGTTCCGTCGGCGCCGATCCAGGCGAGACCACCGAACGTCACCGCACCCGTCGTGGTCCCCGCGTCGCGGGTCTCCCATGTGGCGTCCCAGCCAGGATAGAGCGGTGGGCTATCGGGTACGCCCGCCGTTCCGGGGAAGATGTCGAAGGTGGCCGAGATCGTCGCCCCGCCGGTCCCGTAGTCGCCTTCAACGGGCTGTTGGCGGGCATCGGCCGGAACGCTTGACGGGCCCCAGTCGACAGTCGTGCTGAACGGGCCAACGCCCGTCTCGACGGATACGGGGATCACGTCTTCAGCGCGTGCCGGAAGAGTGGCGAGGCACTGGAACTCCGCCGCCTCCGGACCCAGGAAGTACGGCCCCCAATTGACTTGGGGGACCACCGGCGCGGGAACGGCCGACGAGGGCCAGTAGCCGCACGCGGCCGTCCAGGTCTTGGACGGATCGTACGTCGAGGCGATCTCGTACACGCCGCCGTCCGGCAGGCCGCTGACGCGGACCGAGACGCTCGCGACGCCCGTGGGGTCGGTGATGGGGCCGGGAAGCGCGTCGACGGTTATCGGCGTGACCACGGTCGTCCCGTCCGTCCGCGTAACCACCTGTTGAACCGTTGCCCCCTCGGGCGCCAGGATCGCGGAGGCGTCGAATGCTCCGAGCCCCGAACCGATGGACATGAGTTGGATGCCAAGCAGGACGTGCTCGTTGACCCCCGCGGGTGCGGTTGCCGGAACCGTCGTGGTCCACTCGTACAGGAGCCCTGGCCCCACGTCGGACGGTCGCCCTCCCCAGTAGGGGTCGCCGGGCACGAGCCAGTAGGGATGACCTGCCGGGTTGCCACTGTCGTCGAAGTCGCGCGCCATGTATCTCCACTGGCGAACGCCGGTTTGCGGTGCGAAGCCGTAGACCGTGTGCCCGTCCGGTGTCCTCGCCATCAGGGATCCGTCTGCGCCCGGCTCGATCGTCGCGTGCGAACCGTCCGGACCGACGTAGTTGTATGTGCCCGCAACAGTGTCCTGGTAGATGCGGCCCTCGTACGGGAAGTCCGCGAGCGCCCCGGGGTTGACCGCCGGGTACGACGTCAGGTCGCACCACGGGTATGCACCGGTGGTCGGCAACGGAGCGGCGCTCGGTGGCGGAAGGGCGGTCGCTCCCGGCGACACGGTCCCCTCGGGCCGCAGTGCCATGGCGCCCACCGCGACAGCGGCCACCGCGAGCACGGACATCCCGGTGGCGGTTCCCGCGCGCACGGCCCTGTGGCGGCGGATCGCGCGGAGCACGGATCGCGCGCGCTTGCGCGGCACGCCACCCGCCTCGGTGATGGCCTGGGTGCGCGCGTCAAAACCCTCGCGCACCACCTCGTCGAATCCGTTCATCGTCCGTTCCTCCTCTTTGCTGAGACCACATCGATGCGTTCGGGGCGGTCGCCGAACTCGACGGCGGCGCC
>JADGOS010000109.1 GCA_017882825.1 Demequinaceae bacterium | reverse complement strand
TCCGCGCGGCTTCAAGGAGTTCTGCGCGCGGGTCTCGATTGACACCTCCGCCATCCAATACGAGTCCGACGAGCTGATCCGCACCTCGTGGGGCGACGACTCGGCGATCGCCTGCTGCGTCTCCGCGATGTGCGTGGGCAAGCAGATGCAGTTCTTCGGCGCCCGCGTCAACCTCGCAAAGTCGCTGCTCTACGCGATCAACGGCGGGCGCGATGAGATGACGGGCAAGCAGGTGGCGCCCGAAGCCGCGCCGGTTGCGGGCGACGTCCTCGAATACGGCGACGTGCTGACCAAGTTCGACCACCTCCTGGACTGGCTCGCGGAGACCTACGTCGACGCGCTCAACTGCATCCACTACATGCACGACAAGTACGCGTACGAGCGCCTGGAGATGGCTCTCCACGACCGGGATATCCTCCGGACCATGGCGTGCGGCATCGCCGGGCTCTCCGTCGCGGCCGACTCGCTCTCCGCGATCAAGTACGCCACCGTCCGCCCCGTTCGGGACGAGACGGGCCTCGTCGTCGACTACACGGTCACGGGAGAATTCCCGACCTTCGGCAACGACGATGACCGGGTCGACGCCATCGCGTCCGACCTGGTCACCCGCTTCATGGGCAAGATCCGCCGCCAGGCGACCTACCGCGACGCGCTTCACACTCAGTCGGTCCTGACGATCACCTCGAACGTCGTGTACGGCAAGGCCACGGGAAACACCCCGGACGGGCGACGCAAGGGTGAACCCTTCGCCCCGGGCGCCAACCCGATGAACGGGCGCGACAACCATGGCCTTCTGGCCGCGGCGCTCTCGGTTGCCAAGCTCCCGTACGACGAGTCGCAGGACGGCATCTCGCTCACCGCGACGGTTACCCCGTCCGGCCTCGGGCGCGTCAAGGCCGAACAGGTGGCGAACCTGGTCGGAATCCTGGACGCGTACAACGTGTCCGACGGCTTCCACGTGAACATCAACGTCCTCAACCGCGAGACGCTCGAGGACGCGATGGAGCACCCGGAGAAGTACCCCCAGTTGACCATCCGGGTCTCCGGATACGCGGTCAACTTCACGCGCCTCACGCGCGAGCAGCAGGAAGATGTCCTCTCCCGCACGTTCCACGCGGAACTTTAGGAAGAGGATCGGCGGGGTCCGCCCAGGGCGTGGGCGGACCGTGCCAGGCTAGGTCGCAGGCGCGTAGTCCTGTTACCTCGCCGGAGGAGGTGATGATGAGCCCGGATTCCGTGACGCCGTTGGCTCCCTTCATGGGATACGCCGACGCGGAACTCGACGCGTCCGAGCGGATCGCTGCGGCGGGCGCGACGGGTTCGATCCATTCGTGGGACCTGGTTACGGCCCAGGACGGACCCGGCACGCGCATGACGCTGTTCATGGCCGGATGCGGGATGCGTTGCCAGTTCTGCCAAAACCCCGAGACGTGGCGGATGCGCGACGGCATTCCGCGCTCCGTTGAGCAAGTGATGGACCGAGTGGCGCGCTACGAGAAGATCATGAAGGTGACGGGCGGCGGGCTCACCATCTCCGGG
The DNA here is from genome assembly GCA_017882825.1 of Demequinaceae bacterium. GTDB lineage: Bacteria > Actinomycetota > Actinomycetes > Actinomycetales > Demequinaceae > JAFGBM01. The sequence continues at coordinate 3,506 of JADGOS010000109.1, read as the reverse complement.
GGCGAGCCGCTGCTCCAGGCGCGCTTCGTCGCGAACGTGTTCCACCGCGCGAAGGTGGACCTCGGCATTCATACCGCGCTCGACACCTCCGGGCTCCTGGGCGCGCGCCTGTCCGACGACGAGCTCCAAGACATCGACCTCACGCTTCTGGACATCAAGTCGGGCACCGAGACGGCCTACAAGCGCGTGACCGGGCGCCCGCTCCAGCCGACGCTCGACTTCGCGCGACGCCTTTCGGACCTGGGTCGGACGATGTGGATTCGATTCGTTCTGGTCCCCGGACTAACGGACGCCCCCGAGAACGTCGCGGCGGTCGCGGACATCGTGGCGGGGCTGTCGACCGTGGAGCGCGTCGAGGTGCTTCCCTTCCACCAACTGGGGCGTACCAAGTGGGCCGCGACGGGGGAGAAGTACCTGCTCGGCGACACCAAGGCGGCGACGGCCGCGGAGGCCGAGGCGGCCCGCTACGTCTTCCGGGAGCGCGGCCTGACGGTCTACTAGCGCGGAGGCGCCGCCACCGCCGCATCGGCCAGCAGCACGGCCGTGAGGGCCGCCAGGGGGAAGGCTCAGGCCCAGTCGGCGGGCTCCATCGGCGCCTTCGCGCGTTGTGGGATCTGCGAGAGCAGCAGGATCGCCCGGAAAACGCGATGGGACAAAGAAGTCCCGCCCGCGACGGGAGGGTGTCGCGGGCGGGACCGGTACTGCTGGAGGAAAATCTAACCCCTAGAGGTATTCCTTGACGCCGGTGATGAGGGCGGTAAGGCCCTTCTTCGCGTCCGCGAGGAACATCCCGGTCTTGGGGTTGGTGTAGAGCTCGTTGTCGAGGCCGGCGTAGCCGAACCCGAGCGAGCGCTTGATGACGACGATGGACTTGGCGTGGTCCACGTTGAGGATTGGCATCCCGGAGATCGGGTTGCCACTTCGACGAGCCGCGGGGTTGGTGACATCGTTGGCGCCGACCACGAGCGCAACATCGCACGTGTCGAAATCGCCGTTGACCTCATCCATCTCCTTGAGCATCTCGTACGGCACGTCGGCCTCCGCCAGGAGCACGTTCATGTGCCCGGGCATACGACCCGCAACGGGGTGGATCGCGTAGTAGACCGTCTTGCCGTGCTCCTCGAGGAGCTTGCCAAGGTCGCCCGCCTCGCGCTGGGCCTGCGCCGCCGCCAGGCCGTAGCCCGGGACGATGATGACCTTGTCCGCGTACGCGAGCATGACCGCGACGTCGTCCGCGCTGACAAGGCGCGTGCTGCCGCCGCCTGCGGCGATGGCACCGCCGCCCGAGTCCGTCGTACCGAACCCGCCGACCATGATCGCCAGGATCGACCGGTTCATGGCGTCGGCCATGAGCTTGGTGAGGATCGAGCCGGAGGCACCGACGAGCGCGCCAGCGATGATGAGGATCGGGTTCTCCACCACGAAGCCTGCCATCGCAACCGCAAGACCGGTGAAGGCGTTGAGCAGGGACACCACGACCGGCATGTCCGCGCCGCCGATGGGCAGAACGAGCAGGACGCCGAAGGCGAGCGCACCTACCGTGAGGACGATGAACGGGAGCCATCCGGGAGCCACCGCGAGCCACGCGACGCCGCCGATGCCCGCAGCCGCCGAGATTCCCGCGAGAACGCGGGCACCGGGGAAGATGATCGGGTTACCGGAGACCCAGCCCTGGAGCTTCCCGGCCGCGATGAGCGAGCCGGTGAAGGTCACGGAGCCGATGAGGATATCGAGGCCGACGGGGATCGAGAAGTCGAGCCGCATGTCACCACTGTCGCCAAACATGCGCATGAACTCGACGACCGCGACGAGAGCCGCCGCGCCACCACCGACCGCGTTGAAGACCGACACCAACTGCGGCATGTCGGTCATCTTGACGAGCCGCGCCGAGAAGAGGCCGCCCGCCGCTCCAACGGCGGAGCCGATCCCGATCACGATCCACACGATCGGCTTGATGTCGAGGGACGTGCCAGGGACCGAGGTCAGGTAGAACGGCGTCACGGCGACGGCCAGGGCCATCCCGATCCAGGAGAGCGTGTTTCCGCGACGCGCGGTCGCGGGAGAGCGCATGAAGTGCAGGCCGAGCACGAAGCCGACCGCCGCAACAAGGTAGACGAGACGAATGGCGGTTTCTACACCGGTCAACGTGGTCACTTGTCGTTCTCCTTCTTGGCTGCGACCGGCTTGGCGCGGAACATTCCGAGCATGCGGTCCGTCACGACGTAGCCGCCCACGACGTTCATCGCGGCAAAGGCTGCGGCGAAGAACGCGAGGACGTATCCGGCGGGGTTATCGGCTTCCGCCGCGAGCAGGATCGCTCCGACGAGGACGACGCCGTGAATCGAGTTGGCGCCCGACATCATCGGCGTGTGGAGCATCGCGGGAATCTTGGAGATGACCTCGAAGCCCACAAGGAGCGCGAGGACGAACATGCTGAGGTCCGTCAGCAGTTGCGGAGTCACTTTGCCGCTCCCTTCGTTGCGGGCCGGATGAGGCAGGCGGCCACGACCTCGTCCTCGTCATCGAGGACGATGGCGCCGTCCTTGGTGATCGAGACGATGAGCGCCTGGATGTTGCGCGAGTAGCCAGCGGAGGCGCCGGAGGGCATCCCCGCGGCGAGTTCGTCGGCGCCGACGATGAGGGCGCCGTTCTTGGTCTTGATCGTCTTGCCGGGCTCCGAGCCCGCGACGTTGCCGCCGGTGGAACTCGCTGCCAGGTCAACCAGAACCGAGCCGGGCTTCATCGCGTCGACGACGTCCTTGGTGACGAGCACCGGGGCCTTGCGTCCCGGAACCTTCGCCGTGGTGATGACGATGTCGAACTTGACGATCTGGTCGGCGAGGTCCTTCTGCTGCTGCGCGGCCTCCGCCTTGGTCAGTTCGCGGGCGTACCCACCCTCACCGGCGGCCGAGTCGACCGAGGTGTTGAGGAACTGGGCTCCCATGGACTTGACCTCTTCGCGGGAGGCGGGACGGACGTCGTAGCCGGAGACCTGGGCGCCGAGGCGCTTTGCGGTTCCGATCGCCTGAAGGCCGGCGACGCCGGCTCCGAGGACGAGGACCGAGGCGGGCTTGGCGGTTCCTGCTGCCGTGACCATCATCGGGAAGTACCGGTCGAAGGTCTCGGCGGCGACGATGACGGCGCGGTAGCCGGCGACCGAGGCCTGCGAGCTCAGGGCGTCCATGGTCTGGGCGCGAGAGAGCTGGCGGGGCAGAAGGTCGAGGCTCATGGGGCAGCCACCGCCTGCGGCGGCCTTCTCGAGCGGCGCTCGGTCGGCGAGGCCGTCGAGCAGGCCCAGAAGGATCTGGCCCTTGCGCAACTTGCCGAGCACCTCGGCGCCGGGTCGGCGCACGCAGGCGACAACATCGGCGGACTTGAGCAGATCGGGAAGGGTGGCGATTGTTGCACCAGCGGCCTTGTAGGCGGCATCGCTGTGCGACGCTGCCTCACCTGCTCCGGGTTCAATCACCACCTTGTACCCGTCTTTGACGAGCTTGCTTACGACT
>JADGOS010000108.1 GCA_017882825.1 Demequinaceae bacterium | reverse complement strand
CCTGGGTGTTGTCCGTCCTCATGTATCCCGGCGCGATCGCGTTCACGGTGACGCCCTTGCCCGCCCACTCGTTCGAGAGCGCGTGGACGAGCCCGGCGATGCCGGACTTCGCGGCGGCGTACCCCGGAACGTTGATCCCGCCCTGGAAGCTGAGGAGGCTCGCGGTGAAGATGATCTTGCCGTACCCCTTCGCGAGCATCGGTCGCGCGACTGCCTGCGTCAGGATGAATTGGCTGGAGAGGTTCACGGCGACGACGGTGTCCCAGTAGTCGAGCGGGTGCTCGGCCGCCGGGGCCCTCATGATAGTCCCGGCGTTGTTGACAAGGATTTCCGGGGCCAACTCGGCAAGTTCATCGCCGAGGGCGACGACGGCGCCGCGGTCCGCGAAGTCGACGCTGCGCGGCTCGAACGTCCGTTTGAGCGCGCGGATCTCCCCGACGACCTCGTCCTTCTCAGTCATCTGCGGGCTGACGCCGATGATGTCCGCGCCGGCCTTGGCGAGCGCCACCGCCATCCCTCGACCGAGGCCGCGGCGGGCACCGGTGACGACGGCGGTCTGGCCGGAGAGGTCAAAGAGCTCGTTCATGGTCACTTCTCCTGTGAGGTCGAGGCGACGTCGACAAGGACCTTCATGGCCTCGCCCTTCGCCAGTTGGCTGAGTGCTTCTGCGGTCTCCTCGAGCGGGACCGAGCGTGTGATGATTCGGCCCGCGGGAATGACCTCGCGAGCGAGGAGGTCGACGGCACGCTCGAAGTCGCTGAGCTGGTAGACGCGCGCGCCCACGATGGTCAGTTCCTTCCAGAAGATCTGCTGAAGGTTGACCTCGCGCGGCGCGGAGTGAATCGCCACCACGACGATCGTTCCGCGGACCTTGGCGAGCGCGGTGGCCAGCGCGACCGGGGCCGCCGCGCCCGAGACCTCGAAGACCACCTCCGCGCCGTTGCCGCCCGTCCATTCGACGACGGCGTCCGCGACATCCCCCGCGGGGTCCGCGGTCGCGAATCCGAGCGACGCCGCGAGTTTGCGCCTGCCGGCGTCGAGTTCCACCACCATCACGTCGGCGCCGGCGTCGCGCGCGACGCACGCGATCAGGAGCCCGATCGGGCCGCCGCCAAGGACGACGGCCTTGTCGCCGGTCTGGAGCCCCGAGCGTCGGACGTCGTGGACGGCGACCGCGGTGGGCTCGGCCAGCGCGGCGGTGCGCAGATCAAGCCCCGCGGGCAGCCGCACGAGCGTGGACGCGGGAACCGTCCACAATTCCTGCAGGGCTCCGGGGGAGTCGATGCCGATAAAGGTGAGGTGCTGACAGATGTAGTGATATCCGGCGTGGCAGGCCGCGCACGTGCCGTCCCACTTCAGGGGCATCACCGTGACGGCGTCGCCCGGCGCCCAACCCTGCACTCCCTTCCCCACCGCCTCCACGGTCCCGGACATTTCGTGGCCGAAGATGAGCGGCTTCGTCACGCGCTTGTCCATGTGACCGTGGTAGATGTGGAGGTCGGTTCCACACAGGCCGACGAAAGCGACCCGGACCCGAACTTCACCATCCTTGGGTTCGATGGGCTCGACTTCGTGGGTCTCGATCTTGCCCTCGGCGACGTAGGCGGCACTGCGCGACATGAACAATCCTCTCGGCTCGGTTACGGTTTCGAAAACCCGCTTGCGAACATCATACGTATGCTCTAAAGTCGCCGCTACGTGCAAGTCGTCAGAGACGCCGACACAGAAAAGGAAAATCATGTACGGAAACCCCCACGCTGGAAGCCCTCGCCTCCGGGCGGGTGCCCTCAGTGGGGCAGGTGCCATGGTTTTGGCACTCGCCCTCACAGGTTGCAGCAGTTCCACCACTACGTCGGGCAGCGCGAGTGCTGCCCCGGCAATTACGGCCGACACCGGCAAGCCGATCACCGTTTGGGTCGACTCCGACCGCGCCGCAGCTTCGGATGCCTACAAGGCTGCCTTCCCGAACGACCCGGTAACGGTCGAGACCTACGACGGTGGTGCCAACGGTTCGGGAACGTTCCGGACCAAGATCCAGTTGTTTGACACGTCCGGAAGCGGTTGGCCGGATGTTGTCTTCTCCACTCAGAACAACGACGCAGCGTGGGCGAGCCAGGGCAGCAATGGCAAGCAGGCGTACGCCGCCGTTCTCAACAGTGGGCTCATCCCGGACGCAACCATTAGCGGATTCGCCAAGGGCGCGCTCGACCCGTGCACCGTCGACGGGAAGGTCTACTGCCTTCGCAACGACCTTGCTCAGGATGTCGTCTGGTACAACAAGACGCTCATGGACCAATTCGGCTACAAGGTTCCCACCACGTGGGAGGAATACCAGGCGCTCGGCGACAAGCTCGCTACTGAGCACCCCGGTTACATCATCGGAGCCCAGGGCGACCCCTGGACGCCGGAGATCTACATGTGGTCGAGCAAGTGCCAGGCCAACGGCATCACGGGCGCAACGGCGGTGACCGTCAAGACCGACTCGACCGAGTGCAAGCGTGCCGCTTCGTTGCTTGACGACCTCCGCGCGAACAAGACCGTGCCGAACGTCTCGGTGTTCTCGCCGGAGTTCGTCACGAACTACACCGGTAAGGTCCTCATGATGCCCGGACCGGCGTGGTACGGCGGGGCGCTCTTCCAGAACACGGCCAGCGTGAACGTGCCGGCTGGCCAGATGGCCATCGCCGCGCCGCTTCCGTGGAAGGGCGAGGACGCCGTTACCGGCGACGTCGGTGGAGCCACGTGGTTCATCAGTTCGCACTCGGCGAACCCCGGCCTCGCGGCCAAGTTCGCTGAGTTCGTGACAACTGCCGACGCCTACCAGGTCGACAAGGCTCCGGGCTACCCCGCCTTCTCGGCGGCGGCCACCAAGTGGCTAGCCAAGCAGGCAGCCAGCAACTACTACGCCACCGACATGTCGGCACTAACGACGGCTGGCGGCGAGATCTGGAGCGGCTGGGGCTCGGGCATCTCGAGTCAAGAGGCCATTTGGGCCAAGACGATGACTCCGGGAATCACCGCGGGCAAGAACCTGGTCGACCTGCTGCCGGACTGGCAGAAGGCGATCAGCGACCAGTACCAGGTCGACGGTTACACAGTCAATTGATGAAGTCGAACACTAGCGATGGGTCGTCCGTCGGCGCAGGCTTTCTGCGCCGACGGTCGGCTCTCGCCGACTCCCCCAAGCGCCGCATGGCGCCCAGCGCGATGTCCTACGCGTTCGTCGGTCCGTACCTGCTCTTCACGATCGCGTTCGGTCTCGGCCCCGCGCTCTACGCCCTCTACCTTGGTTTCACCAAGCGTGACGGGAGCGGCTTCGCGGGCTTCGCGAACTTCACGCACGTCATGAAGGACTTCCGATTCGTTCCGGCGGTCGAGCACGTTGGGTTCTTCGTGGGAATCTGGCTCGTCGCGCTCATCATCCTTGTGACGTTCTTCTCCCTCCTCGTGCACTCGATCGGTGCGAACCGCGTCAGGACGAGCCTGCGAACGATCTACTACCTTCCTGGCGCACTCGCGGGTGCGTCGAGCGTGATGCTGTGGCTCTTCCTCCTCGACCCCACCGCGAGCCCCGCGAACTTCCTCTTGCGTGCCATGGGCATGGATTCTTTCAACCAAGTCGTGGTGCCGTCCCACATGCCCGTCATCTTCGCGATCATCGCCTTCTGGGCGGGGGCCGGCGGTTGGATCGTCATCATGTATGGCGCGCTCAACAACATCAGTCAAGAGATCATGGAGGCCGCGCGCATTGACGGCGCGGGGCCCCTCCAACTTGCGCTCAGGATCCAGATTCCGATGATCCGTAAGTGGATCACCTACATGGTGATCATGTCACTTGCCGCGGGCGTCCAATTGTTCGTCGAGCCGCAGTTCCTCTCCCAGGCGACCCAAGGCTCCATTCCGAACGACTACTCCCTCAACCAACTCGCGTACCAGTACGCCTTCAAGCAGAACGACTTCCACGGGGCGTCGGCCATCAGCCTGCTCCTCCTCATCGTCGCCCTGTCCCTATCCGCAATCTTCGTCGCGCGCGGCGGCCTTTTCGACAAGGAGTAGGTCGTGTCCACTGTCGCAAACCGCACCGGCACCTCCCTCAGGGCTAGCCTCACGGGTTGGAGCGTGCGCGGCATCCTCGGCGTGGTCCTGCTGGTGTCCGTGCTCTTCTTTGGGGTCCCACTGTTGTGGTTGGTCCTCGCCACGACCAAGTCGGGCCACGCGCTCTCGGTCAACAACCCCTTCTCCATCGGCACGGTGCATGACTTTGCGTTCAACTGGAGCCAGCTGTTCGACTTCCAGGATGGTGCCGTCGGTACGTGGATCAAGAACTCCGCGATCTACTCCGTCGGGGCCCTCGTCATCACCCTCGTGATCAGCATCCCCGCTGGCTATGCCCTCGCCCTCACCGAGTTCCGGTTTCGGCGCGCACTCCTGGTCGTCACGCTCGTCGTCATGCTCATCCCCAACACCGCGCTCGTTCTTCCGATCTTCCTTGAGTTGAACGTCGTCCACCTCATCGGCAGTCCGCTCTCGGTCATCTTGCCGATGTCGTTCTATCCATTCGGGGTGTACCTGACATACATCTACTTCTCGACGAGCATCCCGCGGGATCTGCTTGCCGCCGCCCGGATGGATGGATGCAGCGAATTCCAGGTCTTCACTCGCGTCGCCATGCCGCTTGCGACCCCGGTCATCGCGCTCGTGGGGTTCTTCAACTTCGTCCAGAACTGGAACAACTTCTTCCTTCCGTTCGTGATGCTGCCTTCGAGCAAGGGCTACCCCATCCAGGTCGGCCTCACGGCCCTTTTGGCTTCCACCCCCTCGTTTAACCCGAGTTCCGCTGGCGCGCAGTCCATTCAGTTGCCCACCCTGGCGCTCGCGACGATGGTTTCCGTACTCCCCGTGCTGCTCGTCTTCCTCTTCTCTCAGCGATTCCTCATCCGCGGCATGACCGCGGGCGGAATCAAGGAGTGACGGAAATCCACCAAGAAAGGCCTTGAAGTGAAGATCACCGGATACCGAAGCCTGACGACCTACCACGACTGGGGTCGCGTCATCGGTGACGTCAACGGAGTCATGCCCGACAATCGCACCGAGGT
>JADGOS010000036.1 GCA_017882825.1 Demequinaceae bacterium | reverse complement strand
CGTCATCTGCTCGCAGGGGGTGTGGAGGCGGTTCCAGGCGGTCGCGCGGCGCTCGCCCGCGCTCGTGGTGCGGGGGCGGATCGAGCGCGCCGACGGGGCCACCAACCTCGTGGCGGAACACCTCGCGCCGCTCAGCCTCAAGGTGTCGACGACGTCGCGGGACTTCCGGTAGGGCTACCGCCTGCGGGTGTTGCGCCGGGCCGCCCGTCGTCGTTCGCCGCGCGACATCCGACGAACGGCGCGCGTCCGCGCTAGCGTGGTGACTCGTGACCGCGCTCGTGGACGACCTTGTCGCCTGGTTCACCGACCTCGGCCAAACGTCAGCCGTTGCGGACGTCACCATCGATCGGACGTCTGCGGAAGTCGAGCTCGCGATCTCCGTGCGACCCAAGTCACCTTCTCCGAACAAGGCCGAGTTCCACGTCTCGGCGTGGGCGGACACAGCCCAAATCAATCTCGGCCGCTCGGGCGTCGCGGAACTCTCGGGCCGGGGACCCCGTGATCACGCGGCCATTGCAGAGGAGATCGAGCAGCTTGCGACGGCCGCCATTGAGGGAAGGGTCTCGGAACGGTTCACGACGGTGGCGGGACGGCCAGCAGCGAGCAGGCTCCGCTTCGTCATCGATGGGAGAGCCGCCAACTTCTACCACGCGACGATGGCCCGCTTCCGATGGGGCCACAGGGAGAGGTCAATGATCGACTATGTCGCCTACTGACCGGTCGGGGCCGAGCGTCGGGCATCCTGTAACCGGCGAGGACATCGCGTGGCCCGTGATCGTGTTCGACATCGACGGCGTGCCAAACGTTTGCGCCGATCGAGGGGCGCTTGAGGCCCTCTTCGAACCTTCCATGTGGGATGAGGAGGTCGAATCGGCGTTCGACCGGATCTTGCGGCCGTTGCGTTTGTCGTATGGGGACGACGGGTTGTCGGTCGAGGCGGCGAGTGCCGGCGGCGCAAGCCGGGAGGCCTTCCACCGGAGGGCGCGCCTGGCGCTCGTCCAGTTCTCCGACGTCAAGTCGAGGCGGTACAGAAGTGCCCGCGGCGCCGAGCGCACCCGACTGCTTGGACTCGACGACGCCGTCGTCCAAGTGGAATTGGTGCGGCGCTTCAGTTCGGAGAAGTACCGGCACTAGAGTCGCGATCAGCGGCGACCGTAGTGCCGAGTGGACGCACCAATGGGGAGAGGGATGGGGAGGGTGCGATGGGGACGAGTCCCGCGCCGGGCCGAGCGGCGCGCTCCGCCCGGACCATGAGCGCCGAACTTGCGCGCCAACCGAAGCGGGTGCTCAAGTGGATCGCCAGCGTCATCGCGGACGAGGAATTTCCGGAGATTCTCGACAGTGTCGAGGAGGCTGCCACCGGGGAAGCCTGGGCGCTCTACAACCTGGGCAACTGGGCGACCGGTGAGAGCAACCGCTTCCTGGGAGCCGCGCTCCTCGCGGTTGCGGCCGCGCGCGGCGAGGACGACGCATGGCGAAATCTCGGCAACTGCCTAGACGCCTTGGGGTTGCCGGACCCCGCGCTCGTCGCGTGGGAGGTCGCGGCTCGCCGAGGCGACGAGGGCGCGGCGGTTCATGCGGCGATGGAGCGTGAGGAGCGCGGTGAGCTCCTCGAGGCGGAGGCCCTCTACCGCCTCGCGCCCGGGGAGGAGTGGACGCCGGTGCGCCGCGCGCGCGTTCTCCGCGCGCTCGGACGCCCCGTCGAGGCCGATGCCCTCATTGTCGAGGACCGATCGCGGAACTGGGCGGCCGCGGCCCAATGGTCGAAGATGCCCGGCGTCGTAGCACGCGACGCTATCGCGCTTCTGGAAGCCCACCTTCAGAACGGCGCCGACGAGGCGTGCATCCGCCTAGCCGACCTTTACGAAGAAGTCGGCGACGTTGACCGCGCGATCGCCACGCTTCGCCGAAGCGTCTCGGCGGGAGAGCCATTCGCCCCCCACAACCTCGCCGTGACCCTTTGGGAGAACGGACGCCGCGGCTACCTCCCGTGGTTCCTCCTGGCGGCGTCGGAGGGCGATGCCATGTCGATGCGCTGGCTACGTCGCAAATGGGGTCCCACTTGGAGGGTCGTGCCTGGACGCTTCGTGCGCCGCGCCCGGCGGGATGCCGACCATCCCGCCGAGGAGTTCGAGCACCCGCTCACTCCGGCGGAGGACGTCATCCTCGCCCTCGCTGCGCGGGCGCGGACGTTGCCCGACCGGTTCGTCGAAGTGCGGGTCTACGAGCCCGAGCCAACGAAGCCCTACCGCGACGCCGCCCTCACGACGAAATTGGGCACCGTCGTATGGTTCTGGGACGACCATGGTGGGGTTGCCGCAGGCATCGAGAAGTATCGCCACTTCCGGGTCTCCGTCCCCGCGCCCGACGACTGGCGCCCCGAGGCCATCGACGCCTGGGTCGACGGTCTCGAGGCCAAGTTGCTTGCCCTCAATCGGACGATCGTCACGCGCCTTAGGGAGCGGCGTCGGCGCAAGCGGGCGCGCGAGTCCGGCGCCACCTCCACGGGAGGTCCGAAAGCCGCGATGCTCGAGATCCCGCCAGGCGTTCCATCCCTGAGCGAGACCCTCACTTCGCAGCGAGACGCCGAGCGCTACTGACGCGCGTTCCCTCGACTCCAGCGCGCATGAGCGAGGCCGCGCGCGCACTTGGCCTACGCGTGGCGGCGCCCCGGGCAGAAGACTCCCCGGGGCGCAGCGCTGGCGGAAGGTTCGTGCCCTAGAGCAGGTGTACCGCCACCGCGACGCCGGCGACGACGATGGCCTCCATGCTCATGAGCTTGACGAGGATGTTGAGGCTCGGGCCGGCGGTGTCCTTGAAGGGGTCGCCGACCGTGTCGCCAATGACGGCGGCCTTGTGGGCGTCGGAGCCCTTCCCGCCGAGGTGGCCCTCCTCGATGTACTTCTTGGCGTTGTCCCACGCGCCGCCGGAGTTCGCCATGAACATCGAGAGCGAGAAGCCCGCGACGGCGCCGCCGGCGAGGAGTCCGAGCACGCCCGGCACGCCGAAGATGAGTCCGATTCCGACCGGGGCGGCGATCGCGAGCATGGCGGGAAGCATCATCTCGCGCTGCGCCGCCTTGGTGGAGATGCTCACGCATCGGGCGTAGTCCGGGTCCTGCGTGCCCGCCATGATGCCCGGCATCGTCGCGAACTGGCGGCGAACCTCGTCGACCATGAGCCCCGCCGCGCGGCCGACCGCTTTCATCGTCAAGCCGCTGAACACGAACGCGAGCATCGCGCCGACGAACATGCCGACGATCACCTTGGGGTTGACCAGCACCACCTGGAAGTGCGTCACCATCTCCATGAGGTTGTAGTTCTGGAGAGTGGCTACGTCGCTCGCGATGGGGTGCAGGACCGTGTGGTCGGGGAACGCGAAGTCCGAACCCTTTTCCAGGATGCGTCCGATGGCGATCTTCACCTCCTCGACGTACGACGCGAGGAGCGCGATGCCCGTCAGGGCGGCGGAGCCGATCGCGAATCCCTTGCCGGTCGCGGCGGTGGTGTTGCCGAGGGCGTCGAGGGCGTCCGTGCGGCGGCGAACCTCGGGGGGAAGACCCGCCATCTCGGCGTTCCCGCCCGCGTTGTCGGCGATGGGGCCGTACGCGTCCGTGGCGAGAGTGATACCGAGGGTGCTGAGCATGCCCACGGCGGCCATGCCGATGCCGTAGAGGCCGAGGCCGATGTGGTCGATGTCGAAGTGGTAGCCAGCCGCGAAGTAGAACGCGAGCGAGATCCCGGTCGCGACCGCGAGCACGGGGATGGCGACGGACATCATGCCCTCGCCGATGCCGCCGATGATGACGGTAGCTGGTCCCGTCTTGGACTGCTCGGCGATGCGCTGGGTGGGCCCGAACGCCTGGGACGTATAGTGCTCGGCCGCACGGCCGATGATGATGCCCGTCAAGAGGCCGACGATGAGCGCGAGCCAGATCCCGAACTTGTTGGGGACCCCCATCGCCCAGAGCACGCCGAAGGAGGTGACGGCGATCATGACCGCGGCGCCATTGACGCCCCGCGCGAGGGCGCCGAGGAGCTCCTTGCTCGAGGCGCCCTCGCGGGTGCGTACCAGGAAGACGCCGATGATCGAGAGCAGCGTCCCGAGGGCGCCGATGACCATCGGGGCGAGGACGGCCCTGAGCTGCACGTCCGCGCCTTTCCCGAAGTAGGCCGCGGCGCCGAGCGCCGCGCTCGCGAGGATCACGCCAACGTAGGACTCATAGAGGTCGGCGCCCATGCCCGCGACGTCTCCCACGTTGTCCCCGACGTTGTCGGCAATCGTCGCGGGGTTGCGGGCGTCATCCTCGGGGATGCCAGCCTCGATCTTGCCCACCAGGTCCGCGCCGACGTCGGCCGCCTTGGTGAAGATTCCGCCGCCGACGCGCGCGAAGAGCGACTGGACGGCGGCGCCCATGCCGAAGGTCAGCATCGTCGTGGTGATGATGACGAGGTTGTGCGAGGCGACGAGGTTCTGCAAGGGGTCGTCGAGGCTAGATTCGACGGGGTAGAAGCGGGTCAGGATGAGGAACCACGCCGCGACGTCGAACAGGCCGAGGCCGACGACGACGAGCCCCATGACCGCGCCGCTACGGAACGCGACGCGCAGGCCGTGGTTGAGGGAGTCGCGCGCGGCGTTCGCGGTGCGGGCCGAGGCGTAGGTCGCCGTCCGCATGCCGATGAAGCCGGCGAGGCCCGAGAAGATACCGCCCGTGAGGAAGGCGAAGGGAACCACCGGGTTCTGGATGTGAAGGACGTACGCCAGGAAGCTGAACAGGACCGTCAGGCACAGGAAGACGGTGCCCACGACCTTGTATTGCTGTTTGAGGTACGCGAGCGCCCCGTGTCGAACGTGCAGGGCGATGCGCGCCATCTCCGGCGTGCCCTCCGACTCCTTCATCATCTGACGGAAGAAGAAGTACGCCGCACCAAGCGCCATCACGGACGCGACCGGAACCAGCCAGAACCACAGGTTAATCACGACAATCCGTCTCTCTTAGTGACCAAAGGACATTTGCGCGGAACGCCACCAAGCGAAGTGCTCGCGTTCCAACGCCTCACTGCTGGGCATCGGGAAGGCAACGATGCCCTCCTGATCGCCGACAAAGAACCCGTTCCGCACCGTGCGGAACAACATCTGTTGGTGCATCTGACGCATAACAGTCTTGGTGGGCTTGCCGGCTCCGGCGTTGAGTTCCCTGAGGCAGTCCCGCAAGTGGCCGATATTCGGGTACGGCAGGTTGTCGATGCGCGACGAGTCCGGGTCGTTCTTGAGTTCGCCCAGGGTCAATTCGGCGAAGACGATGCGGGGAACGGACACGGGCTGGTCGGGCCTCGTGATGAAGGTGACGAACTCCTGCGGGTCGAGTCGGCTCACGACCCTGGGCGTGACCGGGCAGAACTCCTGGTACAGGTGGGAGCGGACCTCTTCGTCCGGCACGAAGGTTTGGGGCTTGATCGTCAGCACGCGGCCGTCGTCCGTGGCGAGGTGCATCGCGGTAAGAGCGGAGATCGGCACGCTCTCGAGCGTGCGGTAGATGCTGACGTAGATCGAGTTCTTGGGGCTGCCGTCCGGGTGGGGCACGCAACGCTCGGCCAAGTGGCCAAGCGGGAACGCCTTGTCGGGGAGCTGGTGGGGGTCGACCGAGAAGAACAGGGCCTGTCCGCTCGAGCGCTTGGCACTCCCGACGGCGAAGTACAGCCCGAACTCGTCGGGGGGCAACATGCTGCCGATCAGGGCCTCGGGGATGAGGGAGAGGTACAGATATGTCGGCATGACTGACTCCAGGAGGCCTAGGAAACCGGGTGATGCGCCATCATTTACCGTAGGGGCGGGGCAGTGCGGGCGGCCGGGACGGAGGTCCCGTAGAGCAGGGCGAACGTGTCCGCCGAAGTACCCGCCGTGCTAGTCTAACGGACGCGTTGCGAGGCGGAATTCGGCCCCGCGACCCACCTGCCCGGGTGGCGGAAATGGCAGACGCGCTAGCTTGAGGTGCTAGTTCTCGAAAGGGAGTGGGGGTTCAAGTCCCCCCTCGGGCACCACGTCTTATGAGGTCCAGCGGCCGCGCTAGCGGGCCGTCCGGCGCCGCACGACCACCGCGGTCAACGCGAGCGATACCAGGAAGAACCCGCCCACAATGAGCGCCTCCTTCCCGTTCCACCCGAATCCGAGCCACCCATCCTGAATGAGGATCACGGCGTGCTTCAGCGGGGTGAGCGATCCCACCAAGTTCATTGCGTCGGGGAGTGCCTCGGGCGGCGGCCCCGCGCCTCCGAGGATGAGCATGACGAACCACAGCATGATTCCGACGCCCTGGGCGGCGCGCGCCGTCGGGACGACGAGTCCGAGCAGCGAGCCGAGCATCGCGAAGGCGACCGCGGCAATCACGAAGCCCGCGAACACGAGGGGCCACGACGCGGGCGTGGCCGGGTGGTATGCGACGACGCCGACGGCGACAACGAGGACCGCGCCGATCGCCGCGAGCCCGATCATCACGATGGTCTGCGCGCCAATCACGGTCGAACGCGAGATGGTCGACGCGTCGAATCGGCGCAGGACGCCCCGTTCGCGATACGTCGCGATGTGAGTCGGCAGCGTGATGAGGCCCAGGGCCGCCACCACGAGCCCCACGTACGCGCCCATGTAGTAGTCCATCGCTCCGACGCCGCGGTAGTAGGCGGGGTCCGCCCTGTTTCCGAACACGCCGCCCATGACGAGTTCCATGACGACCGGTAGTCCGAGGGTGAAGACGACGGTGATGGGCTCGCGGAGGAGCAACTTGGCCTCGAGCCAGGCGAGGCGCAGCAGGATCCTCATGGCGTCGCCCCCTTGGCCGCGTGGCGGTCCGTGTCTTCGTCCGCGTCGACGTCACCCGTGATCGCGAGGTAGACGTCCTCCAGCGTCGGGCGCGTCACGGCGTAGTCTGCGGGCTCGCGGCCAGCCTTCGCGAGCGAGGCCGCGATGCGCACTCCGATCGGCCCGCGCCCCCGCGCCTCGATCCCGCCCTCCGTGGATGCAGCCCCGGCGCTCGGAGAGACGACGGCCGCGGTCTCGTCGATCGTCGCGCTCTCCACACCTTGGACCTTGGCGGCGAGCGCGCGGTCCTTCTCGTCGCCGTTGAACGTGACGGTCACGGTGTCGCCGTGCGTGCTGCGCAGTTCGTCCGGCGTGCCGATCGCGACGACCTTGCCAGCCTGGATGATCGCGGCGCGGTCGCACAGGCGCTCGGCCTCGTCCATGAAGTGGGTGACCAGGACGACCGTGGCGCCGTCGTCGCGGATGCGTTCGATGAGACTCCACGCGACCCGTCGCGCGACCGGATCCATGCCGGTGGTCATCTCGTCGAGGAACACGACCTCGGGGCGGTTCACCAGGGCGAGCGCGACGAGGAGCCGCTGCTTCTGACCGCCGCTCAGGGAGCCGAACTGGGCGTTGCGCTTGGCACGCAGGCCCCAGTCATCGATGAGGCTCTCCCATGGCGCCGCTCCGTCGACGCTCGCGGAGAAGAGGTCGAGGGCCTCCCACACCTTGATGCGATCGGGGAGCGCGGACTCCTGGAGTTGGCTGCCGATCCGGCGCTTCACCACGGCGAGATCGCGCGCGGGGTCGAGGCCGAGGATCCGGATCTCCCCGGCGTCCGGTCGGCGCAGGCCCTGGAGGCACTCGACGGTGGTCGTCTTGCCCGCGCCGTTGGGGCCCAGGATTCCGAAGATCTCCCCGCGCCGGACCTCGAACGAGACGCCGTCGACCGCCCGTGTAGCGCCGTAGGTCTTGCGGAGGTCCTCGACCGCGAGGACGACGTCGTTCGGCGTCATCGGCATCGGCCCGTACCCTCCCTGAGGGCCTCCCCGGGCCCGTTGCGCCTAGCGTATGGCCCGCGACCGGCCGACGCGAGGACGAACGGCCCGCCGTCTCCGGACAAGCCGTTCCCCGCCCCGACCCGGGGTCTAGCCTTGGGGCGTGACCTTACCCGCGGACGTTGTCTCCATCGCGCAGGACCTCATCCGGATCGACACCACGAATCCGGGCGACGGCACGGGGCCGGGCGAGCGCGCCGCGACCGAGCACGTCGCAACCTTCCTGTCGAACCTCGGTCTCGACCCCGTGATCCGCGAGTCCGAGCCCCGGCGCACCAGCATGACCGCGCTGTGGGAGGGCGAGGACCGCTCCCGCCCACCCCTCGTCGTCCACGGCCACCTTGACGTCGTCAAGGCGTTCCCCGAGGAGTGGCGGCACCCGCCGTTCGCCGCCGAGGTCCACGACGGGATGATCTGGGGCCGCGGCGCCGTGGACATGAAGGGCACGGACGCGGTCTACCTCGCGACCGTGGCGAACATGATTCGCGCGGGGGTCAAGCCGGCGCGCGACATTGTGCTCGGCTTCATGGCGGACGAGGAGGCGGGCGGCCTCAAGGGCGCCCGCTTCATGGTCGACCACCAGCGCGACGACTTCCTCGGCGCGACCGAGGCCGTCAGCGAGGTCGGCGGATTCTCGACGCAGATCAACGGCCGCCGGGCATACCTGCTCCAGACCGCGGAGAAGGGCCTCCTGTGGCTTCAGCTCATCGCGACGGGCACGGCCGGCCACGGGAGCCTCGTGCACGAGGATAACGCCGTGACCCACCTCGCCGAGGCCCTCGCGAGGGTAGGAAAGTACGCGTGGCCCCTCGATATCACCCCCACCGTGGAGGCGCTCCTGCGCGGCGTCGCGGACCTCACGGGAGACACCTACGAGCCCACCCCCGAGGTCGTCGACCGCCTGATCGCCGCGCTGGGAAGCGCGGCCCGATTCGTCGAACCCACGGTCCGCAACACGTCGAACCCCACCCAGATGGACGGCGGCTACAAGGCGAACGTCATCCCCAATACCGCGACGGGCGTCGTCGACACGCGACCCCTGTACGGGCAGCACGAGGAGGTCGTCGCGGTGATCTCGGAACTCGCGGGGCCGAACGTCAAGGTGGAGCCCCTCGTGAGCGACATCGCGCTCGAGGTGCCGTTCTCTGGCCCCCTCGTTGACGCGATGATCGCGTCGCTCCATTCGGAGGATCCCGGCGCACCCGTGCTTCCGTATGCGCTCTCGGGCGGGACGGACAACAAGCACATGAGCCGCATCGGGATCACCGGCTACGGGTTCGCGCCGCTACAGCTCCCGCCCGACCTCGACTTCCCTTCGCTCTTCCACGGCGTCGACGAGCGCGTGCCCGTCGCGGGGCTTGAGTTCGGGGTGCGCGTCATGGAGAGGTTCCTGCGGACCTGCTGAGCGGCGCCGCGCGGCTTGGCGGCCCTAGCCCCCGCGGTTAGCCCTCGTCGCTGCGGCGGACCTTCATCGCACGCCTGCGAAGCCAGACGCGCCTGGCGCCGCCGCGGTACAGGAGAACGCGAGCAAGCTCCCACTTCCCGTATTCGGCCTGGTCGGCGAGCATCTGGCGGGCGTCGGCGCGGCTCACGTCCGCGGGGATGACCACCTCGCGCGTCTCTACGTGAGTTGAGCGCGGGGGAGTGCGCCCGGAGGGGACGACGGCCCCGTGTCTCGATTGGGGGGAGATCTCGTGCATAGCGTTACCAGTTTGCACCTCTCACCGGTAACGTGAGAGCCATGGAAGCCGAGGTCCGTGAGGCGTTGCGTCACCTGATTACCGCGTTCGAGAACCACCTGGATGCCGTCGCGTCCAGAAGGAGCCCGGACGACGCCGCAGTTGACGACGCCTACGAGGCCCTTGCGTCGGCCTTCGAACGCTACGAAGAGAAGTTGGATCTGGAATTCGCCGAGGGTCTTCCCCTCGTGTTGGACGACGTGGACGACGACGCCGACGACGCGGACTTCGAGTACGAAGAAGGCGACGACGAGGATGAGGACGACGACGCCGTCGTGGTCGGCGCGTTGGGCGACGACGCCGAAGAGGACGACATCGATGACGAGATCGACGACTTGGACGAGTTCAACCTTCGCGACTAGCGACGCCGCTTGGCGTACCTTTGCACGACCCTTCTCCGCCCGAGTTATCTACGCTCTGTCTACCTACGCTCTGTCTACCTACGCTCCGGGTAGCCCATCGCCGGCGCCGAAATCTCGTCGAGCGCCTCGCGAATCGCGCCGGGGAGGGTGAGGTCCTCCGCGCTCAGTACCGGCGCCAACTGGTTGGACGTTCGCGCCCCCACGATTGCCGAGGTCACGCCCGGCGCGTCGCGGACCCAGGCGAGGGCGACTTCGTGCGTCGTGCGCCCAAGTCCCGCCGCCGCCGTGGCGATAGCCTCGACGATCGCGGCGACCCTGTCCGTCAGGTAGGGCTCGACAAATCCGGAGAGGTGATCGGAGGCCGCTCGGGAGTCCGCCGGGATTGCGGTCCGGTACTTTCCCGTCAGCACGCCGCGCCCCACAGGAGACCACGCGAAGATCCCGAGCCCCAGCGCGCGCGAGGCGGGCATCACCTCGCGCTCGATCCCGCGCTGGGCGAGCGAGTACTCCACCTCGGCGACGGCGAGCCCCGGCCGGGGCAGGAGCGTCGCGGCGCGGGCTGTCGCCCAGCCGGGGAAGTTGCTGATCCCGACGTAACGGGCGCGCCCCGAGTTCACGGCGATCTCGAGGGCGTGGACCGTCTCCTCGAGCGGCGTGACGGGATCGAAGGCGTGGACGAGCCAGACGTCCAGGTAGTCCGTGCCGAGTCGCGCCAGGGACTCATCGAGGGTTCCGAGGAGGGAATCGCGCGAGGCGTCGACCGCTCGTCCGGCATCGGTGCTGCGGATGCCCGCCTTGGTACAGATCTGGACGTCTCGACGCGCGATCGTGCCCCCGAGCATCGAGCCGATGAGTTCCTCGGCGCCGCCATCGGCGTACGACGCCGCGGTATCGAGTAGCGTTCCGCCCGCGTCGAGGAACGCGTCGAGCTGGAGGCCAGCCTCGACGTCGTCCGTATCCCGACTCCACGTCATGGTGCCGAGAGCGAGGCGGGAGACCTCAAGGCCCGTCGAGCCAGCGCGTCGTCTCTCCACGATCCCGACGCTACCCGGGGCGCTTCGGCGGGGACACGCGGCGCGCGGAGGTAGTGTGGCCGGGTGAACTGGTGGGAGGCCGCGGTCCTGGGCGTCGTACAGGGCCTTACCGAATTCTTGCCCCTCTCCTCGAGCGCGCACATTCGCGTCGTCGGAGCGTTGCTGCCCCACGGGTCCGACCCGGGGGCGGCCTTCACCGCGGTCATCCAGATTGGCACCGTGGCCGCGGTCCTCTGGTACTTCAGGCGCGACATCGTGCAAATTCTCGGCGCGTGGTTCCGGGCCCTGGCCGGTCGGGACGGCAAGGACCGGGCCTCCCGGTTCGGCGCCAAGAGCGCCGACGCGCGGCTCGGCTGGTGGGTGATTCTCGGGTCGATCCCGATCATCGTGCTCGGCCTCCTGTTTCAGAAGTCCATCGAGTCGAGCCTGAGGAACCTATGGATCACGGCGGGCGTCCTCGCGGCGTTCGCCCTCGTCCTTGCGTGGGCGGACAGGATCGGGGCCAAGCGCCGCGAGCTGGGGAGCCTCAGGGCGCGCGACGCCGTCGTCCTTGGCCTCGCGCAGGCGGCGGCGCTCATCCCCGGCGTCTCTCGCTCAGGCGGGACGATCTCGGCCGGGCTCTTCCTGGGGCTGAGCCGCGTCGCGGCGGCGCGCTACTCGTTCCTCCTCGCCATCCCCGCGGTACTCGGCTCGGGTGTTTACGAGCTCTTCAGCAACAGGGCCGAGTTGACGGAGCCGGGCAAGCCCGGGCTGACGAACACGGTGATCGCCGCAGTCGTCTCCGCCGTGGTCGGGTACGCGGTCATCGTGTGGTTCCTGAGGATGCTGACGACGCGCTCGTTCGCGCCCTTCGTCGTCTATCGATGGATCTTCGCTGGGGCGATCGTCGTCCTGATCCTGACCAACACCATCCCGGTGCGGTAGGCCAGCATCGCGGTAGGCGGGCCCCTGCGCCCAGCGGGGGAACGCGGCTAGCGGGCTGCGCCGCCCTCGTTGCGGCGGAGGAACCGTTCGAACTCCGCGGCGATCGCGTCGCCTGACGCCTCCGGGAGGCTTGCGGCATCGGTGACCTCCTCGAGCGTCTTGACGTGCGCCGCGATCTCCTCATCCTCGCTCGCCAGTTCGTCGACGCCGCGCTCCCAAGCCTCCGCCTCGTACTCGAGGTCGCCGAGGTCGACCGGCGCGCCGACGAGGCGTTCCACCACGCCGAGAAGGGCGCGCGTCGCCTTGGGGCTCGGCGGATGCGCGACGTAGTGGGGGACGCCAACCCAGCCAGAGACGACGGAGATTCCGCGCGACTCCGCCTCATGCCCGAGCACGCCGGTGATGCCCGTGGGCCCGTCGTAGTCGGAGCGCTCGATGTCGAGAAGCTTGCGCATCTCTACCTGTTCCGACGAGAGGTAGATGGGAAGCGGGCGAGAGTGGGGGGCGTCCACCAAGAGCGCGCCGAGCGTCACAAGCACGGTCACGTCGAAGTCCTCCGCAGCATCGAGGACCTCCCGGCAGAACTGTCGCCAGCGCATGGAGGGCTCGATCCCTCGGGCAACCAGGACGGTCCGCCCGGGCTGCGACGGGATCTGGGCCGTCGAGATCACGGTTCCCGGCCAGGAGACGACGCGCTCGCCGCGCTCGTTTCGGGAGACCGCTGGGCGGCTCACCTGGAAGTCGTGGAAGTCCTCGGCATCCAGGCTGAGGTACTCCTTGGCAGCCCACACGGCGGCGAGATGGTCGACCGCTGCGGACGCGGAGGAACCGGCGTCGTTCCAGCCCTCGAACGCGGCGATCATGATCGTCGCGTCCCGATCCAGCGGAGCCACGCGGTCGGGAAGTACCATCACACGAGCCTAGACTGTGCGCCGATGGATGAGAACGCCGCTTGGCCCGACGCGATCCTGTGGGATATGGACGGCACGCTGATCGACACCGAACCGTATTGGATCGGGGCCGAGATCGCGCTGTGCGCCTCCCACGGAGCCTCGTGGACCCACGAGGACGGACTGACCCTCGTCGGCAATCCGCTCGTCACGTCCGCAGAGGTCCTCCGCGACCGGGGGGTGGACCTGCCCGTTCCCGCGATCATCGACGCGTTGCTCGACGCAGTGATCGCGCGCGTGACCGACCACGTCCCGTGGCAGACCGACGCACGCCAACTGTTGCTGAGGGCGCGAAGCAGGGGAGTCCCGTGCGCGCTCGTGACCATGTCTTACGCGAGCCTCGCCGACGCCTTCATCCGCGCGGCGGGTGCGTTTGAATCGGTGGTCACCGGCGACATCGTCGTGAATGGCAAGCCCCACCCCGAGCCCTACCTCACGGCGGCGGCGGAACTCGGCGTTCCGATCGAGCGATGCCTCGCCATCGAGGACTCGCCCTCGGGGTTTCGCTCCGCCCTCGCCTCGGGGGCGCGCACGGTTGCGGTTCGCCGCCTCACCCCGCTCGACCCCCTCCCGGGGGCGTCAAGGGTGCGCAGCCTCGACTCGCTTACCGACGCTGCGATCGGCGCGATCATGGACGGCCTAGTCCTCGACGAACTTGGGGACGCGGTCTAGGCGCGGGGTCTACGCATACGCGGCTAGGCCCGCGGAGTCACGCCGAGCGCGGCCTCCACCTCGGCGGGATCGAGCGCGGGAGGAGTGCCTCCAAACTCGGGGCACAGCTCCTGGAAGTTGCACCAGCCGCACAGCGCGCTGCGGCGCGTCCGCCACGTCGAGGTGGTGGCCGCGGTCACGATGTCGTTCCAGAGCGACCGCACCTCGTGTTCGATCTGGTCCAGATCCTGCCCCGTCGGATGGAGCACCACGCTCGCGCCGTCCTTGAGGTACAGGAGTTGAAGCACGCTCGGCCTGCGCCCCCTGAGGCGCTCGACGAGGAGCGCGTAGAACCGCATCTGGAACTTGGCCTGCGAGCCGTATTGGGGAGCGGGGGACTTCCCGGTCTTGTAGTCCACCACCCTGATGGATCCGTCCGGCGCAACGTCGACGCGATCGATGACGCCCCGAAGGAGGGGTCCGTCGGGAAGCTGCCACTCGACGAACTCCTCGCGGGCCGCGGGCTCAAGCCGCCCCGGATTCTCCAGCGTGAAGTACGTCGCGATGCGCGTCCCCGCCTCCGCGAGCCACGCGCGCTCCCGCGCGGGGGACTCGTGAAGCGCCTCGAGCTCGGGGGTCCTGGCGCGCATGGCCGACCATGTCGGCTCGAGCATCGAGGTGGCCTCCTCAACGGTGCGCTCGCTGGCGGGGAGGTCGAAGACGTCCTCGAGTACGGAGTGCACGAGCGTGCCGAGGGTCGCGGCGGCCGAGGGTGGCTCGGGGATCTGGTCGACGACGCGAAGGCGGAACATCAGCGGGCACTGCCGGAAGTCGCCCGCGCGGGACGGCGACAACGCCGGAGCTCTCCTTGCCATGGCTCTACCCTACGGAAGCCTTGCGACGGGCGAGCCTGCCTCGCCGCGGGGCGGTGGGGTTCCCGCCAGCGGCTACCGTGGGGGCATGGCACAGACGGGCAAGGCATCGCGCGGGTGGGTCGTGGGGCACATTCTCGGAGCCCGAATCGTCGTGCAGTGGTCCTCGCTGATCACGATGGTGGCCATCGCCCTCATCTGGGGTCAGGGGCCGGGCGGCGGGTTCTCCCATCAGAGCCTCGCGAGCGGCGTCGAGTACGTCGTCATTCTCTTCGGATCTGTCTTTCTTCACGAGGTCGCTCACGCGTTCGCGGGGAGGGCGTTCAGGCACGAGGTCAAGGAGATCGTGTTGACCTTGCTTGGGGCGCACACCTCCTTCGAGGGCCGCAACCTTTCCGCGACCGCGAGCGGCGTTATCGCGGCGGCTGGCCCCGGGATGAACGTGGTGCTGGGGCTCGGAGCGTTCGGCGCCCGCAGCCTCGTCGGCGCGGGCGGGGCGAGGGATTTCCTGACGCTCCTGGGCGTCGTTAACATCCTTCTCGCGCTGTTCAACCTTCTTCCCGGTATTCCGATGGACGGGGGCAGGGTCCTCGAGGCGGTCGTATGGGGGATCAGCGGGAGGCAACGCACTGGCATCATCGCCTCCGCGTGGGGCGGGCGCGTCGTCGCGGCCGGGATTGTCGCGTGGTTGGCCTGGCTGAATTTCGGAGCGGGCCACACGCTGAGCCTCTTCTCGCTCGTGTGGGGCTTCCTGCTCGTCTCCTTCATGTGGCCCGCGTCGACGGCCGCCCTGAGGGGCGCGGGGGTGCAGGAACGCGTCGACGCCGTGACCGTCTTGGCCCTGATGCGACCCGCCATCGGGATTCGCTACGACGCGACCGTGGGCGCTGCGATCCGCGAGGCGCCCCAGGAGAACGCCGAGCAGGTCGTCGTGCTCTCGACCGATGGGCACGCCTCCGGCCACTTCTCGGTCGCCAGCGCGCTCGAGGTTTCCGAGGGCCGCAGGGATGCCACGG
>JADGOS010000107.1 GCA_017882825.1 Demequinaceae bacterium | reverse complement strand
CTACCCCGACGTCAACGAGGTCTTCGATCGCGACGGTTCCGACGCGATGCGCTGGTTCCTCATGTCCTCGCCGATCCTTCGCGGCGGCAACCTCATCGTCACCGAGGAGGGCATCCGCGAGTCCGTCCGCAGCGTCCTGCTCCCGCTGTGGTCGACGTACTACTTCTTCACGCTCTATGCCAATTCAAGCAAGCGTGGCGCGGCCGGTGGCTCAGGGGCAGCCGGCGGCGCCGGCTATCGCGCCAAGCGCGTGGACGACGCCCGGGTCGCGCCGTCCCACCCGCGACGGCTCCCGGAGATGGATCGCTACGTGCTCGCCAAGACGGCGGAACTGGTGGAGACCGTCACCGGGCTGATGGACGCCTACGACGTGCCCGACGCGTGCCACGCCGTCGAGGACTACCTCGACCTGCTGACCAACTGGTACGTCCGCACGCAGCGGGACCGGTTCTGGAAGGAGGACGCCGACGCGTTCGACACCCTCTACACGGTGCTCGAGACCCTGTGCCGCGTGGCGGCTCCGCTCGCGCCCCTGGTGACCGAGGAGGTCTGGCGCGGGCTCACCGGCGGGCGCTCGGTGCACCTGACCGACTGGCCGGTGGCTCCCGTCGCGTGGCGGGACCCCTCGCTCGGTGCCGTGATGGACACGGTGCGCGAGGTCGTCTCCGCGGCCCACGCGCTGCGCAAGCGCGCGCAGATCCGCGTGCGCCAGCCCCTTCAGGCCCTCGAGGTGGCGGTGCCCGATCCCGCGGCGCTCACGTCCTACGTGGCCATGATCGCGGCGGAACTCAACGTTCAATTCGTTGTCGTGGTGAGCCCCGAGGCGTTCGCCGACGCGAACCCAGTGAAGCGCCGACTGACCGTCAATGCCCGCGTGGCGGGGCCGCGCATCGGCGGCGACGTGCAGATGGCCATCGCGGGCGCCAAGTCGGGCGACTGGTCCGAGGTCCGCGGCGCCGTGACCGCGGGTGGGATCGCGCTTGAGCCGGGGGAGTATGAGCTCGACACCGTCATCGGCGCGGGCGACGTGGTCGCCTCCGTCCTTCCCTCCGGAGGATTCGTGCTGCTCGATACGACCCTGACGCCCGCGCTCGAGGCCGAGGGCTTCGCGCGCGACATCATCCGCCTCGTCCAGGACGAGCGGAAGAGCGCCGGACTCGACGTCAGTGACCGGATCCGGCTCGCGCTGACGGTCCCGGAGGACAGGCTCGCGGCCGTCGAGGCTCACCGCGCCCTCATCAGCCGCGAGACGCTCGCGTACGACCCCGCCGACCCTGACGTCCCGCTCATCACGGCGTCGGCCGGCGCCGAGATCGCGGTGGTCGTCGCGAGGATCTAGCGCCTGTGGGCCGCCTGGCGGTGGATCGCTGCCGATCCCCGGCGCAATCCGACGCTCGATACGCGCGAGCGCGCCAGGGGTTCCCATCAGGGAATGATGTGCGGGACACTCGGGTTGGTAGGGGCAACGCACGAACCCCGATCAAGGAGCTTGCCATGAGCGCGAACAGTGTTGACGCCCCGAAGAAGACCGACGCCCCGCAGAAGACCGGCGCCGCGGTCTCCGCGAAGACCGCGACGAAGCTACGTCGCTACAACGTCCTCATGGGCACGCTGCACCTCGCGCAGGCGGTCGCGATCCTCGCGCTCGCGAACGGCTTCACCCTGCCCGTCGTCGCGACGTTCATGAAGAACGCGCCCGGCGCCGAGGCCCCGAGCATCACGCCGTTGTTCGAGTTCCGGTACGCCTGGGGCGTCGCGGCCTTCCTCCTCGTCTCCGCGATCGCGCACTTCGTCATCGCCTCGCCGCAATACTTTCCGCGGTACATCGCCGGGCTTGAGCGGGGCCGCAACTACGCGCGCTGGGTCGAGTACTCGGTCTCGTCGTCGATCATGATCGTCCTGATCGCGATGCTCGTGGGGATCTCCGACGCGGCCGCCCTGCTCGCGCTCGCGGGTGTGAACGCCTCGATGATCCTTTTTGGCCTGCTCCAGGAGAAGTACGAGACGCCCGGAAGGGGCGTGAAACTCACCTCGTACTGGTTCGGGGTCATCGCCGGGGCCGTCCCGTGGATCGCGATCACCCTGTACCTGATCGAGCCGGGCGTCGCCGCGTCGCCCCCCGCGTTCGTCTACGGGATCTTCTTCTCGCTGTTCGTCTTCTTCAACTGCTTCGCCGTCGTCATGGTGCTGCAGTACAAGAAGATCGGGAAGTGGTCCGACTACGTGTACGGCGAGTCCAGCTACGTGCTCCTTAGCCTCGTGGCCAAGTCGCTCCTCGCGTGGCAGGTGTTCGCGGGGACGCTCGCCTCAACAAAGTAGCCCACCGGCGCCGGCTCGTCGGCTAGCAGGATCCCTGGCCGGGGCCGCGCGCGGCGGAGTACTCGAAGTCCTTGAAGTCACCCTGGGGGTTCGTCACCCAAACGCACCAGTCCGTCGACCCGGTTGCCGTGATGCCTCCGAGTTCAACGTTCGCCGAGATCTCGCCGACGACGACGTGGTCGACCAGGTACTTCCCGCCGCTCGTCGTGACCGAGGGCGGGCCGCCCTCGTGGTCGACGTACCACGTCGCGACCTCCTTGCCCAGCGTCGAGACGTCGGCCTTCGCCGAGGCATCCGCCGCCTTCTCTCGCTGGTTGAGGAAGACCGGAATGGCGATCGCCGCGAGGATGCCGATCACGACGAGGAGGGCTGGGATGCCGATTACGATGACGATGGTCCACATCGCCTTGTTGGAGCCTCCGCCGTGAGGCCCTCCGGGTGCGGGCGGGGGAGCGCTCGCGGGTGACGTATGCGCCGTCCACTGCGATCCGTCCCAATAGCGGAGGAGTTGCGGATCGCTCGGGTCTGGGTACCAGTTCGGGGCGGGCGCCCGCCCCCCTGCGGTTGCGCTCACTGTGCCCCTCTCGAACGGTTCGTCGATCACTGAGGCCCAGGCTAGCGGGGACTCCGCCGTTGTGCGCGGCGGTTCCCTAGGTGCAGTCCATGAGGAACCAGATGACCGTGCAGGTGCTATCCCACGAAGCCGGGATGCCCCAGGTGTCGGCGAGGACGTAGGCGTGGGCCGCGGACGTGGGGTCGTACGAACTGGTGGAAATGCTGCATGTTGCGGTGGAGCAGGTTGCGTTGCCCGTCGCGATCGCCGTGCCCGCCCCATCAGTGATGGCGACCTGGAAGGGCTTGGTGAAGCACTCCGCAGGCACGTTGGTGATCTGTATCGCGGACTTGTTCCCCGCAAGACTCCACCCGGTCGGGTCCACGTGCACCGACAGTGTCGCCGAACTGCACCGGGCGGCGGAGTACACCACGAGTCCTGCGCTCGTCACGGTGAGGTTCGCCGCGGAAGCAATCCCGATTCCGCCCACGGCAACGAGGGCGACGGCGACCGCGAGGATGGAGAGCCGATGCCTCGGCCGAAGCACGCGATCACGCACCGGTGCGGCCCTGCCGGCTGCCACCGACTTCGTCACGGTCACGTGAACCTCCCAACGGACCCGCCGATGGGACGAGCCAACCGTCGGCGAACGGGGTCCCACTTCGTGCGACCGCTCTCGCCACCGCATCCCATGGTAGCGAGGATGGCCAGGATCGGCCTCACGCCGTTTCCGATGTTCGACGGGCACCAGCGTCCCCGGTCGGCCCCTGCCGTGGGAGAGTGTCCCCATGACGGAGCCCGCCCTGGGGGGCCTCAGCCTCGATGAGGCGGAGCGCGCGATCTACGCCCACATCGTGTCAAGGAGCCCGGAGCACGACTTCGAGCCCACGCTGGATCGGATGCGCGACGCGTGCGATCTGCTGGGCGATCCACAGCACGCCTACCGGGTCGTCCACCTCACGGGGACCAACGGCAAGACCTCGACCGCCCGCATGACCGAGTCCCTGCTCCGCGCGCACGGGCTGCGTACCGGCCTATTCACCTCGCCCCACCTCAGCTCCGTCCGCGAGAGGATCCAGATCGACGGCGAGCCCATCTCGCGGCAGGCCTTCGTCGACCTGTGGTCGCAGGTCGCGCCGATCATCCTGCTGGCCGACGCGCGGTCGGCCGAGCGCGGCGGCCCGCGGCTGAGCTTCTTCGAGGTCTTCACCGTGCTCGCCTTCGCGGCGTTCGCGGACGCCCCGGTGGACGTCGCGGTCATCGAGGTGGGACTCGGCGGCTCGTGGGACGCGACCAACGTTGCCGACGGCGAGGTCGCGGTGATCGGCCCGGTCTCGCTCGACCACCAGCAGTACCTCGGGAGCGACCTCGCCGGCATCGCGCGCGAGAAGGCCGGAATTATCAAGCCCGGCGCGGCCGCGGTGATCGCGCTTCAATCGGATTCGGTCGTGCCCGTGCTCAGGTCCGCAGTCGCCGCGGTGGGTGCCCGCGCCTGGTGGGAGGACGACGACATCGAGGTCATGACGCGCGTTCCCGCGGTGGGGGGGCAACTCGTGACGCTGCGGACCACGGCCGCGACGTACGAGGAACTCTTCGTGCCACTGCTGGGGGAGCATCAGGCCCACAATGCCCTCCTCGCGCTCGCCGCGACCGAGGCCCTCCTCTCCGGGGGAGGCGACCCTGCGCCCCTGTCCGAAGATGTCGTGCGGGAGGGCTTCGCGGCCTCAACTTCGCCGGGGCGCCTCGAGGTCGCGCGAACGTCGCCCGTCATCGTCGTGGACGCGGCGCACAACCCGCATGGCGTCGGTGCGCTCGTCGACGCGCTCGAGGAGAACTTCTCCTTCGAGGCCCTTGTCGGCGTCGTCGGGGTGCTCTCGGACAAGGACGCCGAGGGAATCCTCTCGGCGCTCGAACCCGTGCTCGACGAGATCGTCATCACCCAGGTCGCGTCGTCCCCCCGGGCGACGCCGGCCGAGGATCTGGGCGCGATCGCCCGAGCGGTTTTCGGGCCGGAGCGCGTGTGGGTGGAGTCGCGGCTTCCCGACGCGATCGACGCCGCCGTCCAGCGGGCGGAGGGAGCCTCGGCGGGCGCCGGGGGCGTCATCGTGACCGGGTCCGTGCTGCTCGTCGCGGAGGCGCGAACCCTGCTCGGCCTCGATCGCCCCCCGCGCAGCGCGGCCGCCCGCGACGCGCCACCTCGCGGCACGCGAACTCGGCCCGGCGACGGAGCCTCATGACGGGCACGCTGT
>JADGOS010000035.1 GCA_017882825.1 Demequinaceae bacterium | reverse complement strand
AACCGCCTACGAGCTCTTTACGCCCAATAATTCCGGACAACGCTTGCGCCCTACGTATTACCGCGGCTGCTGGCACGTAGTTAGCCGGCGCTTCTTCTGCAGGTACCGTCACTTTCGCTTCTTCCCTGCTGAAAGGGGTTTACAACCCGAAGGCCTTCATCCCCCACGCGGCGTCGCTGCATCAGGCTTGCGCCCATTGTGCAATATTCCCCACTGCTGCCTCCCGTAGGAGTCTGGACCGTGTCTCAGTTCCAGTGTGGCCGGTCGCCCTCTCAGGCCGGCTACCCGTCGTCGCCTTGGTGAGCCATTACCTCACCAACAAGCTGATAGGCCGCGAGTCCATCCTTGACCGAAATTCTTTCCCGACGACGACCATGCGGTCTCGTCGCGTATCCGGTATTAGACCCAGTTTCCCAGGCTTATCCCAGAGTCAAGGGCAGGTTACTCACGTGTTACTCACCCGTTCGCCACTGATCGCCCGGAGCAAGCTCCGAGGTCACCGTTCGACTTGCATGTGTTAAGCACGCCGCCAGCGTTCGTCCTGAGCCAGGATCAAACTCTCCGTGAATGTCTTTTGGTATCCGCGCTAGGCGCGGGTGACCGACTTTACGAAGTGGTCCCGAAGGACCGTTCAATCTCTAGCAAATGAACAAAATGTCACTGACATTTGTTTCTTTACCAAAGTAATCCGTCATCGCAGTCCCCGACCGAGGTCGGGCTGACGACGCCGGGTTCTTGGCATCGACTATGTGGCACGCTGTTGAGTTCTCAAGGATCGAGCGCGCCCAACTCCGGTCTCTCAACCGGCGCCAGGGCAACCCTACTAACTTAGTCTTCTCGATACCCTCTGTCAAACCACCTCGTCGGCGGTTCGCAGGGTTCGCGAGCCCTCCATGGTACCGCGTCTGGGCGCACACAGCACCCATCGAGTCGTACTGCAGAGGGGCCGTCCTGAGGGTCTCGCCGTGGCCTTCTTCAGTCCTCCGTCGAGCGCTCCCGTTCAGGCAGCGAGGGATAACCTACGGGGTTCCGGGAGCCACGTCAAATTCCGCCACACCCGCGCGTGTCGCGACCGAGCCGCGGGACTTCTCGGGCTACTCGGGGTGCCCCCAACGGGGTGCTGGGGATGGCCTCGGCCTAAGGCGCCATGACCGCCTCGGTTCGGGGCGTCCCTGCCGCCGGATCTGCTACGTATTCGCACCGATTCGCGGCACGACTGTCTGCACGGGCACTCACATTACTGCCAGCGTCCCTGCGGTCCGTGAGTGCCCGCGCTCCGAACTGACGCCGCGGCAGGGCGTCCCTGCGGTCACTGGGTGCCCGTTTCGGCTCGATTCCGTTCACTGAGCGCCCGCAGGGGCGGTCCAGGAGGCGAATCCCGCCCAAAGTGCTCACCCAACGCCCGCAGGGGCACCGCAGGGGCACCGCAGGGGTTTCCGGGGCCGCCTCAGCCCGCGAGACCGCCGCGATGGGTGCACCGAGCGCCCGCAGGATCGCGCCCGGGCGTGGCGACCATCGGGCTAACCTCCGATGCGGACCAACCCGACGGTCTTCTTGCCCCGTCGCACCACGGCCCACCCTCCAGCGATCGCGGCCGATGCCGTCAGCACGAAGTCAGGGTCCGTGACGCTCTCGTTGTTGAGATAAGCACCCCCGGCGGCGATCGCGCGCCGCGCCTCGGAGCGCGATTCCACGAGTCCAACGGCGACCAAAGCGTCGACGAAGCTCGTGCCAGACGCGACGTCGGCGGAGGGGACCGAATCCGCCACTCCCCTCAGTGTCGCGGCAGAGAGCCCCCCAAGCTCCCCACGGCCGAAGATGGCCTGCGAGGCCGCCACGGCGGCGTCCAGGGCCGCTGAGCCGTGCACCAGCGCGGTCACGTCCTCCGCTAGCGCCTTCTGGGCCTCGCGCTTGTACGGCTCGTCGGCGACCGCGCGCCCCAGCGCCTCGATCTCCTCCCGCGAGCGGAAGGTGAAGTACTTCAGGAGCGTCACCACGTCGGCGTCGTCGGCGTTGAGCCAGAACTGGTAGAACGCGTACGGGCTCGTCATGTCGGGGTCCAGCCACACCGCGCCCGACGCCGTCTTGCCGAACTTCGACCCGTCGGTCTTGACCATGAGCGGCGTCGTGAGCGCGTGCGCCGCGACACCCTCAGCCTTGCGAATCAAGTCGGTGCCGGCCAGCAGGTTGCCCCACTGGTCCGAGCCCCCCGTCTGGAGCGTGCAGCCGTACCTGCGGTAGAGCTCCAGGTAGTCCATTCCCTGCAGGACCTGGTACGCGAACTCCGTGAACGAGATCCCCTCGTCCGACGCGAGGCGCCTCGCCACGGTGTCCTTCGCGATCATCGTGCCAAGGCGGAAATGCTTGCCGACGTCCCGCAGAAAAGTGATGGTGTCGAGGCTCGCGGTCCACTCATAGTTGTTGACCATCCGCGCGGCGTTCGCGCCCTCGAAGCTCATGAGCGGCTCGATCTGCGCGCGGATGCGCCCCACCCATTCCTCGACCACCTCCGCGGGGTTGAGGCTCCGCTCCCCCGCGTCGCGGGGGTCGCCGATCAGCCCGGTCGCCCCGCCGACGAGCATGAGCGGCTTATGGCCCGCGTCCTGGAACCGCCGCACGGTCACGATCTGCATCAGGTTGCCCAGGTGCAGGCTCGGCGCGGTGGGGTCGAATCCGCAATAAAGCGTCACCGGCGCGGCGTCGAGGGCGGCGCGCAGCGCCGCTTCGTCCGTGGTTTGGGAGATGAGCCCGCGCCAGGCGAACTCGTCGAGGATTCCGCTCATGATGCGCCTAGTCTGCCAGCCCGACAGTCCCGTCGGGGATGGCGCGCGTGCCGTCGACCACGATGTCCGCCGCCGCGCGCGTGCCCTCGGCACTGAGAATCGGCTCCTCGGCGGCCTCCCAGCGGAGCCACTCGTCTCGCAGGGCCTCCCCCTCCCTCTCGATGCCCCGCGCGAGCCGCACGTCCCACGGCGCCTCGACGTACACCACCAAGCTCGCGTACTGCCGCGCGCGCCGCCCGGCGACCCCGACGCCCTCCACCACCAGCGCGTCGGACCCCCGCGCATCGACAGCCTCCACCTCGATCCACTCCGCCCGCTCCCCGCGCGCCCAATCCCAGCGGCGGAATCGGGCCGCCTCGCCGCGCGCGAGCGGCTCCAGAACCCGCTGCCCCAAGGTCTCCCACAGCGTCGGGAGCCCGCCCCATCCCTCGTACATGTCGTCGCCGTGAAGGACGCCGCACCCCAGCGCGACGGCGAGTTGGCCAGCGAGGGTGGTCTTGCCGGATCCCGCGGGCCCGTCGACGAGGACGAGGCGGGTCGGGCCGAGTCGGGCGGGCGCCGCCAGGACGAGTGAGCGGAGCGCCCCAATGGACGGTCGGCGGGCGCTCCGCTGCGAGTTCATCTGCCAAGAATAGGCGGCGCCGTCGACAGGCTCGGAGTCGACGGCGCCGCGCCTAGCCATGGGTGGCTAGGGTGCGAGGACCTGCATTTGCGCCGACACTGGCGGAGGAACATCCATGGCGGCTGCGTCCTGCACGCTCAGCGTGATCGCAAGCCCGAGTGTCGCAGCGGCGGCGAGTAGTACATCGAGCATGTGTCCCTTGAGTGCCATCTCACTCACCTTCTCTCTTCCTCTGTCTCCGGCTTGTGGCCGAGACTTTCGGACAACTTCTCCGTTGTCTGTCCTTCTTCCTCCACGGTACGACTCCCCCCACCCCCCCGCACCGCGGTTTCGATGCGGTGCCTCACACTGTGGCAGGCACCACAAACCGGCTATGTGGGACGCCACATTTCCCACCCCGTAGAAGCGATATCTCTCCGGGGCGCCCCGGGGGTCACGGGGGCAGGCGCGAAAGCGGGCTTCGCGCTAGGGTCGAAGGCGGGCATATTCGCCCCGCTAAGGAGACTGCAGAATGAACGAGAAGAAGGTGCTCTACAGCATCAGGAAGTACACCCTGTGGGCCGTGCTCGGGTCGGCGGCGCTGCTCCTCGTCCTTGAGATCCTCAAGGCGTGGGACGTCGTGAAGACGACGAGCGGTGGCGGCATGGCGAATCTTGGCGATGCCGCGCTCAGCGCCCTCATGGGCGGTTCGCTCGACGCGCTCGGCGGACTCAACTTCAGCGCCCCGTCCGTGAACGCGTGGGGCCACATCGAGGACACGCTCGGCATCATCGTCGGGATTGGCGCCCTCGTCCTGCTCGCGCTCCTGGTGAGCAGCCGGACCAAGGTCGGCAAGATCAAGTCCGGCAAGGGCAAGGATGGCAAGGCACCCGCGGCCAAGGTCGCGGTCGTCACCGTTACGGCGCCCGTTGCCAGGGTTCAGACGGCCAAGGCTCCGACGGCGAAGGCCGTCGCCGCCAATCCCAAGAAGTAGGGCGGGGGCAGGCCCGCGGTCCTACACCCCGCCCGTCCAGGGCCGACTGAGTTAGATTCCGCCCGTCCACGGGCGGAAGAACTTGACCCGAAGCCTGGCCGCCTTCCCCTGCTCCGCGACGCGCTCCGGCGCGGTTCCCCCAACCTGGGACCGCGCCGCGAGCGACGCCGCCACGGTCAGCGCGTCCCGCACCGCGGGCTTGAGGTGCGGCGAAATCCCGGCCAGGTCCGCGTCCGTCATCTCGCTGAGTTCGATCCCTCGCTTCTCGCACAGCCGGACGCACGCCCCGGAGACCTCGTGGGCCTCGCGGAAGGGCACTCCCTCGCGCACGAGCCAATCCGCCAGGTCCGTCGCGAGCGAGAAGCCCGACGGCGCGAGCGCCGCCATCCGCTCCGGCTGGAACCTCAGCGTCCGCACCATCCCCGCGAAGGCGGGCAGCAGCATCCCGAGGGTGTCGACGGCGTCGAAGACGGGCTCCTTGTCCTCCTGGAGGTCACGGTTGTAGGCGAGGGGAAGCCCCTTGAGGGTCGCCAGCAGCCCGGCGAGGTCGCCGATGAGGCGCCCGGCCTTGCCCCGTGCGAGTTCCGCGACGTCGGGGTTCTTCTTCTGCGGCATGATGCTTGAGCCCGTCGAGTAGGCGTCGTCGAGTCGCACGTAGCCGAACTCCACGGTCGCCCATGCGACGATCTCTTCGGCGAGGCGCGAGAGGTCGATGCCGATCATCGCCGCGATCCACGCGAACTCCGCCACGACGTCGCGCGCCGCGACAGCGTCGATCGAATTCTCGAGCGGCCCCGCGAATCCGAGCCGCTTCGCGACGAGGGCCGGATCGAGCCCGAGGCCGTTCCCCGCGAGCGCCCCCGCGCCATAGGGGCTCCACGCGGCGCGGGAGTCCCAATCGGTGAGCCGCTCGACGTCCCGCAGGAGCGGCCAGGCGTGGGCGAGGAGGTGGTGGCCCAGCGTGACGGGCTGGGCGTGCTGGAAGTGCGTGCGGCCCGGCATCGGGTCGTCGAGGTGGCGATCGGCCTGCTCTAGGAGCGCGTCGACAAGGTCGAGGACGTCTGAGGCTATTCCCCTGGCGCTCCGCCTGAGGTACATCCGGACGAGCGTGGCGATCTGGTCGTTGCGGCTGCGCCCCGCGCGCAGTTTCCCACCGAGTTCTGCGCCCACCATCTCGATGAGGCCCCGCTCGAGCGCGCCGTGGACGTCCTCATCGTCCCGCGCGGGCACGAACCTGCCGGAGCCCACCTCGGCCCGCAGCGACTCGAGCGCCGCGATCATCGCGGACGCCTCCTTGGCGCTCAGGAGCCCGGCCGCCTCGAGGGCGCCCGCGTGGGCGATCGAGCCCACCAGGTCGTCGTCCGCGAGGCGCCAGTCGAAGTGCGTCGAACGGCTGAGCGCCGCCACGGCTTCGGCGGGCGCGCCGGAGAACCGGCCGCCCCACAGGGTGCCCTTCTTGGCCGGGATGCCCAATGTCGACCGCGCCGCGGCGCCCGACGGGGTCCTTGGCGCCCTGCCCCGCGGCGGCTTCCCCGCAGCACCCTTGCCCGCAGCACCATTCCCCGCAGCGCCCTTGCCTGCCATGAGTACCCCTTCGGTTGGAGCTACTTCTTGGGCGAGCCCTTCGCGGTGGCCGCCTCGGACTTCAGGTCCCGAGCGGACGCCTGCTTGGCCGCGAGCCCATAGATCTGGATGAACCCCCGGGCCGCGCTCTGATCGAACACGTCCCCTTCATCGTAGGTGGCGAGGCCGAAGTCGTAGAGGCTCTCGTCGGAGCGGCGGCCGGTCACCGTGGCGCGGCCCCCGTGGAGGACGATCCGGATCTCCCCGGAAACGTGCTCCTGAGTGGACGCGAGGAACGCGTCGAGGGCGCCCTTGAGCGGGCTGAACCACATGCCGTCGTAGACGAGTTCCGTCCACCGCCGACCGACCGTCGCCTTGAAGCGCGCGAGTTCCCGCTCCACCGTGACGCCCTCAAGGTCGCGGTGCGCCTCGATGAGCGCCATGGCGCCGGGCGCCTCGTAGACCTCGCGCGACTTGATCCCGACGAGCCGGTCCTCGACCATGTCGATGCGCCCGATCCCGTGCGCCCCCGCGCGCCTGTTCATCTCCTGGATCGCCTGGAGCGGCGTCACCGCGTCCCCGTCGATCGCGACGGGCACCCCCCGCTCGAAGCGGATGACGACCTCGTCCGGCACCGGGGGGAACGCCGGGTCGTCGGTGTACGAATAGACGTCCTTGGTGGGCGCGTTCCAGATGTCCTCGAGGAAGCCCGTCTCGACGGCGCGCCCCCAGACGTTCTGGTCGATCGAGAACGGGTTCTTCTTGGTCGTCGCGATGGGGAGGTTGTGCGCCTCGGCGTAGTCGATCGCCTTCTCGCGCGTCAGGGCGAGGTCGCGGATGGGCGCGATGCACGTCAACTCCGGCGCGAGCGACACGATGCCCACCTCGAACCGCACCTGGTCGTTGCCCTTGCCCGTGCACCCGTGCGCCACCGTCGTCGCCCCGAATTGCTTCGCCGCGGTGACGAGGTGCTTGACGATGACGGGGCGGCTGAGCGACGAGACGAGCGGGTAGCGGTCCATGTAGAGCGCGTTCGCGGCGAGCGCCGGCATGCAGTACTCCGTCGCGAACTCGTCGCGCGCGTCGGCGACGTACGCCTCGACCGCGCCGCAATCGAGGGCGCGCTGACGGATCACGTCCATGTCCTCCCCGCCCTGGCCGACGTCGACGGCCACGGCGATGACCTCGGCGCCCGTGGCGTCCTCGATCCAGCCAATGCCGACGGAGGTGTCGAGTCCGCCGGAGTAGGCGAGGACGATGCGCTGTTTCATGAGAGGTGCTCTTTCTGTGTGGATGAAGTGTGAACGCGGTCGAGGAACTTCTGGGCGAGCCGGAGCCCGCCGTCGGCCTCGCGGGCGACGACCAGAACGGTATCGTCTCCGGCGACCGTTCCGACGATATCGGGGTCGCCGTGGGAGTCGATGGCGCTCGCGAGGAACTGCGCCGCCCCGGAGGGCGTGCGGAGGACGGCGAGGTTCGCCGACCCGTCGGCGCTAAACAGGAGCTCCGCGATGAGGCGGTTCAGGCGGTTCTCCGTGTCCTCGCTCGCGGCGATCGAGTCCCCCGCCGCGTAGAGGAGGTTCCCATCGGCGCCCCGCACCTTCACGGCGCCGACGTCGACGAGGTCCCGCGAGAGCGTCGCCTGGGTGACGGCGAGGCCACGCGCCTCGAGTTCGATCGCGAGCTGGCCCTGGCTTCTCACGGGCGTCGCGTCGAGGACGCGGCGGATGAGGGCCTGCCGCGCCGCCTTGGTGGCTGGCACGCCGGCGTTCCCTGGCACCGTCACTGATCCACCAGCCACGTCAGGAGCGCCTTCTGGGCGTGAAGGCGGAACTCCGCCTCATCCCACACGATGCTCTGGGGCCCGTCGAGCACCTCGCCCGTGATCTCCTTGCCACGGTATGCGGGCAGGCAGTGGAGCACCTGCGCCCCCGGGGCAGTTAGCGCGAGGGTGGCCGAGCTGACCTGGAACGGCAGGAACGCGGTGGCGCGGGCCTCGGCCTCGGCCTCGTCCCCCATGGAGATCCACGTGTCGGTGGCAATCACGTCCGCCCCGGTCGCAGCCTCGTCGTGGGTGCGAACGACCGCGACGCTCCCGCCCGTGGCCGCCGCGATCTCGGCGGCCTTCGCCACGACGGCGGCGTCGGGGCGGTAACCCTCCGGCGTGCCGATCCGCACGTGCATTCCCGCCGTCGCGCAGCCGAGCAAGTAAGAGTGGGCCATGTTGTTCGCCCCGTCGCCGAGGTAGGCGAGCGTGAGCCCCTTCAGGGCGTCCACTCCCCCCCGCCCGTCGGCCACGGCGGCGAGGTCCGCGAGGATCTGGCAGGGGTGGAACTGATCGGTCAACGCGTTGACGACCGGCACGCCGGAGGCCTCGGCCATCTCCTCGATCCTCTCCTGGCCGTGGGTCCGCCAGACGATGGCACTGACCTGGCGCTCGAGCACGCGGGCGGTGTCGGCGATGCTCTCGCCCCTGCCCATCTGCGAGGTGCCCGCGTCAAGGACGAGCGGGAACCCTCCGAGCTCGGCGATGCCGACGGAGAACGAGACGCGCGTGCGCGTCGAGTGCTTGTCGAACAGCACGGCGACCGCCTGCGGGCCCGCGAAGGGCTGGGAGTGATACCGGTCGCGCTTGAACGCGAGCGCGAGCTCAAGGACCTCCCGCTGCTCGGACGGGGTGAGGTCGTCGTCCCTGAGGAAGTGCCGCGTCATGAATCGCTCTCCTTGGTCGTCGCCGTGCCCGCGAGGTACTCACCGAGCCACTCGAGGAACGTGTCCGCCTCCGCCGCGCTCAGCGTGAGGGCCGGGACCAACCGAACGGTGTCCGCCTGGGGCGCGTTGATGATGAAGCCCGCCTG
Organism: Demequinaceae bacterium; assembly: GCA_017882825.1. Classification (GTDB taxonomy): domain Bacteria; phylum Actinomycetota; class Actinomycetes; order Actinomycetales; family Demequinaceae; genus JAFGBM01. Next base: position 6,783 of record JADGOS010000035.1, on the reverse strand, counting down.
GATCGCCGCGGCAACCACGTCGGCGGCTGCGGGGGCTTCGAGGACGATGCCGAGCATGAGCCCGTCGCCCCGGACCTCCGTCACGCCCGGGAGTGCCAGGGCCCCGGCGCGGAGGTGCTCCCCCACCGCCTTGGCGTTTTCGAGCAACCCCTCGTTCTCGATGACCTCCAGGGTCGCGAGGGCCGCCGCGCACGCGAGGGGGTTCCCGCCAAACGTCGAGCCGTGATCCCCGCGCACGAGGAGGGTTGCCGCCCGCTCGCCGTAGGCGACGACGGCTCCGATGGGGAATCCCCCGCCGAGGCCCTTCGCAAGCGTCAGGATGTCGGGAGCGATGCCGTGCGCCTGGTGCGAGAACCACACGCCGGTGCGGCCGATGCCCGTCTGGACCTCGTCGATGATGAGCAAGGCGCCGTGTTCGTCGCATAGCCGCCTCGCGGCCGCGAGGAACGCGTCGGTCAGGGGCCGGACCCCGGCCTCGCCCTGGATCGTCTCCAGGATGATGGCGGCGACCTCGCCCGTCATCGCACGCTCGAGCGCCTCGACATCGCCGGGGACGACGAAACGAACCTCGCCGCCGAACGGCCCGAAGGGCTCCCGGATCGCGGGCTTGTGGGTTACCGCGAGCGCGCCGACCGTCCGGCCGTGAAATCCGCCCTCGAGGGCGACGACGACGTGCCGTCCCGTCTTGCGCGCCGCCTTGAGCGCCGCCTCGTTGGCTTCCGTGCCCGTGCTACACAGGAAGACGCGGGACCCCGTCGGGGCGTGCGCGAGGTCGAGCAGGCGCTCGGCGAGCGCGACCTGCGGGCCCGTCGCGAAGAAGTTGGAGACGTGCGCGAGGGTTCCCGCCTGCTCGGTGACGGCTTTCACCCACGCGGGGTGGGCATAGCCGATCGCGTTGACCGCGATGCCTCCGAGCAGGTCGAGGTACTTCCGCCCGTCGGCGTCCCACACGAAGTTGCCCTCGCCCCTCACGAGTGCGCGCGTGGGCGCTCCGTAGGTGCCCATGAGCGCCCCGCCGTACCGTGCGAGGAGCGCTCCGCCAGCGCCGTCCGCGGTCATGAGCGCGCCCCACTGGGCTTTGTGGGCGCCAGCGTCTCGTTGGGGGGATCGCCCGCGAGGATCATCGTCCCGATGCCCTCCGTCGTGAAGATCTCGGTCAGGATCGCGTGCGGAACCCGCCCGTCGATGATGTGGACCTGCGGCACGCCGCCCCTGACCGCGCGAAGCGCGGCCTCCATCTTGGGCACCATCCCGGACTCGAGCGATGGCAGGAGCGCCTCGACGTCGGGCGCGTAGATCTGACGCACGAGGCTGTCGCGATGGGGCCAGTCCGCGTACAGGCCGTCGACGTCGGTGAGCATGATGAGTTTGCGCGCGCCGAGCGCTGCGGCGATCGCGGCCGCCGCGGTGTCCGCGTTGACGTTGAGCACCGCGGTCGGTTCGTCGATATCGGGCGCGACGGTGCTGACGACGGGGATCCGGCCCGCCTGGATGAGGTCCTCGATCGCGGCGGGATTGACCGCGACCACGTCGCCGACGAGCCCCACGTCCACGGCCTCGCCGTCCACCGTCGCGTGGCGCCTCTCGGCCCGCAGCAATCCGGCGTCCTCCCCGGAGAGCGCGACGGCGTGCGGGCCGTGCGCGTTGATGAGGCCGACGATCTCGCGCGAGACCTGACCCGTCAGGACCATCCGCACCACGTCCATCGCCTCGGGGGTCGTGACCCTGAAGCCGCCCTTGAACTCGCTCTCGATTCCAAGCCGATCGAGCATTTGGGTGATTTGGGGCCCTCCGCCGTGGACCACGACGGGGTGGAGACCGAGCAGCCTCAGGTGGACGACGTCCTGGGCGAAGGCGCGCTTGAGGTCGTCGTCAACCATGGCGTTGCCGCCGAACTTGACGACGATGACGGCGCCCGCGAATCGTTCGATCCACGGCATGGCGTCGATGAGGACGCTCACCTTGTCGTAGACGGAGAGCTGGGGAGTTGGTTCGAGTGTCATGAGGAGTACGCGCTGTTCTCGTGGACGTAGTCGTGGGTGAGGTCGTTGGTCCAGATGGTGGCGGCGGCCCGGCCCGCGTGGAGATCCACGACGACCGTCACTTCCCGGCCGGCGAGGTCCACGAGGTTCCTGTCCTCCCCCACGCCTTGAGCCCTGCACACCTGGACGCCGTTGACGCTCACGTCCAGGGCTGCTGGATTGAACGGCGCAACCTCCTCGGGAACCGTTCCAACTGCCGAGACGATGCGCCCCCAGTTGGGATCCCCGCCGAAGATCGCTGCCTTGAACAGGTTGGACCGCGCTACCGCCCGCGCGACCGCCTCGGCGGCCTCCTCCGTCGTCGCGCCCCCGACCGTGATCGAGATGTCGTGGCTGGCGCCCTCAGCGTCGGCGATGAGCGCCCTGGCGAGGGTCGCGCACGCCTCCGTGAGCGCGGACTCGAAGACATCCGGCTCGGGCGTCACGCCCGAAGCCCCCGAGCAGAGCAGGAGGACCGTGTCGTTGGTGGACATGCAACCGTCCGAGTCGGTCCGGTCGAACGTCACGCGACTGGATTCCCGGAGCGCCCCCTGCGCGCGCCGGACATCGAGGTTCGCGTCCGTCGTCAAGACGACGAGCATGGTGGCGAGCCCGGGAGCGAGCATCCCCGCACCCTTCGCAATCCCGCCGATGGTCCATCCCTCCCGCTCGACGACCACCGTCTTGCAAACCGTGTCGGTCGTCATGATCGCCATCGCGGCGGCATCGCCGCCGGATTCGGAGAGGGCGCCCACCGCGGCCGTTGCGCCGGGAAGAAGCTTTGCCATGTCCAGGCGGCTGCCGATGAGCCCCGTGGAGCACACCGCGACGTCGCCGGAGGACACGTCTATGCCCGCGGCGCGCAGCGCCGCGGCCGTGTGTTCGGCCGTTGCGTGGGTGTCCGCGAAGCCCTCGGGCCCGGTGCACGCGTTCGCGCCGCCAGAGTTGAGGATGACGGCGTCGATCCGGCCGTCCTCAAGCGCCTGCCGCGACCACTCGACGGGCGCCGCCACCACGCGGTTGCTCGTGAACACGCCCGCCGCGACATGGAGGGGCCCGTCGTTGACGACGAGCGCGATGTCGCTCTTCCCGGACTTCTTCAGCCCCGCAGCGACTCCGGACGCCCGAAATCCCCGGGGCGTGGTGACGCTCATGGAGAGACCCCTGTCGTCGTCAGCCCCGTCGTCTCGGGAAGCCCCAGCGCGATGTTCATGGACTGTAGCGCGCCGCCCGCCGTGCCCTTCACGAGGTTGTCGAGGGCGGTGACGGTCACGACCTTGCCCGCCTTCTCGTCGACGCCGACGCCGATCAGGACGGCGTTCGACCCTACGGTCGAGGCCGTGGACGGCCACTGCCCCTCGGGGAGCACCTCGACGAACGGCTCGTCGGCGTAGGCGGACACCCACGCGTCCCTCACGCTCGCCGCCGTCGCCCGCTCGGCGAGCGGCGCGGTGACCGTCGCCAAGACACCCCTGGACATCGGGACGAGCACAGGGGTGAAACTGATGCGAACGCCCGCGGCGCCCGCGGCCACGAGGTTCTGGATGATCTCGGGGATGTGCCGATGGGTTCCCCCCACGGCGTACGGGACGGCCGCGCCAAGCCCCTCGGAGGCGAGCAGGTGCGGCTTGAGCGCCTTGCCCGCGCCGGAGTAGCCGACGGCAAGGACGGCGACGAGGTCGGACGCGTCAACGATTCCGGCGGCGACTCCGGGCTGGATCCCCAGGGTGACGGCGGTGACGTTGCAGCCGGGAACGGCGATACGCCTCGCGCCAGCGAGCGCGGCACGCTGGCGAAGCGCCCCCGTCAGGAGTTCGGGAAGCCCGTACGGCCACGTTCCCGCATGCTCGCCGCCGTAGTACTCGGACCACGCCTCGGCGCTCACGAGCCGGTGGTCGGCGCCGCAGTCGATCACCAGCGTCTGGGGCGGCAGGGCGGCGGCGATCGCGGCGGAGGTCCCGTGGGGAAGGGCAAGGACGACGACGTCGTGGCCCGCGAGCGCCTCGGGAGTCGTCGCGACGAGGGTCCGATCCGCGAGCGACCGCAGGTGCTGGTGGTGGGCGCCGAGCGAGTCCCCTGCGCTCGCGGCGGCCGTGAGCGCGCCGAACTCGACGTCGGGGTGTGCGCCGAAGACGCGCAGGACCTCGCCGCCAACGTAGCCGGAGGCGCCGGCGACCGCGACCGTGATCGTCATGCGCATAACAATACAGGAGTGTGCATGTTCCTGCAACGCCCGCCTTCGCGCTCATGGCGCGGGGCGCGTTGAGGGACTAGCGTCTATGCGGGAGGAAATCATGGTCGGAATTCTCGCGCGCGCGGCACTCGGTGCGGCGGCCATTGCCTTGTCACTCGCGGGTTGCACCGGGGGCGGCAGTCCAAGCGGGAGCCCGAGCTCCTCCGCGACCACCCCGACCACCACCACGGCCACGCATTCCGCGTCGCCGACCGCGACGTCCACGACCACCACGACCACCACGACCACGACGGCCGCCAGCGGCTGCCCCGCGTGGAACGACGCCGCGGCAGAAGGCGGGCTCGCCTCGATCGACTTCAACCGGTACGCGGGTATCTGCGTGGGGATGGACTTCCCCACCGCGTCCTCCGCCTCCGGGGAGGACATCGCGGGGAACCCCTCGTGCCCCTGGTACGCGGACATCATCGCGGACAACGCGAGCGGCTTCTACGTTTCTGCCCTCTCCCCCGTCGAGTCGCCGGGATCGCAGATCACGTTCTTCCGCATGGCGTGGCTCAACGACCCGGCGACCGCGTCCTCCTACGAGATGCCCACCACCGCGGAGGGGATCACGATCGGTAGCACCCTGGCCCAACTTCAGGCGGCCTACCCGAGCGCGACGCACTACGCGATCGACGACATGTCCCGCGGCCCCCGCGACGAGTGGGTGGTGCTCGGACCGAACGGAAACGAGTACATCTTCGACGTGACCGCCGGACTCGTCTCGGAGGTCAACTGGGGTCAACTCCAGCCGACCGGAATCCAGGGTGAGTACTGCGCGCTCTAGGGGCGAGATGAGCCGAACCCGGCGGCGATCCGCTCCGGGGGATTGGTAGCGAGATGAAGGTCCTGTTCCTGGGCGGAACCGGAGTGATCTCGTCCGAGTGCGCCGCGCTCGTCACCGCGCGGGGGCACGAACTCACCCTCGTCACGCGCGGGCGCTCCCAGACTGCTCCTCCCCCGCCCGGCGCGCGGCTCCTCTACGCGGACGCGAGCGACCCCCGCGCCCTCCGCGCCGCCCTGAGGGACGGCGCGGACGGCGAACGGTTCGACGCCGTCGTGCAGTTCGTGGGCTACGAACCGGGCCAGATCGCCGACGACGTCATCACCTTCGCGCCAAGGGCGCGCCACTACGTGTTCGTCTCCACCGCGGCGGCGTACCGGAGTTTCGATCGCTTCGTCCGACTCACCGAGGAGACGGAGCAGGCGAACCCCCACTGGGAGTACGCGCGCAAGAAGGCCGAGGGCGAGCGCGTCCTGCGCGCCTACGCGGCCGACGCCGGCCTCCCGTTCACCATCGTGCGACCGGCACACACCTACGGCGCATCCCGGATCCCCGGCTACGTCGGAAACTCCCGCCACCCGTGGACCCTCGTCGACCGGATGCGGCGGGGGGCGGACATCATCATCCCCGGCGACGGAACCTCCGTATGGACGCTGACGCACGCACGCGACGTCGCGGTCGGGCTTGTGGGGCTCCTGGGCAACGAGCGGGCATTCGGGGAGGCCGTCAACATCATGGGAGACGAGGCCCTCACCTGGAACGGCATCCACGCCGCGATCGCCGAGGCCGCAGGCCTCACCGTGCCCCAGTTCGCGGCGATTTCCCTTCACGTTCCCTCCGACGCGATCGTCGCCGCGGATCCCACACTGGCGGGCGGCATCTACGGCGACAAGATGCACGGCGCCATCTTTGACACGGCCAAACTCAGGGCGCTGGTTCCCGACTTCGATCCCCGGATTGGCTTCGACCAGGGGATGCGGGAGGCGCTCGCCTGGTTCGCGGCGAACCCGGAACGCCAAACGGTCGACGCCGAGGCGAACGCGATGTTCGATCGCCTCGGCCGCGCCCACCGAACCGTCCTGCGGGAATTCGCCGCGAACGCGTAGGGCGTGTCTCCCCTTCGCGCGCTCGGGAAGCCGCGAAACCGCCCGGGGGTAACCTGGCGGAGGCGGGCCATGTCGAGCTCGCCTGAACCCCGCGGAGGTCCCATGCGCATCCTGTTCATCGGAGGAACCGGCCTCATCTCGTCGGGCGTCTCTCCGCTCGTCGTCGAGCGGGGCCATGACCTCACCATCCTCAACCGCGGGACCTCGCCCAGGGCCTCCGCACCCCAGGGCGCCCGGGTCATTACGGCGGAGGCCCGCGACCCCGAGGCGCTGCGCGCCGCGGTCGGTGCCGACGTGGCGGCGCATGGGCTGTACGACGCGGTCGTCCAGTGGATCTGCTTCACCGCCGATCACCTCGCCCAGGACATCCAGACCTTCGCGGGGTTGGCGGGTCAGTACGTCTTCATCTCTTCGGCGAGCGCGTACGAGACCCCGCCGACGCGCCCCATCACGACAGAGGCGACGCGACTCTCGAATCCCTACTGGCAGTACAGCAGGGACAAGGCAGCATGCGAGGCGCTCCTGCGCGAGGCGGGCGCCGCATCCGGATTCCCGTTCACCATCGTTCGGCCCTCGCACACCTACGGCTACTCGGACATCCCCTGGGGCATCAACTCATGGACCCGGCCGTGGACGATC
>JADGOS010000106.1 GCA_017882825.1 Demequinaceae bacterium | reverse complement strand
GCCGGCTCGACTTGTACAGAAGTCTGTACAGCGCGTTAGAATGGCGCCATGAAGACGATCAGCTTTTCGGACTCGCGCGCGAACTACGCCGCAACGCTCGACGCGGTGACTGAGGACCACGAAGAGGTCATCATCACGCGCCAGGGCAAGCCCCCCGTCGTCGTCATCGCGCTCGACGACTACACGTCGATGGTGGAGACCGCGTTCCTCATGCGGGTGCCCGCGAACGCCCGCCACCTCCTCGACTCCATTGGCGAACTCGCCCGCGGCGAGGCCGTGGGGCGCGAGCTCGCCGACTCCGGTGTCGCCGAGCCCGACCTCGCCGAGCCCGGCAGTGCCGAATCAAACCTCGCTGACTAGTGCGCGTCTTCTTCACGTCTCGCGCGTGGGGTGACTATCTCTCGTGGCAGATGGGTGACCGCAAGACCCTTCGCCGCATCAACGCCCTGATTGCGGACATCGCGCGCGGCGGTGGTGACGATGGCAGCGGCGGCGACGGCGGCAACCACGGGATCGGCAAGCCCGAGGCGCTGAGGCATGACCTCGCGGGCTTCTGGTCGCGGCGCATCGACCAGGAGCACCGCCTGGTCTACCGGGTCAGGGATGGCGCGATCGAGATCGTCGCGTGCCGCTACCACTACGAGCCCTAGCAAAGTAGACCGAGCGGACCGTCGGCGCGGACCGTCGGCCGGGACCCCGCCCTCGTCGAGGGCGCGGCGGAACGTTCTACGATACGGACATGCCCGCATACCGCAGCGCAACCAGCACCCAGGGACGATCGATGGCCGGCGCCCGCGCCCTCTGGCGCGCCACCGGAATGGCCGAGGGGGACTTCGGCAAGCCGATCGTCGCCATCGCCAACAGTTTCACCCAATTCGTCCCGGGCCACGTCCACCTCCACGACTACGGCCAGCGCATCAAGAAGGTCATCGACGCGGCCGGCGGATGGGGCGTCGAGTTCAACACCATCGCGATCGACGACGGCATCGCCATGGGTCACGGCGGGATGCTCTACTCGCTCCCGAGCCGCGAGCTGATCGCCGACAGCGTCGAGTACATGGTCAACGCGCACTGCGCCGACGCCCTGATCTGCATCTCCAACTGCGACAAGATCACGCCCGGCATGATCATGGCCGCGATGCGCCTCAACGTCCCGACCATCGTCGTCTCGGGCGGGCCGATGGAGGCTGGCAAGATCCTGGGCACGGTCGCGGGAGGCAACATCGCCGGCGGCACCATCGCGGGCGGCAAGGTCACGCGGGCGCTCGACCTCGTCGACGTCATGGTCGACGCGAGCGACGACGCGGTGAGCGACGCCGAGATGGGCGCCCTCGAGCGGTCCGCGTGCCCCACCTGCGGGTCGTGCTCGGGGATGTTCACCGCCAACAGCATGAACTGCCTGACCGAGGCGCTGGGGCTCTCGCTCCCGGGCAACGGCACCCTCGTCGCGACCCACGCCTCCCGCTGGGGGTTGTTCGAGGAGGCGGGCCGAAGGATCGTCGGGATGGCCAAGGCCCACTACGACGGCGAAGAGGACTCGTTCCTGCCGCGGTCGCTCGCGACACTCGGGGCATTCGAGAACGCGATGACCCTCGACATCGCCATGGGCGGATCGACCAACACGGTTCTCCATCTGCTGGCGATCGCCCACGAGGCGGGCGTGGACTTCACCATGACCGACATCGACCGCCTGAGCCGCAAGGTCCCGAACATCTGCAAGGTCGCGCCCTCCTCGCAATACCACGTGGAGGATGTCCACCACGCGGGGGGAATCCTGTCGATCATGGGCGAGCTCGACCGGGCGGGCCTGGTGAACCGCGACGCCCGCACCGTCCATGCGGCCACGATCGGCGAGGCGATCGACCTGAACGACATCGGGCGGTCGAGCGCGACGGACGCGGCGCGGAAGCGCGCGCTCGCGGCGCCGGGCGGCGTGCCCACCCAGGTGGGCTTCTCCCAGGAGCGCTACTTCGACGAGCCCGATCTGGACCGCGAGAAGGGTTGCATCCGCGACGTCGAGCACGCCTACAGCAAGGACGGCGGGCTCGCCGTGCTCTTCGGCAACCTCGCGACCGACGGGGCGATCGTCAAGACCGCGGGAGTGGACGCGTCGATCTTCCACTTCGAGGGCCCGGCCCGCGTCTTCCACTCTCAGGAGGCGGCGTGCGACGCGATCCTCGCGGGCCGGATCAAGGCGGGCGACGTCGTCGTCATCGCCTACGAGGGCCCCCGCGGGGGCCCCGGCATGCAGGAGATGCTCTACCCGACGTCGTTCCTCAAGGGGAAGGGGCTCGGCAAGACCTGCGCGCTGATCACCGACGGGCGATTCTCGGGCGGCACGTCGGGGCTGAGCATCGGGCACGTCTCCCCGGAGGCCGCCGAGGGCGGGGTGATCGGACTCGTGGAGGAGGGCGACACGATCCTCATCGACATCGCCAGCCGGCGCCTGGAACTTGCGGTTCCCGACGACGAGCTGGCGGCGCGCAGGAAGGCGATGGATGCGCGCGGCGCCAGGGCATGGAAGCCGACGCGCGAGCGGGTCGTCTCGGAGGCGCTCCGTGCCTACGCCGCGATGACGACGAGCGCTGCGCGCGGGGCGGTGCGCGACGTCACGCAGATCGAACGCTGAGGCGCGCGGCTACCTCCGAAAGAGCGGGCGGCCAGCGCGAGAGTCCCCAAGGATCGCGGCCAACTCGCGTGCCTCGACGACCTTCCACCCCCTCGCCTCGGCACGCGCGACCGTGCCGACGGACGGGGACGTGTCGGGATGGGGGACCAGGTATCCCAGACCAGCGCGCACCAACCGAGGGAACGTAGTGCGGTCGACGAAGGGCGTTCGGTAAGCCAGCCTGAGCCACAGAGGCGCTCGTCGAAGGTCGAACGTCGCGCCAAATCCGTCGGGAATGGAATTCCATCCCTCCCTCGTCCGAGACACGGCTTGCCTCCTAGTTTCCGAGTCCCCCAGAAAACATACGGCTAGCCGATCTGGTTGACGGCGTTCACGCGGGGATCGCCCGCGCGATCGCCACAGGCAATCGCGCTCCGGTCAGGACTCCGGAACGGGGTCAATCATCTGACGCAACGCGGCGATGTGCTTCTTGAGCGCTCGTCGACCGGAACGCGTGATGGAGACCCACGTCCGCGTGCGGCGTCCCTCGAAGGTCTTCACGATCTCAACGTACCCTGCCTCGTAGAGGACATCGAGGTGCCGCCCCAGGTTGCCATCCGTCACCCCGAGCTTGTCACGCAGGTAGGTGAAGTCCGCCCGACCCGCGACGGCGAGCACGGTGAGGATTGCCAGGCGCACGTGTTGGTGGACGGTGTCGTCGAACCCCGCACTCGGGTGAGCGGTCACGCCTGCTGGCCCCGGGTCGCGACGACGACTCCCATCACGACCGTGGCCGCCGCGATAGCGATCCCCACGGCCGTGTCCATGGCCGGAAGGCCCATCCGATTGTTGAACTGGAACATGCCGACGAAGAGGCCAAGGCCGCCCGCGACCAGACCCCAGGCGAGAAGTAATCGGCTAGAGAAGCGAATGCCGGCCAGAAGAACGAGGCCCATCAACACGGGGTAGGGGCCGAGCACCCATGTGAGGAGGTATCCCAGGCCAACGACGAGGAAGAGGACGGCGACCCAGAGGGCCGTCCAGCCGACAACCCTCGACTGACGGCCGACGCCCCGCCGTGACTCGCGCCGGCGGAGGAAGAGCCACACGAACGCAAGTGCCATGGGGACGAGGAGGGCCAGAGCCATGCTTCCGTACCCATGGAGGGCCTCGAGCGCGCCCCCAGTCGTGCGGGAAGTGGCCAGGTTGAGCCCGATAGTCACGCAGGCCAGCGCCCCAGCGGTGAGAAGAGTCACGGCTTCGACGCCCGTGTCACGCCGCGTTGCGGCCGCCAGGCCGTCGAGTTCGTCGATCGTCTGGTTCTTCACTGTTCCTCCGTGAGGGGTCGAGGCGCGGCGGCGAGTAGAACACTCTCTCGCCCACACCACTCTGCAAGATAGAGTGCTCTGCGGGTGCCGGCTTGTCAAGTGAGCGCCGAGCCGATCGCTAGCCGACACCCCTGACGGGCGCCTTGAGCGGCGTCCCGGAACCGTCGCGCTTGCCGCGCTCGGCGGGAAGGTCCACGGCCTGGCCGCCGCCCGAGACGGCGCGCGCGGGCGCGGCGCCCGCCCAGGCCGCGAGCAGCACGTCCTCGCCCTTGAGGAACTTGTGGGCGCGCACGCCGCCGGTGGCGCGACCCTTGCCGGGGAAGTCCGCGAGGGGCGTGAGCTTGGCCGTGCCCGGCGACGTGCCGGGCAGGGCGCCGGAGGGGCCAGCGATCGTGAGCACGAGGGGACCGGCGGCTCCCGCCGCCACCGCACCGAAGAACAGCGCCCGCGCCCCGGGCGCAAGCGAAATCCCCGCCATCCCGCCCGCCGACCGCCCCTGGGGCCGGACGAGCGACGCGGGGTAGCGAAGGAGTTGCGCGTCGGACGCGATGAACACCAACTCGGCGTCGTCAGGCGCGACGGCCGCCCCGATCACCGTGTCGTCTGGCTTGAGCGCGATAACCTCCCACGCATCGCGCTGCGGCGCCTCCTCCGGCGCGAGGCGCTTGACGACGCCCTGCGCCGTCCCGAGGGCCACGGGAACCGCTCCGCCGAGCGGTACGAGCGCGAGCGCCTCCTCGCCGCGCTCCAACGAGATGACCTCGCCTATCGGGACGCCGCCGCCGAGCGACGGCGGCTCATCCGTCGGCGGCAGGGCCGGGACGTCCAGCAGGGACAGGCGCACGATGCGCCCGAGGCTCGTCACCACGCCGACGTCGGAGCGGGCCGACGCCGGGATGACGGACCGGAGCGCGTCGTGCGCGGAGCGGCGGCCCTCGCGCGAGACGGGGTGGTCGTCGGCGGTCCGCGCCACGAGGCCGGTGACGGACAGGAGCGCCGAGCAGGTGGAGTCAACGATCTCGAGCGAGGGGGTGGGCGCGCCGCGCGCCCCCGCCTTGGCGCCGGACGCAACGGCCAGCGACCCGCCGTCGGATAGCAGGATCGTCCGTCGCGGCGTCCCGTGGGCGGCGGCCGCCGCGTCCATCTCCCGCCCCACAACCTCGCGTAGCGCCGCGTCGCTCCCGAGGATCTCCTCCAGGTCGAGGATCTCGGCCGTCAGCTTGGCCTTCTCCGTCTCCAGCTCGACGCGCGAGAACTTGGTGAGCCGCCGCAGGCGCA
>JADGOS010000105.1 GCA_017882825.1 Demequinaceae bacterium | reverse complement strand
GAGAACTTCGCGGGCCACCAGAAGAACGTCAACGAACTCAAAGCATGGATGGCAGCGAACGGCGGCTAAGCCCGACTCCGCCCGCGGGCTCGTGACTGGCGGGCGGCGGGCGGCGGTCCTCGGCTTTCCCGTGGCGCATTCCCTCTCGCCGGTGCTTCACCGCGCGGCCTACGCGGCGATGGGGCTCGATTGGGAATATCAGGCCCTCGAGGTCCGGTCCGGCGGTCTTGCCGCGTTCCTCGAGGGCCTCGACGACTCGTGGGTTGGGCTGAGCCTCACCATGCCGCTCAAGGTCGAGGCGGCGCGGTGCGTGGACTTCCTCGAGCCGCTCGCGAAGGCGCTCGGGGCCGCCAACACCATCCTGTTCGAATCCTCGGCCGCGGGCGGGCATCGCATTGGCGCCAACACGGATGTTCCCGGCCTCGTCTCGGCACTTCGAGAGGGTGGAGTCGAGTCGGTCGGATCGGCCGTCATCCTCGGTGCCGGCGCGACGGCGAGCGCGGCGATGGCCGCGCTGGCAACGCTCGGGTGTTCGGCCCCGACGGTTGCGCTTCGCGATCGGTCGCGCGCTGGCGGGCTTCTGGTGGCCGCGTCGAAACTTGGTACGAATCCGCGCTTGACCGACATCGCCGATGTCCGGCACGCGCTCGAAGCCGCGGATGTCGTCGTGTCCACCGTACCCGCCGCGGCGGGGGCCTCGATTGGGAGCGCACTGCGCGGGGCCTCGGTCGGGGGAATCCTCCTCGACGCCGTCTACGATCCGGTGAAGACGCCCTTGCTTGAGGCATGGACCGGAGCGGGCGGTACGCCGATCGACGGAACGCGGATGCTCCTCCACCAAGCCGCGGAACAGGTGCGACTCTTCTCGGGTCAAGCACCTCCGCTGGCCTCGATGGACAATGCACTCCTGTCGCATTTGTCACACTGAATCACATTCACTTTCCCCCACGCCGCGTGTTACGTTCGCCGGGAGGGACCTGGCGCGCGCGTGCTTCGCGGCGCGTATGGGTCGGTCACGCGAAGGAGTTGACGTGAAGCAACTGGGGACGATCCTCCTGGAAGACGGAGTGGTCAGCGAGGATCAGTTGATGGATGCCATCGACGAGCAGCAGCGTAGCGGGCAGTCGCTCGGGCGCACGCTCGTGGAACTTGGCGTCATCAGCGAGGGTCAACTTGTGCGCGCGCTCGCGAGCCAGGTCGGGATGGAGTTCGTCGAACTCGCGAACTACCAGGTTGATCAGGCCGCGATCGCTCTTGTCCCCGGCGCGGTGTGCCGGCGCCACAGCGTTCTCCCCGTCGGCTTGGAGGACGGCGCGATCAAGGTCGCGATGTCGAACCCCGGCAACGTGGTCGCGGTCGACGACATCAGGACGCTGACCGGCCGCAAGGTGATCCCGGTCGTCGCAGCGCACGATGACGTGCTTGCGGCGATTGACCGATACTGCCGATCCGATGCGGAGCTCGAGACGCTCCAGGGCTCGCTCGACACCGAAGCTGACGTGGAAGTCGGCAGTATCGGAGATGTCATCGAAGATGACGCGCCGGTGGTCCGATTCGTCAACCTCCTCATCTCTCAGGCAATTCAGGACCGCGCATCGGATATTCACATCGAGCCGGCGGAAAAGGACCTGCGGATTCGCAACCGCATTGACGGGGTGCTTCACGAGACTCCCCACGCTACCAAATCGATCCAGAACGCGGTTATCTCGCGCATCAAGATCATGGCCGACATCGACATTGCCGAGCGGCGCAAGCCCCAAGACGGTCGCCTGTCGGTGACGCATCAGGGGCGGAAGATCGACCTTCGTGTTGCGACCCTTCCCACCGTGTGGGGCGAGAAGGTGGTTATGCGTATTCTCGACAACTCCACGGCGACCATGGAGCTCGAGGACCTGGGCCTACGCGAGAAGAATGCGGCCCTCTTCCGGGAGTCGTACACCAAGCCGTACGGGATGATTCTTGTCACTGGCCCCACCGGGTCGGGAAAGTCGACGACGCTCTACGCGACGCTCAACCAGGTGTCACGCCCCGAGATCAACATCATCACGGTCGAGGACCCCGTCGAGTACCGGATCGCCGGCATCAACCAGATCCAGGTCAACAACAAGGCCGGGCTCACGTTTGCCGCGGCGCTGCGTTCCATCCTGCGCGCCGACCCCGACGTCGTCCTCGTTGGCGAGATTCGTGACACGGAGACCGCCCACATTTCAATCGAGGCGGCGCTCACCGGGCACCTGGTGTTGTCGACCCTTCACACGAATGACGCGCCGGGCGCGATCACCCGCCTCATTGAAATGGATATCGAGCCGTTCCTCGTCGGCTCGGCGGTGGACTGTGTCGTGGCCCAACGTCTCGCGCGCCGACTCTGCAACCTGTGTCGCGAGGAGTACGAGCCGGAACCCGAGCAGTACGCGCGCTTCACCTGGGTGGGCGACTTGCCTCGCCGCCTCTTCCGTCCCGTCGGTTGCGCGCGCTGCTCCAACACGGGTTACCGAGGTCGCCTGGCTCTGCACGAGATCATGCCGGTGAATGAGGAGATCGAGCGCCTCGCGGTCGCGCGGGCGTCGTCCGCGGAGATTGCGCGTGCGGCCGTGAGCGCCGGAATGGAGACGCTCATCGAGGACGGTTGGGCGAAAGTCCAGGCAGGTCTCACGTCCATGGAGGAACTACTTCGGGTGGCGAAGTGAGCCCGCCGCTTACGTGATTAATCTCATAGGCGGGGGGGGTGGCGAACCACAGCCCAGCGCATATTCTGGAGACAGACCCGAGCAAACGGGGCAAAGGAGCACGGTGAACGAGCAATTTCGGGCGCAAGCACCGACTAATCGTTCGGCATCCGTTGACGGCGGATCAGGTTTTCGTGCCGTCATGGCCCCGCCGCAATTGAACGGGGCGGCGCCCGCGAACTTCCCGGGGGGGAACACGCCGCCGCCGATGCCCCCGACCGGACCGCCTGCTCCGCCCACCGCGACGGCGTCGGCCGCTCTCGGCACCGGCGCGCCGCGGCGCGTGATGATGACGGGTCAAGACGAGAATCCGGGCGACCTGGACCTGACAGCGGCGCTACGCGCGATGCTCCGACTCGGGGCTTCGGACCTTCACATTACGTCCGGCGCTCCGCCGACGATTCGGGTCGACGGCGAACTCCTGCCGCTTGAGGGTTTTGAGAGGCAACTGCCGGAAGGAATTCAGCGTTCGCTGTACGCCGTGCTGTCGCAGAAGCAGCGCGAAGCCTTCGAAATGAAGCTCGAACTCGACTTCTCGTTCCCTCTCGTGGGTGAGGCTCGCTTCCGCGTCAACATCTACCAGCAGCGGGACTCGCTCGGAGCGGTGTTCAGGATGATTCCGTACGAAATCAAGCCGCTTGAGGCGCTGGGCTTGCCCCCCGTGGTCGGTTCCTTCGCCGCCAAGCAGCGCGGCCTCGTGCTCGTGACGGGACCGACGGGATCCGGGAAGTCGACCACGCTGGCGTCCCTCATCGACATGGTCAACCGGCAGCGCGCCGCGCACATCATGACGGTGGAGGACCCGATCGAGTACCTGCATCGCCACAAGAAGTCGCTCGTCAACCAGCGCGAGGTCGGGACCGACACGCACAGTTTCCAGGACGCCCTCAAGCACGTCCTGCGGCAGGACCCGGACGTCATCCTGGTCGGCGAGATGCGCGACCTCGAGACGATGCAGGTCGCGCTGACGGCGGCCGAGACCGGTCACCTGGTGTTCGCAACGCTTCACACGCAGGATACTTCGCAGTCGATCGACCGCATCATCGACGTCTTCCCGCCATCGCAGCAAGCCCAGGTGCGCACGCAACTGGCCACGGTGTTGCAGGGCATTGTCTGTCAGGCCCTGTGCAAGCGGGCCGACGTGGCGGGCCGCGTGGTGGCGACCGAGGTCATGGTCGCGACGCCAGCGGTTCGGAACCTCATCCGTGAGGGCAAGGCGCACCAGATCTACTCGCTGATGCAAGGCGGCGCACGTCACGGAATGCACACCATGGATCAGCACCTCGCGGAACACGTGCTGGCCGGCAGGATCACGTATGAGACGGGCTTCGAGTTGTGCCACAACTTCGAGGACTTCAACCGACTCTGCGGCCGCGTCTCCCAGAGGCGGGAGGGGGAGTAGCCATGGCAACCGCGATGAAGAAGTTCGAGTACTCGATCCGCGATCAGACCGGAAAGCTGCAGAAGGGGGAGATCGAGGCCCCCTCGGAGGCGGCGGTCGCCCAGCGGCTCAGGAGTATGGGCGTCGCGCCGCTGTCCGTCACCGAGGTGAAGACCAGCGGGCTCAAGATGGAGATCAAGATCCCCGGCTTCAGCGACCGGATCAGCCTCAAGGACATCGCGATCTTCGCGCGCCAACTTGCGACCATGATCTCGGCTGGCCTCTCACTGATCCGCGCTCTCTCGATCTTGGCCGAGCAGACGGAGAACGCGGCGCTGGCGAGGATCGTGCAGGAGTTGCGCGGAGACGTCGAATCGGGCCGGTCACTCTCGGCCGCTCTGGGCCGCCATGCGGACGCCTTCCCGCCGCTCATGATCAACATGGTCCGCGCCGGCGAAGTGGGGGGGTTCCTCGACAACGTCCTCCAGAACGTCGCGAAGAACTTCGAGTCCGAGGTGCGGTTGCGCGGCAAGGTCAAGTCGGCCATGACCTACCCCGTCGTGGTCTTCATCTTCGCCATCCTCGCGGTGATTGGCATGCTGCTCTTCATCGTGCCGACCTTCCAGAAGATGTTCGAGACCCTCGGCGGCGCGCTTCCCCCCTTGACTCAATTTCTCGTCGGGATGTCGGCCGCGCTGAAGATCGGCATTCTCCCGCTGATCATCGTCGCGGTCGTCGGCTCGTCGCTGTGGAGGAAGAACAAGAACCGTCGGGGCTTCCGGGCGAAGGTCGAGCCTCTCTACCTCAAGGTCCCTGTCTTTGGTCCGTTGATGCAGAAGATTGCCCTCGCAAGGTTCACCCGCAACCTCGGTGCGATGCTCCGCGCTGGAGTCCCGATCTTGCACTCCCTGGACATCGTGGGGGAGGCAAGCGGCAATATCGTCGTTGAAGACGCTGCTCGCGACGTTCGCGAGTCGGTGCGGACGGGAAACTCGTTGGCGGGCCCGCTCTCGGAACACCCGATCTTCCCCGCGATGGTGGTGCAGATGATGGCCGTTGGCGAGGATACCGGCGCGCTCGACGCGATGCTCGACAAGATCGCCGACTTCTACGACGAGGAGATCGAGGCTACGACGGAACAACTGACCAGCCTTATCGAGCCGATCATGATCGCCCTCCTCGGCGGAATCGTCGGGTTCATGGTCATCGCGCTCTACATGCCGATCTTCTCGGTGTTCGACATCGTCAAATAACTCCATACAGGCTTCCCGTCGGTGCGCGCC
>JADGOS010000034.1 GCA_017882825.1 Demequinaceae bacterium | reverse complement strand
ACGAGAGAAAAGGCAGAACCACGCCATGGCGGGACAGAAGATCCGCATCAGGCTGAAGAGCTATGACCACGAGGTCATCGACTCCTCGGCCCGCAAGATCGTGGAAACGGTCACGCGCGCCGGCGCGACGGTTGTGGGCCCCGTTCCGCTTCCCACGGAGAAGAACGTCTTCGTGGTGATTCGCTCTCCGCACAAGTACAAGGACAGCCGCGAGCACTTCGAGATGCGCACGCACAAGCGCCTCATCGATATCGTCGACCCGACCCCCAAGGCCGTCGACTCTCTCATGCGGCTGGACTTGCCCGCAGACGTCAATATCGAGATCAAGCTCTAGAGAACGCCTCAAGGACCTCATCATGACTACCTCAACCGCCCAGCGTGACGTCACGGCGCTGCTCGGAACCAAGCTCGGCATGACCCAGGCGTGGGACGAGAGCGGACGGGTCGTACCCGTCACGGTCGTCCAGGTCGACACCAACGTGGTCACGCAGGTCCGCTCCGAAGAGAAGGACGGCTACGCGGCCGTTCAACTCGGATTCGGCGCAATCGACCCCCGCAAGGTCACCAAGCCGCTCAAGGGCCACTTCGAGAAGGCGGGCGTCTCGCCTCGCCGCCACGTTGGGGAAGTGCGCACCGCCAACGCCGCGTCGTTCACGCTCGGCCAGGAGATCAAGGCCGACGTCTTCACGGCCGGCCAGCTCGTCGACGTCACGGGGACCACCAAGGGCAAGGGCTTCGCCGGCGCCATGAAGCGCCACGGATTCAAGGGCTTCAGCTCCTCCCACGGTTCGCACCGCAACCACCGCCACGTCGGCTCGATTGGCTCGTCCTCGACGCCGTCGCGCGTGTTCAAGGGCCTCAAGATGGCCGGGCGCATGGGCAACGAGCGCAGCACCGTTCAGAACATTGCGGTCCACTCGGTTGACGCCGAGAAGGGCCTGCTGCTGCTCAAGGGCGCCCTTCCGGGCAACAAGGGCGGCATTGTCCTCATCCGTTCCGCTGCGAAGGGCGCGTGACATGGCACCCGCGATCACCGTTGACGTGATGGACGCGACCGGCAAGAAGACCGGCACCGCCGACCTTCCCGCCGAGTTCTTCGACGTCGACGCCAACATTCCCCTGATCCACCAGGTCGTGGTGGCGCAGCGCGCCGCCGCTCGCCAGGGCACCCACGCCACCAAGACGCGTGCGATGGTAGCGGGAGGCGGCAAGAAGCCGTACAAGCAGAAGGGCACGGGAAACGCCCGCCAAGGCTCCATCCGCGCGCCGCAGTACGCGGGTGGTGGCGTCGTCCACGGCCCGCAGCCGCGCGACTACTCGCAGCGGACGCCCAAGAAGATGAAGGTCGCCGCACTGCGCGGGGCGCTTTCCGACCGGGCTCGCGCGGATCGCGTTCACGTCGTCACGACCTTCACGCCCGGGTCTGCCCCGTCCACCAGGTCGGCGCTCCTCGCGCTCGAGACGGTGACGCAGGGCCGCTCGGCGCTCGTGCTGATCGAGCGGACCGACGCGGACGCGGCTCTCTCGCTGCGCAACGCGGTGGACGTCCACGTGCTCATGGTCGACCAGCTCAACACGTACGACGTGTTGGTTCACGACGACGTCGTCTTCACTGCAGGGGCGCTCGCCGCGTTCCTTGCCGGGCCCGCCCGCGGGGGATCGGCGAAGGCCGTCGCCCGGTCGTCGGAGCCCGAGGCTGTCGCGACCGCTGCCGTCGCGACCGCTGCCGCAATCGAGACGGAGGACGCGAAGTGACCGCCGTTCAGAAGAACCACCGCGACATCCTCGTCAAGCCCGTGGTGTCCGAGAAGAGCTACTCGCTCATGGACCTGGGCAAGTACACGTTCGAGGTCGACCCCAGGTCGAACAAGACCGAGATCAAGATTGCGATCGAGAAGGTCTTTGGCGTGAAGGTCGCGTCCGTGAACACACTCAATCGTCAGGGCAAGACGCGACGCACGCGTTACGGCCTGGGCAAGCGCAAAGACGTCAAGCGAGCGATCGTCACCCTGGTGGCGGGCGAATCGATTGACGTCTTCGGCGGGCCGGTCGGCTAGAAGGGGCATCGAGACTCATGGCTATCCGTAAGTTCAAGCCGACGACGCCTGGTCGTCGTGGTTCCTCCGTCGCCGACTTCGCGGAAATCACGCGCACGACGCCCGAGAAGTCGCTGGTTCGTCCGCTGCACAGCAAGGGCGGGCGCAACAACGCTGGCCGGATCACGACGCGCCATCAGGGCGGCGGCCACAAGCGCGCCTACCGCCTCATCGACTTCCGTCGTCACGACAAGGACGGCGTGCCGGCGACGGTCGCGCACATCGAGTACGACCCGAACCGCACGGCGCGCATCGCGCTCCTTCACTACGCGGACGGCGAGAAGCGCTACATCATCGCGCCCGAGAAGCTCAAGCAGGGCGACTCGGTCGAGGCAGGGGCCGCCGCGGACATCAAGCCCGGCAACAACCTTCCGCTCCGCAACATCCCGGTCGGCACCGTGATCCACGCGATCGAACTCCGCCCCGGTGGCGGCGCCAAGATCGCCCGGTCCGCCGGCGCCTCGGTCCAGCTGGTGGCGAAGGACGGCGCGATGGCTCAGTTGCGCATGCCGTCCGGAGAAATCCGCAACGTCGACGCGCGCTGCCGCGCCACCGTCGGTGAGGTTGGCAACTCCGAACAGTCGAACATCAACTGGGGCAAGGCCGGCCGCATGCGCTGGAAGGGCAAG
The DNA here is from genome assembly GCA_017882825.1 of Demequinaceae bacterium. GTDB lineage: Bacteria > Actinomycetota > Actinomycetes > Actinomycetales > Demequinaceae > JAFGBM01. Next base: position 13,406 of record JADGOS010000034.1, on the reverse strand, counting down.
CGTCCTTCGGTTCGTGGTGTGGTCATGAACCCGGTTGACCACCCGCACGGTGGTGGCGAGGGCAAGACGTCCGGTGGGCGTCACCCGGTGAGCCCGTGGGGCAAGCCGGAAGGCCGCACCCGCCACAAGAAGAAGGAATCCAACAAGCTCATCGTGCGCCGTCGTCGCACCGGCAAGAACAAGCGCTAAGGAGCCTCGGACATGCCACGCAGTTTGAAGAAGGGCCCCTTCGTTGACGGCCACCTCCAGAAGAAGGTGGACGTTCAGAACACGGCCGGTACCAAGAACGTCATCAAGACGTGGTCGCGTCGTAGCGTCGTCACACCGGACTTCTTGGGTCACACGCTCGCCGTTCACGACGGCAGGAAGCACATCCCGGTGTTCGTGACCGAGGCGATGGTGGGACACAAGCTCGGCGAGTTTGCCCCGACCCGTACGTTCAAGGGCCACATCAAGGACGACCGCAAGGGACGCCGCGGCTAGCCGCGGCAAGGAAGGTATGCCAACCATGGAAGCCACAGCGCAAGTGCGTCACCTGCGCGTCACCGCACAGAAGGCACGTCGCGTCGTCGACCTCGCCCGCGGCGGTGTCGCGGCCGACGTCGTCGCCTCCCTCCGGTTCCAGCCGCAGGCCGTTGCCGAGCCCGTCCGCAAGGTGATCGAGTCCGCCATGGCGAATGCCAGGGTCAAGGCCGACGAGGCAGGGGAGCGTCTCGACGACTCCGACCTCGTCATCAAGGAAATCTACGTAGACGAGGGTCCGACGATGAAGCGGATCCGTCCGCGCGCTCAGGGGCGCGCGGCGCGCATCCTCAAGCGCTCGTGCCACATCACCGTCGTCGTCGCAACTCCAGACGTCGCAACCAAGGAAGGGGCCCGATAGTGGGACAGAAAGTCAACCCGCGCGGCTACCGCCTCGGGATTACGACCGACCACCGGTCGCGCTGGTTCGCCGACTCCACCAAGAAGGGGGAGCGGTACCGCGACTACGTGGTCGAGGACGTCAAGATTCGCAAGCTTATGTCCCAGGGACTTGAGCGCGCAGGCGTGTCCAAGGTGGAGATCGAGCGCACGCGCGAACGCGTTCGCGTTGACCTCCACACGGCGCGCCCCGGCATCGTGATCGGCCGGCGCGGTGCCGAGGCGGACAAGCTTCGCTCGAACCTCGAGAAGCTCACGGGCAAGCAGGTCCAGCTGAACATCCTCGAGGTGAAGAACCCCGAAATGGACGCTCAGCTCGTGGCACAGGGCATCGCGGAACAACTCGCCTCTCGCGTGTCCTTCCGTCGTGCCATGCGCAAGGGAATGCAGTCGTCACAGCGCGCGGGAGCCAAGGGCATCCGCGTGCAGTGCTCAGGTCGCCTCGGCGGCGCCGAAATGTCGCGCTCCGAGTTCTACCGCGAGGGACGCGTTCCGCTCCACACGCTCCGCGCGAACATCGACTACGGCTTCTTCGAGGCCAAGACGACGTTCGGCCAGATCGGCGTGAAGGTCTGGATCTACAAGGGCGACATGACCGAGAAAGAGTGGGCGGCCGACCAGGCCAAGAACCCCCGCGCTCAGCGCCCCGTGCGTGGCGAGCGTCCGGCGCGCGGCGACGCGCCTTCTCACTCCGCTGCTCCTGCCGCAGAGCCCGCTGACGCACCGGTCGCCGACATGTCAGTCGGCGACGCTGCGTCGGATGCCGCTCCCGCGGAAACCACGGAGGCCTAGGTCATGTTGATCCCTCGTCGTGTTAAGCACCGCAAGCAGCACCGCCCGACTCGGTCGGGCGCGGCAACGGGCGGCACCCAGGTCACGTTCGGCGACTTCGGCATTCAGGCCATCGAGCCGGCGTACCTCACCAACAGGCAGATTGAGGCCGCGCGTATCGCGATGACCCGCCACGTCAAGCGCGGTGGGAAGGTGTGGATTAACGTCTACCCCGACCGCCCGCTGACCAAGAAGCCCGCCGAAACCCGCATGGGTTCCGGAAAGGGTTCGCCCGAGTGGTGGATCGCGAACATCAAGCCCGGCCGAGTTCTGTTTGAACTCGGCGGCGTACCCGAGCAGCTCGCGCGCGAGGCACTCAGTCGCGCCCAGCACAAGCTCCCCATGAAGACCCGGTTTGTGTCGCGTGAAGGAGGTGACCTCTGATGGCTATCGGTAGCAAGGACCTCGCCACGGAGGCGCTCAACGCCATGGAGGACGAGCGCCTCGCGGACGAACTCAGGAAGGCGAAGGAAGAGTTGTTCAACCTTCGTTTCCAGTCCGCCACGGGGCAGTTGGAGAGCCACGGCCGTCTGAAGGCCGTCAAGCGCGACATCGCCCGCATCTATACCATTCTCCGCGAGCGCGAGCTCGGTATTCGGACCGCTCCGACCGCGGAAGCGAAGTAGGGAAGAAGACATGCCTCACGAGCACAGCACGGCGACTGTCGAACACCGCGCGTATCGCAAGACGCGCCGCGGCTACGTCACCTCCGACAAGATGGACAAGACCATCACGGTGGAGGTGGAGGAGAGGGTCAAGCACCCTCTCTACGGCAAGGTCATGCGCCGCAACACCAAGATCAAGGCCCACGACGAGGCGAACACCGCCAGCATCGGGGACCTCGTTCTCATCATGGAGACCCGCCCGTTGTCAGCGTCCAAACGTTGGCGCCTGGTGGAGATCATCGAAAAGGCCCGCTAACCGTTCGGACAGGCTCGCCCCGCGAGAACCCCTCGACAGGAGTAAGAAATGATTCAGCAGGAGTCGCGACTGCGCGTCGCTGACAACACGGGCGCCAAGGAGATCTTGTGCATCCGGGTTCTCGGCGGTTCGAAGCGACGCTACGCCAGCATCGGCGACATCATCGTCGCGTCTGTGAAGGACGCGATCCCCGGCGGAGGCGTCAAGAAGGGCGAGGTTGTCAAGGCGGTCGTCGTGCGTACGGTGAAGGCCTGCCGTCGTCCCGACGGTTCCTACATCCGCTTCGACGAGAACGCCGCGGTCATTCTCAAGGGCAAGGACACCGACCCGCGCGGGACCCGTATCTTCGGCCCGGTGGGCCGCGAACTTCGCGACAAGAAGTTCATGAAGATCATTTCGCTCGCTCCGGAGGTCATCTAATGGCGAAGATCAAGAAGGGCGACGTAGTGGTCGTCATCGCCGGTCGCGACCGCGGCAAGCAGGGCCGTGTTCTTGAGGTCCTCGTCGAGCGCGAACAACTCATCGTCGAGGGCATCCAGCGCGTGCAGCGACACGTCAAGCCGGGTACGCGCAAGGCGTCGATGGAGGGCGGCATCATCACGATCGAAGCCCCGATCCACGCGTCGAACGTGATGCTCGTCGACCCCCAGACCAAGAAGGGCACCCGCGTGGGCTACCGCACGAACGAGGTAGAGCGCGATGGCGTCAAGCGCACGGTACGCGTGCGGATTGCCAAGCGCTCGGGTAAGGACGTCTGATGGCCACGACAATGGTTCCCCGTCTCAAGGACAAGTACCGCGGCGAGATCATCAAGGCCCTGCGCGACGAGTTCAAGCACGGCAATGTCAACGAGGTTGCCTCGCTGACCAAGGTCGTCGTCAACATGGGCGTTGGCGAGGCCGCCAAGGACTCCAAGCTCATGGACGGCGCTATCGCGGACCTTGCCGCCATCACCGGCCAGAAGCCTCAAGTGACGAAGTCGAAGAAGTCCATCGCCCAGTTCAAGTTGCGCGAGGGCCAACTGATCGGCGCCCACGTCACGCTTCGCGGGGACCGCATGTGGGAGTTCCTCGACCGGCTTCTGTCGATCGCCCTTCCGCGCATCCGCGACTTCCGTGGCCTCAACCCCGGCCAGTTCGACGCGCGCGGCAACTACACATTCGGCCTCACGGAGCAGTCGATGTTCCACGAGATCGACCAGGACAAGATCGACAGGGTGCGTGGCATGGATATCACCATCGTCACCACCGCTACGACCGATGCGGAGGGCCGGGCGCTACTGAAGCACCTCGGCTTCCCGTTCAAGGAGAAGTAGACCATGGCCAAGACTTCCCTCAGGATCAAGGCAGAGCGCAAGCCGAAGTTTGCCGTGCGCGCCTACACGCGGTGCCAGAAGTGCGGACGCCCGCACTCGGTCTACCGCAAGTTCGGTCTGTGCCGAGTGTGCTTCCGCGAGATGGCGCACGCGGGCGAACTCCCCGGAATCACCAAGAGCAGCTGGTAACCACTACGCCGCAGGTCCCCCCCGGGAAACCACGACGAGGAAGAATGAACCACTCATGACGATGACTGACCCGATTGCCGACATGCTGACGCGGCTCAGGAACGCCAATTCGGCGTACCACGAGACCGTCTCCATGCCCCACTCGAAACTCAAGGCGAATGTCGCCAAGATCCTCGAATCCGAGGGATACATCCTTGGTTCGAGCGTCGCCGACGCCGAGGTGGGCAAGACGCTCACCCTGACGCTCAAGTACGGTCCTAACCGCGAGCGTTCGCTCGCCGGGATCAAGCGCATCTCCAAGCCGGGCCTTCGCGTGTACGCCAAGTCCACGAACCTGCCTCGAGTCCTCGGCGGGCTCGGGGTGGCCATACTGTCCACTTCCTCCGGTCTGCTTACCGACCGCCAGGCCGAGAAGAAGGGCGTGGGCGGGGAAGTCCTCGCCTTCGTCTGGTAACGGGAGGACTCGACATGTCTCGCATTGGCAAAGTTCCCGTGCCCGTTCCGGCCGGAGTTGACGTCACTATCAACGGCGCGATCGTGACGGTGAAGGGCCCCAAGGGCACCCTCTCGCACGCCGTCGCCTCCCCGATCACGGTCGAGAAGTCCGACGGCCTGATCGAAGTCAAGCGCCCGAACGACGAGCGCGTCTCGAAGTCTCTGCACGGCCTCACGCGCACGCTGATCGCCAACATGATGACGGGCGTGACCGAGGGCTATCAGAAGAAACTCGAAATCGTCGGGACCGGCTACCGCGTCGCTCAAAAGGACGCGGACCTGGAGTTCCAGCTTGGCTTCTCGCACCCGGTCTTCGTCGCGGCGCCCAAGGGCATCACGTTCGTCGCCGAGAGCGCGACCAAGGTGACGATTCTTGGCATCGACAAGCAGCAGGTCGGCGAAGTCGCGGCAAACGTCCGCAAGATCCGCCCCCCGGAGCCGTACAAGGGCAAGGGCGTGCGGTACGAAGGCGAGAAGGTCCGCCGCAAGGCAGGAAAGGCCGGGAAGAAGTAGACCATGGGACTCATCATCAAGGGCAAGGACCGAACGGCGCAGCGCAAGCGTCGCCACGTACGTCTTCGCAAGCGCATCACCGGCACCGCGTCTCGGCCGCGCTTGGTCGTGACGCGTTCGTCGCGCCACATGGTCGCTCAGGTCGTGGACGACACGACGGGCCGGACGCTCGCGTCCGCCTCGACGCTCGAGGCAGACGTTCGCGCGGCGAAGGCCGACAAGACCGGCAAGGCCTCAGTCGTGGGCAAGCTGGTGGCCGAGCGGGCCAAGAAGGCCGGAGTTTCCGAGGTCGTCTTCGATCGCGGGGGCAACAAGTACCACGGTCGCGTCGCTGCTGTGGCCGATGGCGCGCGGGAAGGCGGGCTGTCCCTGTGACCGACATGAACTCTACGAAGGACATGAACCATGGCTGAGCAGAACTCCGATCGCGGCGGTCGCCGCGACAACCGCCGCGGAGCGGAGCCCGAGAGCAAGTTCATCGAGCGCGTCGTCACCATCAACCGCGTCTCGAAGGTCGTCAAGGGCGGGCGTCGCTTCAACTTCACGGCACTCGTCGTCGTCGGTGACGGCGACGGCAACGTCGGCGTGGGATACGGCAAGGCCAAGGAAGTGCCCGTGGCGATTTCCAAGGGCGTCGAAGAGGCCAAGCGTGCGTTCTTCCGCGTCCCCCGCATCCAGGGCACCATCCCTCACCCGGTTCAGGGCGAGGCCGCAGCAGGCGTCGTCTTCCTTCGGCCCGCTTCCCCCGGTACCGGCGTTATCGCCGGCGGCCCGGTGCGCGCGGTGTTGGAGTGCGCAGGCATCCACGACGTGTTGTCGAAGTCCCTCGGCTCGTCGAACGCCATCAACATCGTCCACGCGACCGTAGCGGCGCTGAAGGCGCTCGAGTCCCCCGAGGCCGTCGCCGCACGCCGCGGCCTCCCCATCGAGGACGTGGCGCCCGCCGCGCTGCTTCGCGCTCAGGCTGCGGGGTTGAAGTAATGGCACGCCTCAAGGTCACACAGAAGAAGTCGGGAATCGGCACCAAGCCGAACCACCGCGAGACGCTCCGGTCGCTCGGGCTCAAGCGCGTGGGAGACATTGTCGTCAAGGAAGACCGTCCGGAGATTCGCGGAATGGTCAAGACGGTGCGCCACTTGGTCACCGTGGAGGAGGTTGAGTAATGGCTGAGGACATCAAGCCCGCGGCCAAGAAGCCGGCGGCCAGCAAGCCCGCGTCCGCCGAGGTGGCGCCCGCGAAGGTTGCTGCCCCCAAGGCTGCTGCCCCGAAGGCTGCTGCCCCGAAGGTTGCTGCCCCGAAGGCTGCTGCCCCGAAGGCTGCTGCCCCGAAGGCTGCTGCCCCGAAGGCCGTCACCAAGCCTGCGGCGAAGAAGGCCGTCGTCGCTCCGGGACCCAAGGTCGATTCACTCCGGATGCACCACCTCCGGCCCGCGGACGGCGCTCACACGCCGAAGACGCGCGTCGGACGCGGACAAGGCTCCAAGGGGAAGACGGCGGGACGCGGCACCAAGGGAACAGGCGCCCGCTACCAAGTCTCGCCCCGCTTCGAAGGTGGCCAGACTCCCATCCACATGCGGATTCCCAAGCTTCGCGGCTTCCGTAGCCCGTTCAAGGTCGCCTACCAGGTGGTCAACGTTGCGCAGCTCGCCGAGCTCTACCCCAAGGGCGGAACCGTCACGAAGGTGGATCTCATCGAGAAGGGCGCGGTTCGCCCCAACCAGCCGGTGAAGGTGCTCGGTAACGGAGAAATCGCCGTCAAGGTCACCGTCGTCGACGCCGACCGCGTTTCGCAGTCAGCGAAGTCGAAGATCGAAGCCGCTGGCGGGTCCGTCAACCAAGGCTAGAGTCGTGTGCGGGCCCGCCGATGGTGGCGGGCCGCTCACGCAAGAGGCGAAGGGGTAGGCCAATGCTCGGTGGATTCGTCAGTGCGTTCCGCACTCCGGACCTGCGCCGCAAGCTTCTCTTCACCATGGGTGTGCTCGTGCTATACCGGCTCGGGGCGTCGATACCGACTCCGGGTGTCGACTACGTCGCCGTCCAGGCGTGCACCAAACTGGGTAGCTCGACGTCGGTGATGCAGCTCATCAACGCCTTCAGCGGCGGCGCGTTGCTGCGCCTGTCAGTGTTCTCCCTGGGTGTCATGCCGTACATCACGGCGAGCATCATCGTTCAGTTGCTCCGCACGCTCATCCCTCGCTTCCAGGCGCTTCACGAGGAAGGTCACGACGGCCAGGCGAAGTTGACGCAGTACACGCGCTACATCACGATCGGGTTCGCGGCGATGCAGTCGGCGTCGTATATCACGCTTGCGCGCAAGGGCCTGTTGTTGCAGAACTGCGCGGACCCGCTCCTGACGAGCGACACCTGGTACGCGATCTCCATCATGATCCTCACGATGACCGCCGGGACCATCCTGATTATGTGGCTCGGCGAGCGCATCACCGAGCGGGGCATCGGCAACGGGATGTCGCTCCTGATCTTCACCTCGATCGCGGCGGGCTTCGCGTCCGCCGGCGTCTCACTGCGCGAGTCGAGCGGGCAGTTCACCGGGCTGTGGGTGCTCCTCACCGTGCTCGTTGTCGTGGTCGTCATCGTCTTCATCGAGCAGTCTCAGCGCCGCATCCCCGTCCAATATGCGAAACGGATGGTCGGCCGCAAGATGCTGGGCGGCACCTCGACGTATATCCCCATCAAGATCAACATGGCCGGCGTGATCCCTGTCATTTTCGCCTCGTCCCTGTTGACGCTGCCCCAACTTGTGACTCAGTTTTCTCACAGCAACGCGGCGTGGGCGGTGTGGATCCAGCGGTACGTGACGCCGACGAGCGCCCCCTTGAACATGCTCTTGTACACGCTCTTCATTGTCTTCTTCGCGTACTTCTATACGGCGATCACGTTCAATCCGGACGAAGTTGCTGACAACATGAAGAAGTACGGGGGATTCATCCCCGGGATTCGCCCGGGCAAGCCGACCGCCGAGTATCTTGACTTCGTCCTGTCGAGGATCACGGCGGCGGGCTCGATCTACCTTGCGCTCGTCGCCCTTGTTCCGACGATTCTCTTCGTCGAGCTCGACCTCAACCAGCGACTGCCGTTCGGCGGCTCATCGCTGATCATTGTCGTCGGCGTGGGTCTCGACACGGTGAAGCGCATCCAGTCTCAGTTGGAGCAACGTCACTACGAAGGGTTCCTCAAATGATGCGCATCGTCCTCCTCGGTCCCCCCGGCGCAGGCAAGGGGACCCAGGCGATCCGCCTGGCCGAGCGGTGGGGGATCCCCGCCATCTCCACGGGAGACATCTTCCGCGCCAACGTCTCGGGCGGCACTCCGCTGGGCGAGCAGGCGAAGCGCTACATGGACGCAGGCGAGTTGGTTCCGGACGAGGTGACCAACGCGATGGTTCGCAACCGCCTTGACGACGCCGACACCGCCGCGGGCTTCCTTCTCGATGGCTTTCCCCGCAACCCCGAACAGGCCGTCGAACTCGATGCGATGCTTGCGGAACTTGCGGTCACCCTCGACGCCGCGATTGAAATCACCGCGGACGCGGACGCGGTCACGGAGCGCATTTTGAAGCGGGCCGAGATCGAGGGTCGCGCCGACGACCGAGAGGACGTCATCCGCGAGCGACTTCGGGTATACGCGGAGAAGACCGCGCCGCTGACCGCCTTCTACGAGGGCAGGGGCCTCCTGGTGCGGGCCGATGGCATGGGCGCGATCGACGACGTGACCGAGCGGATCATCGCGGCGGTCGAAGGGCGCTAGCCGTCAACGTCCGCGACCGCATTCAGTACAAGACGCGCGACCAGATGCGCCTCATGGCACGCGCTGGTCTCGTCGTCGAACAGGCACTCGTAGCGGCGGCCTCCCGCGCCGTCGCCGGCGCCACTACGCGGGACCTGGATGGCGCGGCCGCGGCAGTCATCGGCGCGCGGGGGGCGTCTCCGAGCTTCCTCGGCTACCACGGCTACCCGGCGACGATCTGCGTGTCCATCAACGATGAGGTCGTCCACGGGATCCCCGGGGGCCGAGCCCTCGCCGACGGTGACGTCGTCTCCATAGACTGCGGCGCCATCGTCCAGGGCTGGCACGGCGACTCCGCCGTGAGCCTCATCGTCGGGCGCGCCCGGAACTCTGGCGACGAGGAACTGGTCGCCGCGACGCGCGACGCCCTCTGGGACGGGATCGCCGCGCTCGCGCGCGCCCGGACCATCGCCGACGTCGCTGGGGCGATCGAGGACGCCGCCACGTTCGCTGGCCTCGTGCCCGTCGAGGGCTACGTTGGCCACGGCATTGGCACGGAGATGCATCAGGACCCCGAGGTCCCCAACGAGCGCCTGCGGGGCCGAGAGCCGCGCGTCCGCCCTGGTCTGTGCGTCGCGATCGAGCCGATGCTGACGGCCGGGGGACGGGGCACGGTGGTGCTTGAGGACGGCTGGACGGTGAGGACGGCGGACGGCTCGCGGGCGGCCCACTGGGAGCATTCGGTGGCGCTTCACGATGGCGGAATCTGGGTGCTGACTGCATCCGACGGCGGGGTCCCGGAACTCACTCGACGCGGGGTCGTTCCCGTCGCACCATAGCCAGGTCCGGTCCAGGGGTGTAACGAACCCCACTCGCCTTCACCCAAAGTTCACCGGCTGGCCACGGCGGGGCAATGTTGGTCCCCTACGCTCGAACCAAGACGACGGAGCCGGCAGCCTCGTCGGCACCGGACCCTCGAGCCCTTCGAGAAAGGACCGCTGCCATGGTGTTCTTGAAGGCCCCATCTCGCTCCCACTCGGAAGACGTAGCCCGCGCGCTCGATCCCTCGGTTCGGGGCTCGGAACTCGTCGCACTCGCAGCGCATCGCGACGCGGGCGTCCGTGCCGCCGTCGCCTCGCGACTCGACGCCCCCATGGCCTCGCTGATCTCGCTCACTCACGAGAGAGATTTGCGCATACTCTCGGCACTGGTCGACAACCCGACGAGTCCGCCAACGGTGATTCGCGCGCTGACGGCCGAGCGTCGCTCCGACATTGGGGAGCGTGCGCTCGCGCGCCTTCGGGCCATGGACCCTCGGAACGAGATAGCCGTCTAGGCACGTTGTCGGTCGCGGCGCGACGCACCTCCTTGCTGCCGCACCGCTCCGGGGCGGGAGCGCGAGGAGGGCGCGAGTCGTTTCCTCCATGCCGAGATACGGGCCGGATGTGTGACAGGTCCCACTTCCATGCATCTGTCTATTTCATCACAAAGGCTCGGTCGCGCGGGCGGACCAACCTACGATGAAAAGCGGACGGATTCGGATGGAAGGTGGATGTAGTCATGGCACTTGGAATGTCCCCAGCGAAGCGCACGACGGACGACGTCGCACGCGCTCTCGATCCCAGCGTCACCGGCGTAGACCTGTTGCCGCTGGCCGTACACCGCGACCCTGCGGTACGCGTTGCCGTGGCCTCACGGACGGATTGCCCGATGGGCGCGTTGCTCGCGCTCGGCCATGACCGCAACACCGAGGTCCTCGCGGCGCTGGTGCGCAATGCTCGGGCGCCGGAGACCCTCATTCGCCAACTTGCCGAACACAAGAAGCCGGAGATCCGCGACGCCGCGCTGATGCGGCTGAAGAGGGCCTTCCGCTAGGCGGTCGCCACCCTTCACCTGCGCGTCGACCCCGGGGTCGGCGCGCAGTTGAGTTTGGGGCCAACGGTGCCGTATAGTTGCAGGTCGGGCGTTTTTGCGCGCCCAGCCCCTGTCAACCGACGTTAGTGGAGTCAATGGCCAAGAAGGACGGCGTCATCGAGATTGAGGGCACCGTAGTCGAGGCACTTCCCAATGCATCGTTCCGTGTGGAACTTGCGAATGGTCACCTCGTTCTCGCTCACATCTCGGGCAAGATGCGCCAGCACTACATCCGAATCCTCCCGGAGGATCGCGTAGTGGTGGAACTCACGCCTTATGACCTGTCCCGCGGTCGCATCGTCTACCGCTACAAGTAATGACCGTCGCCGACGCTCGCGCGTCTGAGCGCCGGCGGTGAAGGAAAGAGAATGAAGGTCAAGCCCAGCGTTAAGCCGATTTGCGACAAGTGCAAGGTCATTCGTCGCAACGGTCGCGTCATGGTCATTTGCGAGAACCTGCGCCACAAGCAGCGCCAGGGCTAGACCCTTTCAGCGTCTCGTCACCACCCAGGTGACACCCCCGGCTCGGAGGCCGGGGCCCGCTCGCCAGAGCGGGATGGCGAGGCGTAGGACCTCCGATCAGTAGTGGAGACAAGGACATGGCAAGACTCGTCGGCGTCGACCTTCCGCGCGATAAGCGCATGGAGGTCGCACTTACCTATATTTACGGCATCGGGCGCACGCGCGCCCTCAAGACCCTCGCCGCCACGGGCGTCAGCCCGGACCTGCGCGTCAAGGACGCGGACGACGACACGCTCGTCGCCCTTCGCGACTACATCGAGGCCAATTTCCAGGTCGAGGGCGATCTGCGCCGCGAAGTCCAAGCGGACATTCGCCGCAAGGTCGAGATCGGCACTTACCAAGGAATTCGTCACCGTCGCGGGATGCCGGTACGCGGCCAGCGCACCAAGACCAATGCCCGTACCCGCAAGGGCCCCAAGAAGACCGTCGCCGGAAAGAAGAAGGCATAGCCCATGGCCGCTCCCGTTCGCAAGCCGCGCAAGAAGATCAAGAAGACCGTCGACCACGGTCAGGCGCACATCAAGTCCACGTTCAACAACACGATCATCTCCATCACCGACCCCTCGGGCGCGGTGGTGTCGTGGTCGTCATCCGGACAGGTGGGGTACAAGGGTTCGCGCAAGTCCACGCCGTTCGCCGCGCAGCTCGCCGCCGAGGCCGCCGCGCGCAAGGCGAAGGACGCGGGCATGACGAAGGTCGACGTTTTCGTCAAGGGACCGGGCTCGGGCCGCGACACGGCGATCCGTTCCCTCACAGCCGCTGGACTCGACGTGACCTCCATCAAGGACGTCACGCCCCAGGCGCACAACGGCTGCCGACCGCCCAAGCGTCGTCGCAACTAGTTCCACCGGTTGGGACGCGAATCGCGTTCCCGGGCGGCAGATAACTTCACAGGATTGGCAAGCGTAAGCAGTACCCCCGAACGGCGGACAGAGGCCTCCGGGGCCGTGCGGGCATCAGATAGCGGATGCCCGGGAAGGAACAACCGTGCTTATCGCGCAGCGCCCCACGCTCACCGAGAAGGTCATTGCGGACAACCGTTCGCAGTTCTCCCTCAAGCCCCTCGAGCCCGGCTTCGGCTACACGCTCGGCAACTCCCTTCGGCGCACCCTGCTCTCATCGATTCCGGGAGCGGCCATCACGTCGCTTCGCTTTGAGGGTGTTCTCCACGAGTTCACCACGATCGAGGGGGTGAAGGAGGACGTCACCGAGATCCTCCTCAACCTCAAGAGCCTGGTGGTCTCGTCCGCGAACGACGAGCCCGTCATCATGTACCTGCGCAAGAGCGGTGCTGGAGCGGTCACGGCCGCCGACATCGCTCCGCCAGCGGGCGTCGAGATCCACAACCCCGAGCTCCACATCGCCACGCTCAACTCCAAGGCGAAGTTCGAGGTGGAGATGACCGTCGAGCGCGGACGTGGATACGTCCCGGCCACGCTCAACAAGCAGTACGACGCGGAAATCGGTCAGATTCCCGTCGACTCGATCTACTCGCCCGTCCTCAAGGTCACGTACAAGGTTGAGGCGACTCGCGTCGCGCAACGTACCGACTTCGACGAACTCGTCATTGACGTCGAGACCAAGTCGTCCATCTCGCCCCGCGACGCGCTCGCGTCGGCCGGGTCGACGCTCGTGGAGCTCTTCTCGCTCGCCCGCGGCCTCAACGAGGCTGCTGAGGGCATCGAGATCGGGCCCTCGGAAAGCGACGAATCGCTCGAAGAGGACTACAACCTGCCGGTCGAGGAACTCAACCTCACCCAGCGCTCGTACAACTGCCTCAAGCGCGAGGGCATCCACACCGTGGGCGAGCTCACGGCTCGCAGCGAGGCCGACCTCATGGACATTCGCAACTTCGGGCAGAAGTCGATTACTGAGGTCAAGGAGAAGCTGACCGAACTCGGCTTCTCGCTCAAAGACAGCGGGGGCGACTACGACCCCGCGGTTTCGGGCGTCTACTTCTCGGGTAACGAAGACAACTAGAGGGAGTTCAGATCATGCCTACCCCGACCAAGGGTGCCCGGCTCGGCGGCGGACCGGCTCACG
>JADGOS010000033.1 GCA_017882825.1 Demequinaceae bacterium | reverse complement strand
GGGACCCCGCGCCGTGACGGTCACGGCCTTCCTCGCGTTCGCCGGGCTACTCCCCGCCGTCGTGGTGCCGGTCATCCCAGCAGCTCCAGAATCTTCGCTGGTCCCGTGGTGGCCGATCACCGTCGCCGGATACACCACGATCCTGGGGATTGTCGTCTTCACCGGCATCGCCGTTCGCGCGCTCATTCCCTGGGGCAAGCCCTGGCTTCCCCGCTATGGCGCGGTCGGGTTGTTGTGGATGCTGAGCCTCCTCCTGATGCTGGGGGGCGCCTTCTCCGCGTGGGGACTCGACTCCCTCCACAAGCATCGGTCCGACGACGCCGGGGTCGCCTGGTGGGGGACCTACGTCGCCCCGGCCGAGGAAAAGTACCTCGCGGACATGAAGGAGGAATACGGCGTCGACCTCAGTTATGCGCCGAGCCTCCGACTCTTGCCGGAAGTCGGGCCGCTAGAAACCACTGCGGTCTTCCCCGATGGGCACCGCGAACCGTGCGAGATCACGCGCACGGCCGTCGGAACGCAGATGATCGACACGTTGAAGTGCCCGTCGGCCCTGCCCAAGAACCCGGATTCGGGCGCGACCTCGTGACCGGCATTTCGGTTGCGGAGGTCGTCCCATGGAGCATCTGGGAGCCGGGAAAGACCGGAGCCCTTTCCGAGCGACTCGTGGCGAACCCGGCGTACGACGAGGAGTCCCGCGACAGGGTGCTGCGCGAGGCGACCGCGCTCGAAGCGTCCGTGGGGTCGCTCAGCGGGATCATGCTTCTTTACATTTGGGCACCGGAGGGGTCTCCACGAGCGGTCGGCTGGTTGCGGGACTACGGCCAGGACCCGAAGCGTCGCAGGACGGTCGACGACATCATGCGGGAACTCAAGTACTACAAGCGCTCCTGGGGCGAGAAGGTGTCTGACTACATCGTCGAGCCCAACGGCCCCTTCCCCCTCGGTCCGGGCGTCACCCAAGTCCTCGTCAACTCCCACAAGGGATCGCCGGTCGTGACCTCTCACATGCGGGTGTGGATCGTCCAGCCTGTAGGCGGCGTCCTGTGCTTCTCGGTCTCGATGCCAGAGAAACCCGAACGCGCCGAGGACCTCACCAAGCCCTTCCTGGCGCTTATCATGAGCGCGTCCGTGATGCCAGAATGAGCGCGTCCGATTGCTTCCGCATCCTCATCACTGGCTCTCGCAACTTCGCGGATCGCCCGGTCATGGAAAAGGCCCTCTCTGCGGCCGTCGGTAGACGCAAGTTGACATGTGGGCCATTGTCGGCCCCCTTGAAATCCGCGACGACAAACCGCCACGACCGTGCCGCCGCCGTCCTTGACGTTACGATCACATGGGCACCCAATTCTCGACACGCAGTGGGCGACCTCAGCCGACCGTGACGTCGGCGACGCCCGTGTGGCCCGCGCGCACGTTGACCGGAGCGCCCGCGTCGCCGGGCGCCGAGACCCGGTACTCGCCGCCGAACCCCTCGACCGCAACCCGGCCGTCGGCATCCGTCACCATCTCGGTGGGGGCGAGCCACCACTCGCCCTTGACGAGGCCCATCAGCGCGTCATACGAGGGCTTGGGGCTCCCGTCGAGGCGGACGAAGCCGGACGGCGCGCCGAGCCAGGAGCCCTCATCCGCGAACCCCCAATACGTGAGCGACTCGACGGCAGGGTGGGAGACGACGGTGCGGTAGTGGCGGAGCATCTCGTCGGCCTGCCGCGCTTCGCCCTCGGGCGTCGTCGGCCACGATTCGACCTGGTAGTCGTTGAGGTCCACGATCTCCAGCGGCATGATGTCGCCCGAGAGCAGAGTGGTCTCGGTCATCTGCACGGGGAGGCCGAAGCGGCCGAAGCGTTCGAGGATGTCCCAGATCGCGTCCTCGCCCCGGAAGCCCTGGTGCATGTGGGTCTGGACGCCGATGGCGTCGATCTGGATGCCCGCGCCGAGGCATTCCTCGATGAGGTTCTCGTAGTTGGTGGACAGGTCAAAGTCGTTGAGGACGAGGCGCGCGTTGGGGTTCGCGGCGCGCGCCGTCTCGAAGGCGAGCTTCACCATGCCGACGCGTCCCTTGGTCTGAGCGAGGTAGGTGACGGCGTTTTCCTCCGCGGTGAAGACGGGCAGGATCACGGCCTCGTTGATCGCGTCCCAGAGGTCGATCACGCCCGCGAAGTCCGTGACATCGCGCGTGATGCGCGCACGGATGGTCTGCTCCACCTCGGCGTCGCTCAGGCCGAGCAGCCACGTGGGCGCGAGCGTGTGCCAGAGGAGGGGGTGGCCCTTAACCGTCGTGCCGCGCTCGACGAACCAGCGCGCGGCCGTGAGCAGGCGCGCGGTGTCGGGGCGGCCCTGCTCGGGCTCGAAGCCGCGCCAGTAGAACGGCAGCGTCGCGTGGTTGAACAGGCCGAACCACAAGTCAGCGAGCCGACGCGCGCTCTCGACGGACGCGCCGCCGAAGACATGCTCGGGGTCCCCGGTCTCGCCGTTCGCCAGAGCGACGAAGTCGAATCCGATGTTGCCGAAGCCGAACTGGTGCGATATCTGCTCGACCGTGACCGCGGCGTCCGCGAGGGGAGCGCCGTCCGCGCCACGCACGGTGACCGTTGTCGTCCCGAGGCGGTGGCTGGTTGCCCGCGCAAGGTCCGTTGAGGGTCGTTTGCTGGCGGAGGTTTCTGTCTCGGGCATGGCTCGATGGTAGATCGTCGCCCAATACTGGGGACAGCGCGCTGGGTCCGCGATTGCTAGGGTTGAACTCGCCCGGCCTGGCCGACAGGCAACCCCCGAGATGAGGAATCACGTGAGAACAATCCGAATAGCGCGCGCATCACTTCTCCTCGGCGCGGCGCTCGCGCTCGGCGCGTGTGACGCCGCCGCAACTGACCAGGGCGCGGCCCAAGCGCCGCCACCGCAGGCTCCCGCCCCGCAGGCCCCCGCTCCGCAGGCAACGTCCGCCACCACGCCAGCCCCCGCCGCCACGCCAGCCCCCGCGCCCGCAGTTCCTCCGCAGGATCTCGGGTCGACCGAGGGCAGCCCCGTGGGAGTCTGGATCGCGCCGGACGGCTCGACGGCGTTCATTCTCGAGAACGGCGTGTGCTCCGGGATGTACTACAACAACGGCACGCCCCTCGACATCGGCGGCGGCATGACGTGTGCGTATTCGGGGAACACCCTGGTCGTCATGCAACCGCCGAACCAGATTTCGTACAAGGTGCACTACACCGGTGACACCATGACGATCACCAACGGGAGCATGTCGATTACCTTCACGCAGGGCTAGTTCCCGCCCGCGCGCTTTCGACGGACGCCCGCCGAAGAGGTGGTCGGGGTTGCCGGGTTCGCCGTTGGCGAGGGCGACGAAGTCGAATCCGATGTTGCCGAATCCGAACTGGTGGCGGGTCTGCTAGATCGTCGATCGTCGCCCAATATTGGGGACGCCGCGCCGGGTTCGCGATTGCCAGCGTTGAACTCGCCGGGCCTGGGCGACAGGCGACCTCCGAGGCAAGGATCGATGTGAGGAAGATCCGAGTAGTGCGGGCATCCCTTCTCTTGGGCGTGGCGCTGGTGCTCAGCGCTTGCGGTTCGGGGACCAGCCCTGTTGGGGTGTGGATTGCCCCCGACGGATCGAAGGCATTCATCCTGGACAACGGGATGTGCTCAGGGATGTATTACAACAACGGTGAGCCACTCGACATCGGTGGCGGAATGACGTGCGCATATTCGGGTAACACCCTGGTCGTGAGCCAGCCCCCGAACCAGATCAGTTACAAGGTGCTCTACAGCGGGGACACGATGACCATCACGAATGGGAGTATGTCCATCACCTTCACGCGCGGGTGACGCCAGGGCGGGCGTGCGAGACTGGCATGGTGCTCGCCGTTTCCGTGCCATCGCAGGAGATCGCCGACGCCCTGGGTGACCCCGGCGACCTGGGCGACGGCGTGCGGGTGGTCGTGTGGGATCCGAGCGCGGGGGACGCGGCGCCCGACCACGCGGACGAGATTGCCCTGGCGTGCATCCCGCACTACACCGGGGGCGCGCGCCTCTACTCCCGGCTCGGCGCCCTCCCAAACCTGCGCGTGATCCAGATCCCCTCCGCCGGCTACGAGCACGCGCTTCCCTTCGTCCCTGAGGGCGTCGCGCTCGCGAACGCTCGTGGAGTCCACGACACCCGGACCGCCGAGTTCGCCGTCGCGCTTGCGCTCGCGAGCCAGCGCCTGCTCGACCGATTCATCCGCGCCCAGGACCGCCGAGAGTGGGCGCCGGAGTACTTCACCCCGAGCCTCGCGGACCGGCGCGCGCTCGTCGTTGGGTACGGGAGCATCGGGGCGGCGATCGGTTCGCGCCTTCGCGCCTTGGAGGTCGAGGTCCGCGGGGTCGGCCGCTCGGCGCGCACCGCGCCCGACGGCACGGCGGTCCACGCGGTGTCCGACCTTCCCGCACTGCTTCCCGAATCCGAGATCGTCTTCCTCGTCACGCCCTTCGACGCGACGACCGACAAGCTCGCCGACGCCGCGTTCTTTGCCGCGATGCCCGACGGGGCCCTCTTCGTCAACATGGGGCGGGGCGCGTGCGCGGACACGGACGCGCTCGTCGCGGAGTGCGCATCGGGCCGCCTGCGGGCCGCCCTCGACGTGATCGATCCGGAGCCGCTGCCCGCAAATCACCCCGCGTGGACTACCCCGGGGATGATCATCGCGCCCCACGTCGGCGGCGCGACGCCCCTGACCGATCGCCGCTTCGTTGCGCTCGTACGCGCCCAGGTTGCGGCGCTCGCGGACGGCACCGCCCCTCTCAACCTGGTCGCGATCGGGCCGAGCTAGGCGAGGTTCGCGTCGGCCCAGATCGCGATGCCGTCGCGGAGCAGCTCGGCCGTCCCGTCGCCGAACTTGTCGTAGTTGGCGCGGAAGCGATGGTCATCGGCGTACATCGCGCCGAGCGCCGTGTACGCCTCGCGATCGGGGACCCAGAAGACGCTCACCCACGCGTAGTGCCGGGCCACGAGCGCCTGCACGGCGTCGGAGCCCGGTTCGGCGTAGTCCGCTGCCTGCGCCGCGAGCGCTTGGGCCACCCGGACATGCGCCGCCAAGTGCTCCTGCTGCCCCTCCGGTCCGAGCGCCTTCCACGCGGCGCCCGACCGCCCGAGCGCCTCGTCTCCCCAGCGCGTGCGGACCTCGGGCTCGTACTCGCTGTTGTCGAGGCCTTCGATATCGCGATCGGCGGATTCGTCGGTCACGAACCCGCGCCTAGCTGCTCGGAGTCGGGGGAGACGGGGGGTCCGTCGCCCGCGTGTAGGCGGTGGAGCCGTTCTTGCGGACCACCGGGGTGCCATTCTCCGGCGTGTTGGCGTAGCGCCGACGCTCGGAGGGAGCCGCTGGCTCGCCCCGGCGCGCTTGGCCGGGCAGGGGCCGCTCGGGCCGCGAGTACAGCGCGCGGGAAGAGTCCAGAAGCCAAGGAACGAGGGTCACCTCGACACCGGGGAACAGCATCAGGCGATTCCGCACGCGCTCGGTCCTCCGGTTGTGGAGGATACCCTCCCACCAGTGCCCGTAGATGTACACGGGCACGTAGACGGTGACGAGCTCGGAGCCGTGAGCCTCGCGGTGCGCGCGAATGTAGTCGATGAGCGGAGTGCTCACCATGCGATAGGGGGACTCGACCATCGTGAGGGGGACGAGGATGCCCTGTCGCTTCCATGCTCGGCGGAGTCGCTCCCACTCGCCCTCACCCATGTTGACGTGGACGGCCTCGAGCGACTGGTGGTTGGCGGCGATTGCGTAGTCGAGCGCCTTGAGGGCGGGCTTGTGAAGGCGGCTGATGAGGACGATCGCGTGGTCGGCCTGGGATCCGAAGACGGTCCTCCCGTCGAGCCGCGTCTGGCTGTCGACGTGCCGGTAGTACTTGTTGATTCGGGACATCGTGTAGATGAGGATGGGCATGACGGCGAAGACGACCCACGCACCGTGCATGAACTTGGTGAGCGTCACGATGACGAGGACGGCCGCGGTCGAGACGGCGCCCAGGGCGTTGATGGCCCTGCTGACGTGCGCCTGCCGCCAGTTCGTGGTGTTCTTCCGGAGTTCCTTGGTCCAGTGGACGACCATGCCCGTCTGGCTCAGCGTGAAGCTGATGAACACGCCGAGGATGTACATCTGGATGAGCGAGGTGAGCTTGGCGTGGAACCCCACGAGGAGGAGGCTCGCGACGAGTCCAAGGGCGATGACGCCGTTGGAGAACACGAGCCGGTCCCCGCGGGTCCGCATGGCCTTGGGCACGTAGTTGTCGCGCGCGAGTACGGACGTCAGCAAGGGGAAGCCGTTGAAAGCTGTATTGGCGGCTAGGAGGAGGACGAGGGCGGTGGTCGCCTGGACCGCGTAGAACCCAGCGTGATGGTCGCTCCCGAAAACGGCGTGGGCGATCTGCGCGATGACGCTCCGCTGCGGATCGGTGGTGCAGTCGCCGACATACCCCTGGACGCTGCAAAGATTCTCCACGTAGTGGACCTTGATCATCATCGCGAGCGCGACGATCCCCGCCATGAAGGTCACCGCGATGACCCCCATGAGGGTCAGGGTTGCCTGGGCGTTGCGGGACTTCGGGGGACGGAACGCCGGGACGCCGTTGGCGATGGCCTCGACCCCCGTCAGGGTTGCGCACCCGCTCGCGAAGCCGCGCATCAGAAGGAGCACCACCGCAACCTGCCCCATGGACCTCTCGGGGAGCGTGTACCCCGCGGACTCGGCCAGCGGGAGGGTCCCCGCGAAGTGCCGGAAGAGGCCGACCAGGATCGTGACGCCGACGCTGCCGATGAAGAGGTAGGTAGGGATGGCGAACGCCTTGCCAGACTCGCGCACGCCGCGAAGATTCGCGGCGACGAGGATCACGACGAACCCGACGGCCATCTCGACGCGGAAGCGGTTGATCTCGGGGATCGCGGAGATGATGTTGTCCACGCCTGACGCGATGGATACGGCGACGGTCATGGTGTAGTCGACGAGGAGGGCGGCGCCGACGACGAGGCCCGCGCCCGCGCCGAGGTTCTTGTGGGTGACCTCGTATGAGCCGCCGCCCGAGGGGTAGGCGCGAATGAGTTGGCGATACGAGATGACGACCACCATGAGGAGCCCCATGATCGCCGCCGCAACCCACGGCGCGAACGAGAGAAAGGAGAGGCCGCCGATCGCCAGGATCATGAGGAGTTCCTGCGGGCCGTACGCGACAGAAGAGAGGGCGTCGGACGCGAAGACGGGCAGGGCGATCCTCTTGCTGAGGCCCTGGCCCTCCAGGTGCTCGTTCGCGATCGGTCGACCGAGGACTACTCGCTTGTAGATCTGGAGCGCGGAGGGCACAAGCGCCGATGCTACTCCCGTCGGGGGGAGTGCCGCGTGAACCCTCGTCAGGAGCGTCACGGCGGCGCGGCGCGCCGGAGGAGACCTAGACTCGTGCGGTGAGCAACGCACCCGATATCAAGCCCCGTTCGCGTCAGGTGACCGACGGCCTGGAGGCAACCGCGGCGCGCGGGATGCTCCGGGCCGTCGGCATGGGCGACGACGATTGGGTGAAGCCGCAGATCGGCGTCGCCTCGTCGTGGAACGAGATCACCCCCTGCAACCTCTCGCTCGACCGCCTCGCGAAGGCCGCGAAGGAGGGCGTCCATGCGGCGGGGGGCTACCCGCTCGAGTTCGGCACCATCTCCGTGAGCGACGGCATCGCCATGGGCCACGAGGGTATGCACTTCTCCCTGGTGTCGCGGGACCTGATCGCGGACTCGGTCGAGACGGTGATGCAGGCAGAGCGCCTGGACGGATCGGTCCTCCTCGCCGGATGCGACAAGTCCTTGCCGGGCATGCTCATGGCCGCCGCGCGCCTCGACCTCGCGTCCGTCTTCCTCTACGCGGGGACGATTGCGCCCGGATGGGTGACGCTTGAGGACGGCACGGAGAAGACCGTCACGATCATCGACGCCTTCGAGGCCGTGGGCGCCTGCGCGCGCGGGCTGATGTCGGTGGGGGACGTTGACCGGATCGAACGGGCCATCTGTCCGGGCGAGGGCGCGTGCGGCGGCATGTACACCGCGAACACGATGGCGTCCGCGGCCGAGGCCATCGGCATGTCCCTGCCCGGCTCGGCCGCCCCGCCGAGCGCGGATCGCCGCCGCGACGCCTTCGCGCACAAGTCCGGCGAGGCCGTCGTCAACCTCCTGCGTAAGGGGATCACCGCGCGCGACATCATGACCAAGGAGGCGTTCGAGAACGCGATCGCCGTCGTCATGGCGTTCGGCGGCTCGACCAATGCGGTGTTGCACCTCCTCGCGATCGCCAACGAGGCCGAGGTGGACCTGTCGCTCGCCGATTTCTCCCGCATCGGCGACAAGGTCCCGCACCTCGGGGACCTCAAGCCCTTTGGCGCGTACGTGATGAACGACGTCGACCGCGTCGGCGGCGTGCCCGTGGTGATGAAGGCCCTGCTCGACGCGGGGCTCATCCACGGCGACGCGCTCACGGTGACGGGCATGACCGTCGCGGAGAACCTCGCCGACGTCAACCCGCCCGACCTCGACGGGAAGATCCTGCGCGCGCTGGACAACCCGATCCACAAGACCGGCGGCATCACCATCCTGAGCGGATCCCTCGCTCCCGACGGTGCGGTGGTCAAGTCTGCGGGCTTCGACGACAACGTGTTCGAGGGCACCGCCCGGGTCTTCGAGCGCGAGCGCGCGGCGCTCGACGCCCTGGAGAACGGGACGATCAAGGCGGGGGACGTCGTGGTCATCCGCTACGAGGGCCCGAAGGGCGGTCCGGGCATGCGCGAGATGCTCGCGATCACGGCCGCGATCAAGGGCGCGGGGTTGGGCAAGGAGGTCCTGCTGGTGACCGATGGGCGCTTCTCCGGCGGGACGACGGGGCTGTGCGTCGGACATATCGCGCCGGAGGCCGTGGACGCCGGGCCGATCGCCTTTGTGCGCGACGGCGACCGGATCACGCTCGACGTGGCGCACAAGCGGCTCGACCTTCACGTGGGCGACGCCGAGTTCGAGGCGCGCAAGGTCGGATGGGCGCCCATTCCCCACAAGTACACGCGCGGCGTGCTCGCCAAGTACACCAAACTCGTCGGCTCGGCCTCGACCGGGGCCGTGGTCGGCTAGACGCCGCCCGATGCGCGCTGGCGGGGGCCCGATGCGCGCTGGCGGTCGTTGAGCGCCGAAACGGGACCCAGAGCGGCACCAATCCGCCGCCAGGGCGCGTCCGCCGGTCCCTGTCGCGCGCGGGCCCCGTTCGCCAGCGGACCGTCTTCGGCCGCATTGGTGAACACGTTGACCAATGTCGTGGAGACAAGGGGTCTGCGCCGTGTCCGGTCTGCACCGCACCGGGTGCGCCGGCCGAGGTCAGCGGCGCCCCGTGCCGGCGTCTCAGTATGCGAGAACGTGATTCACGATGCGAGATTGTGCCCGAAATGGCCAACTCGGACCGGGGCGTGCCGTATTGTCGAGGCATGCAGACGAATCTCGTAGTAGTACCGAGGCGCGCGGGCCACTAGCCCTCGTACCCGGCATCGTCCGCGCGCATCCCTCCGGCAACACCCCGGGGGGTTTTTCATGCGAGGCGGACAACGAGACCGTCTCGCCCAGATCCTCGATCGATGGGAGTGACCATGGCGAAGGCCACGGAGGCATCGGCGGCAGCGGCGACGTCGGGAGCGGCGACGTCTGCGGCGACGTCGGGAGCGGCGACGTCTGCGGCGACGTCGGGAGCAGTGGCATCGTCGGTAGCGGCGGCACCGGCGATGTCGGGAGCGGCGAAGGCGCCCTCGGCGAAGGTGAGCCAGCCGAGCGTCGTCCCCCCGACGGAGATGACGGGGGCGCAGGCATTGATCCGCTCCCTTGAACTCGCGGGCGCGACGGACATTTTCGGGTTGCCGGGCGGGGCGATCCTGCCCGCCTACGACCCGCTGTTCGATTCCACGATCCTTCGCCACATCCTGGTGCGTCACGAGCAGGGCGCGGGGCACGCGGCGTCGGGCTACGCGCACGTGACGGGGCGGGCGGGTGTCGCCCTCGTGACGTCCGGTCCCGGGGCGACGAACCTCGTGACCGCGATCGCCGACGCCAACATGGACTCGATTCCCATGGTGTGTGTGACGGGACAGGTCGCCGCCGTCCACATCGGGACGGACGCCTTCCAAGAGGCGGACATGGTCGGCATCACGCAGCCCATCACCAAGCACAACGAACTCGTGACCGACCCCTCGCAGATCGCGCGGGCGATCGGGGAGGCGTTCCACATCGCGACGACGGGTCGCCCGGGTCCGGTGCTCGTCGACATCGCCAAGTCCGCGCTCGCGGCGAGGACCATGTTCTCCTGGCCGGCGGCGTTCGACCTCCGCGGATACCACCCGGTGGTGTCGCCACACGCGAAGTCGATCCAGGAGGCCGCGAGGCTTCTCGCGACCGCGAAGCGACCCGTCCTCTACGTCGGCGGTGGCGTGATCCGATCCGGCGCGTGGGCGGGCCTCCGGAAACTTGTGGACGCGTCCGGGGCAGCGGTCGTCACGACCCTGATGGCCCGCGGCGCGCTCCCCGACAGCCATCCCCAGCACCTCGGTATGCCCGGGATGCACGGGACCGTGCCGGCGGTGGCCGCGCTCCAAAAGGCCGACCTCATCCTCGCCCTCGGGGCTCGCTTCGACGACCGCGTGACGGGAAAGCTCGAGTCGTTCGCCCCGAACGCCACCATCGTCCACGCGGACATCGACCCGGCCGAGATCGGGAAGAACCGCATCGTCGACGTGCCCATCGTCGGCGACCTCAAGGACGTCTTCGCCGAGTTCGTCCCGGCCCTGGCCGAAGAGCATCGCAAGCACGGCAAGCCGGATCTTGAGGCCTGGTGGCGGCAACTCGACAAGTGGCGCGAGACCTTCCCCCTGGGCTACACCCGCACGGAGGATGGGCACCTCTCGCCCCAGCACGTCATCCAGAGAATCGGGCAGATTACCGGTCCGGAGGCGGTCTACGCGGCCGGGGTGGGCCAACACCAGATGTGGGCAAGCCAGTTCCTACCCCTCGAGCGCCCGCGGAGCTTCCTCACCTCGGGTGGCCTCGGGACGATGGGCTACGGAGTGCCGGCGGGCATGGGCGCCAAGGTCGGCGCGCCTGACCGGACGGTCTGGGTCATCGACGGCGACGGCTGCTTCCAGATGACGAACCAGGAGCTCACTACCTGCGCCCTCAACGACATCCCGATCAAGGTGGCGGTCATCAACAACTCGTCGCTGGGGATGGTCCGCCAGTGGCAAACGCTCTTCTACAACTCGCGGTACTCCAACACGGACCTGCATACGGGCCACGACACCCGCCGGATCCCCGACTTCGCCAAGCTCGCAGAGGCGATGGGATGCGTGGGGCTGCGCTGCGACAAGGAAGCCGACGTCGACGCCACGATCAAGAAGGCCAACGAGATCAACGACCAACCCGTGGTCGTGGACTTCACCGTCTCGCGTGACGCGATGGTGTGGCCCATGGTGGCCGCGGGAGTGAGCAACGACGAGGTCCAGTACGCGCGCGGGGTTGCGCCGAGCTGGGACCGGGAGGACTAGCCATGAGCAAGCACACGCTGTCGGTTCTCGTTGACAACAAGCCGGGGGTCCTGGCCCGCGTGGCCGGGCTGTTCTCGCGCCGGGCGTTCAACATCCACTCGCTGGCAGTGGGCCCGACGGAGCATCCGGAGGTCTCCCGCATCACCGTAGTGGTGGACGTGGAGGGCCTTCCCCTCGAGCAGGTAACCAAGCAGCTCAACAAGCTTGTGCACGTCCTCAAGATCGTCGAGCTCGAGCCCGAGCGCTCGGTGAACCGTGAACTCCTCCTGGTCAAGGTGCGCGCGGACGCGCGTCAGCGGGCTGAAGTGCTGCAGGTCGTCGACCTCTTTAGGGCGCACGTGGTCGACGTGGCTCCCGACTCCCTCGTGATCGAGGCCGTCGGCACGCCCCACAAGTTGGACGCCCTGATGGCGGCCCTCGCGCCGCACGACATCAAGGAGATCGTCCAGTCCGGCACCGTCGCCATCGGTAGGGGCGGCCGGTCCATCAGCGAGCGGGCGCTCGAACGTGGCGGCGCGCACGGCGCAAGCGACTAGATTTCTTGGGTTACCACAACGGAGGAGATAGCCATGGCTGAACTGTTCTACGACAAGGACGCGGACATCTCGATCATTCAGGGCAAGAAGGTAGCCGTGATCGGGTATGGATCGCAGGGGCACGCGCACGCCCAGAATCTTCGCGACTCTGGCGTCGAGGTGAAGGTCGGCATCATCATCGGGTCGAGCTTCGAGGCGCAGGCCAAGAGCGACGGCATCGAAACCGGCACCACTCCCGAGGTCTCAGAGTGGGCCGACGTCATCATGATCCTGGTGCCGGACTCGCTCCAGCGCATGGTGTTTGCGGAGGAGATCCAGCCTCATCTCAAGCCCGGCAACATGATCATGTTCGCCCACGGATTCAACATCCGCTTCGGCTACATCAAGGCCCCGGCGGGCGTCGACATCGCCATGGTTGCCCCCAAGGGACCGGGCCACCTCGTGCGCCGCGAGTACGTCGCCGGGCGCGGCGTGCCGGTGCTCGTCGCAGTCGAGCAGGACGAGACGGGCAAGGCGTGGGAGACGGCGCTGTCGTACGCGAGCGCCATCGGCGGCCTGCGTGCCGCCGGCATCAAGACCACCTTCACCGAGGAGACCGAGACCGACCTCTTCGGCGAGCAGGCCGTGCTGTGCGGCGGCGCGTCGCAACTCGTCCAGTACGGCTTCGAGGTGCTCACCGAGGCGGGCTACCAGCCCGAGATCGCGTACTTCGAGGTGCTCCACGAGCTCAAGCTCATCGTCGACCTCATGGTCGAGGGCGGCATCACGAAGATGCGCTGGTCGATCTCGGACACCGCCGAGTACGGCGACTACGTGTCCGGGCCGCGCATCATCGACGCGTCGGTCAAGGCTCGCATGAAGGAGGTTCTTGGGGAGATCCAGAACGGTGCCTTCGCGAAGCGCTTCATCGACGACCAGGACAACGGGGCCGTCGAGTTCAAGGCGCTCCGCGCCAAGGGCGAGGGCCACCCCATCGAGGCGGTTGGGCGAACCCTCCGCAAGTTGTTCCTGTGGAACAAGGTTGAGGACGCCGGCTACGTGGAGGGGAAGGCCCAGTCTCAGTGAGCACGTACAAACTCGCCGTCATCGCGGGAGACGGGATCGGCCCGGAGGTGGTCGCCGAGGCACTCAAGTGCCTCGACGCCGCCGTGTTCGGGACGGACATCTCGTTCTCCCGCACCGAGTTCAACCTGGGCGCCGCCCGCTGGCACGCCACGGGCGAGACGCTCACCAAGGAGGACCTCGAGGCGATTCGTGGCCACGACGTCATCCTGCTGGGCGCCATCGGCGACCCGTCGGTGCCCTCGGGCGTGCTCGAGCGCGGCCTGCTTCTGAGGCTCCGCTTCGAGCTCGACCAGTACGTGAACCTCCGGCCCTCACGGCTCTACCCTGGCGAGGTTTCCCCGCTCGCGGACCCCGGCGATATTGACTTCGTCGTGGTGCGCGAGGGAACAGAGGGCCCCTACATCGGCAACGGCGGCGCGCTCCGCGTGGGGACCCCCCACGAGATCGCGACCGAGGTCTCGGTCAACACCCGCTTCGGCGTGGAGCGGGTCGTGCGCTACGCGTTCGACGTCGCCTCGCGCCGGAAGCGCAAGAACGTGACCCTGCTGCACAAGCACAACGTGCTGGTGCACGCGGGCCACCTCTGGCGCCGCACGGTCGAGGCCGTCGCGAAGGAGTTCCCGGGCGTGACGTGGGACTACCTCCACATCGACGCCGCGACCATCTTCATGGCGACCAACCCGTCGCGGTTCGACGTGATCGTCACGGACAACCTGTTCGGCGACATCATCACGGACCTCGCGGCGGCGGTCAGCGGGGGCATCGGGCTGGCGGCGTCGGGCAACATCAACGCCGACCGCACGGCGCCCAGCATGTTCGAGCCGATCCACGGCTCGGCGCCCGACATCGCGGGGAAGGGCCTGGCCGACCCGTCGGCCACCGTGCTGTCCGTCGCAATGATGCTGGACTTCCTGGGCCACCCCGAGATCGCGAAGCGCGTCGAGGACGCCGTTGCCGCCGACGTGGCGCTGCGGGTGTTGCCGGAACCGGGCGACGTGAGACTCTCGACATCGCAGATCGGCGACGCGATCTCCGCTGGCATCCGCTCGGGGACTTAGGGAGCGGGGGAAGCATGACCACGTTGACGGAGGCGGGCGCGGCCTTTGCGCTGCACCGCAACCCGAACCCGGCGTCGGACGCCGTCCGCGCCAAGGCGCTTTCCGACCTGAAGTTCGGCACCGTCTTCACCGACCACATGGCGCGCGTGACGTGGACGCGCGAGGGCGGCTGGGCGGACCGGCGGGTGGAGCCGTACGGCCCGCTCTCGCTCGACCCCGCCGCCGCGGTGCTTCACTACGCGCAGGAGGTCTTCGAGGGCCTCAAGGCGTACAAGCACGCGGACGGGTCCATCTGGCTCTTCCGGCCCGACGCGAACGCCGAGCGCTTCCAGGCGTCCGCGCGTCGCCTCGCGCTTCCCGAACTCCCCTCCGAGGACTTCCTGGGATCCATCGAGGCCCTCGTTGCCGTGGACCGCGCGTGGGTGCCGGACGCGGACGAGAGTTCGCTCTACCTCCGTCCGTTCATGTTCGCCTCCGAGGCGTTCATCGGCGTGCGCCCCGCCCACGTCATCGACTACCTCCTCATCGCGTCGCCCGTGGGGCCGTACTTCACGACGGGCGTCAAGCCCGTGTCGATCTGGGTGGCGCAGGGCTTCCACCGTGCCGGGCCCGGCGGTACGGGTGCGGCGAAGACCGGCGGCAACTACGCGTCGTCGCTCGTCCCGCAGAGCGTGGCGTACCAGAACGGGTGCCAGCAGGTGCTCTTCACGGACGCCGCGACGGACACGTACCTCGAGGAGCTCGGGGGGATGAACCTCTTCCTGGTGCGCAAGGACGGGACGGTCGAGACGCCGCGCCTTTCCGGCACCATCCTCGAGGGCATCACCCGGCACTCGGTGCTGCGCCTTCTCGAGGACCAGGACGTCAAGGTTGTCGAGCGCGACATCTCGCTCGCCGAGCTTCGCGAGGGGGCGGCCGACGGCGACGTCGCCGAGGTCTTCGCGTGCGGCACGGCCGCGGTGCTGACGCCCGTGGCGCGGCTCAAGGGCCCGTCGTTCGACGTGACCGTAGGTCATGAAACCGCGGGCGGCGGCGCGGGCGAGGGCACTGCTGGCGAGGTCACGACGCGGATCCGGCGCGAGCTCATGGACATCCAGTACGGCCGCGCCGCGGACCCGTACGGGTGGATGCGCCGGATTGGCTAGGTGCCCACGATGGCGGGTGAGGTGACCGGGCCGCCAGCGTTTGACGTCCGCCCTCATCCCGCGCCCCTGAGCGACGAGGCGCGCGCCGCCGCGATGGACGCCCCGGCCTTCGGCATGGTCTTCACCGATCACATCGTCCGCATGACGTGGGATGCCGAGCGCGGATGGGCGGACCGCCGCGTCGAGCCCTTCGCGGACCTGGCGCTCCACCCCGGCGCGGTCGCGCTCCACTACGGCCAGCAGGTGTTCGAGGGCCTCAAGGCGTACCGCCACGCCGACGGCTCGATCTGGCTATTCCGTCCCGAGGAGAACGCCGCGCGCCTCGCCGCGTCCGCGCGTCGGATGGCGCTTCCCGAGGTCAGCGAGGCGGACTTCCTCGGCGCGATCGAAGCGCTCCTGGGCGTCGACGCCGCCTGGGTGCCGTCGGGGGACGAGACGAGCCTGTACCTGCGGCCGCTCCTGCTCGGCACCGAGCCGTGCCTCGCCGTGCGGCCGTCCCGCAGCGTCGACTTCCTGCTCATGGCGTGCCCCGTGGGCGCGTACTTCTCCGGCGGGGTGAAGCCGATGACGACGTGGGTCGCGGAGGGCTTCCACCGCGCGGGCCCTGGCGGGACGGGGACGGCCAAGTTCGGCGGCAACTACGCGGCGTCGCTCCTGCCGCAGCAGCAGGCCTACGAGGGCGGCTGCGAGCAGGTGCTCTTCCTTGACGCCGCGACGGATACGTTCCTCGAGGAACTCGGCGGGATGAACGTGTTCGTGGTGCGCCGCGACGGGAC
>JADGOS010000104.1 GCA_017882825.1 Demequinaceae bacterium | reverse complement strand
GTCCTGGGCAATGAAACCAAAGCCCTTTTCGGCGTTGAACCACTTAACAGCTCCCTGAGCCATGCCTACCTATCCTAACTTTTCATCCCAACCGGGGACCCGGCGACCCGGCACAGCGCCGGGCCAAATGCCGCAATGCTCCGTCCCACGCCCCGCGCCGGAAATCCAGCCAGGTCTCGCAAACGACCACTGCAACCCCATAAGTGTGCCATGGATTATGGCAAACCGGGAAAGTCGCGCCCACGATCCGCGAGGAACTTCTCGAATTCCGCCCCGATCTCGTCCGCCGTCGGGAGGATTCCCCCCAACGGAATGACGCCATCGCGGGACTCAATGAAGGCGTCGTACTGCGCTTCGAGCGCCGATACGAGCGCCTGGACGTCCTCCGACTCGCTCAGTTGCCTCTCGATCTCCTCGGCCGCGGAGGCGCACGCCTCGTCAAGCGCGGTCGGATCGAATCGAAGGCCCGAGAGCGTGTGAAGCGCCTCCATGGCCCTCACGGTTGCCTGCGGGTACGCCGACTGGGAGAGATAGTGGGGCACGTGGACCGC
This sequence comes from Demequinaceae bacterium, assembly GCA_017882825.1. GTDB lineage: Bacteria > Actinomycetota > Actinomycetes > Actinomycetales > Demequinaceae > JAFGBM01. The sequence goes on along the minus strand of JADGOS010000104.1, from coordinate 4,955 downwards.
GACGGTCGCCGCGTCAAGCCCCCACTGCCCGAAGCGATACTCGAGCAAGTTGGAGGCCGCTCCCGGCACGGCGATCGTGGAGAAGAGGTTCGCGACGTCGGGGAGCAGGTCCGGTCGGGTAGCGTGCATCGTTGTTCCGATGGGGCGGGTGTGCGGCGAGGCCATCGGGATTCCGTGCGCGGCGACGGTCAGGGTGACCCCCGCGCGGTCCACGAACGAGCGCGCGGCGGCAATGAAGGCCTCCCACAGCACGTCGGGTTCGAAGCCATGGAGAAGCAGGAATGGCGTCCCTGCGGCGTCCCGAATCATGTCCACTTGCAGGAAGGGTTCGTCGTACTTGGTCCACGCGTTCACGCTGAAGACCATCTCAGGGCGGCGGGAGCGGTAGTCCAGAAGGCGGTCGACGTCGAAAGTCGCCACGCGTATGGGCTCGGCGTCGCTCAGAAGGTGGGCCGTGAGGATTTGGCCCGTACGGCCAGCATCGATGAAGCCGCGGAGCGAGTGGACCATGACGCGCGAGTCGCCGCGCCGGGCCTTTTCCCACTCCGCCAGCCCCTCATCGTGCCAGGTGAGGAGTTCGTCGTTCATTTCATCGATTCTCGCACGGTCCCGAGCGCGGAACGCCTGAAGGTACCCCACGGGGCGCTCGCCCTTGGCATAATGGATGGCCACTGTTTCCGCCGCCTCGCTCACGAAGGGCAACGCCCCATGAACGACCCGCACGGAATCGACGCCGAGCAGGCCGTCCTCGACGTCATGTTCGCGCGCCTCGACACGGTGCGCGCGGAGGCGGAGCGCCGCCTCGCGGCGACTCGGAGGGCCGGGCCATCGGGCTCGCCCCAGAATCGGTCGGAGCGCGACGCCTTCGCGAGCCTCTACGAGGACCGCATCGCGCAACTCGACGCGGTCGAGGACCGGCTGTGCTTCGGGAAGCTCGACCTCGCCGACAAGACCCGACTCTACGTCGGCCGCATCGGTCTTTCCGACGCCGAGCACGCCCCCCTCCTGACCGACTGGCGCGCCCCGGCCGCCCGGGCCTTCTACGCTGCCACCGCCGCCGAGCCCTCCGGAGTCGTCCTGCGCCGCCACCTGACGACGCGGGGGCGCAAGGTGACGGCGGTCGAGGACGACGTGCTTGACATTCGCGCGCTCCAGGAGGCCGGTTCGGGCGGCGAACTCGCGGGCGAGGGTGCGCTCCTATCCGCCTTGGCCGCCCGCCGCACGGGCAAGATGACCGACATCGTCGCGACGATCCAGGCGGAGCAGGACGCCGCGATCCGCGCGCCGATGACGGGGGCGCTCGTGGTGCAGGGCGGTCCCGGCACCGGCAAGACCGCCGTCGCCCTCCACCGGGCCGCGTACCTGCTCTACCACCACAGGGAGCAACTCGAGTCGTCCGGCGTACTCATCATCGGGCCGTCGTCGTCCTTCCTCCGCTACATCGACCATGTGCTCCCGTCCCTGGGCGAGACCGGGGCGATCGCCACCACGCTTTCCGGGCTCGTGCGCGGCGTCGACACCACCGCCAGGGAAGACGATGCCGTGGCGGCGATCAAGGGCAGAACCGCCATGGCCCGCGTCGTCGCGAACGCCGTCCGCGAGCGTCAGCGCCTCCCCAAGGGCGACCAGGAGGTCTCGATCGACGGCCGGACCGCGGTCATTCGGCGCGCCGACATCGCCGATGCGCAGGCGAGGGCGCGGCGCGACGGCGCCCAGCACAACGTGGCTCGTGCCGCCTTCGCCAAGGACATGGTCGGGAGGCTCGCGGCGCAGTTCGCCGAGCAACTCGACTCGCACCTGGACCCGGAGGACATGCGGGAGATCGAGCGGGACGTTCGCGATTGCCGGGAAGTGAAGGTCGCGCTCAACCTCGCGTGGCTCCCGATCACGCCGCGGCGCCTCCTAGCCGACCTCTTCTCGCGGCCATACCTCCTCGACCATGCGGCGCCCCGGCTGACGCGGGCCGAACGCGCGCTCCTCGGGCGCCCCGCGAGCGCGCCGTTCACCGACGCCGACGTGCCGCTGCTCGATGAGGCCGCCGAACTTCTCGGGGAGATGCCGGGCGGCGCGCCTCCGCCGAGCGACGTGTCGGCCGAAGAGGTGGACTTCGCCAAGCAGGTCCTTCACACGTTCGGCGGCGGCGGCATGATCACCGCGAAGGACCTGGCGCGGCGCATGGCGGTGGGCCGCACGCGGCTCACCGTCGCGGAACGCGCTTCCCAGGACCGGACATGGACCTTTGGCCACATCGTCGTCGACGAGGCTCAGGAACTCTCCCCCATGGCGTGGCGCATGCTGCTGCGTCGGTGCCCGCTGCGCTCCTTTACGATCGTGGGCGACGTCGCGCAGACGGCATCGAGCGCCGGCGCGCGGTGGTGGCCCGACATGCTCGATCCGGTCTTCGGCGAGCACTGGACGCAGCGCGACCTGACGGTCAGCTACCGGATCCCCGCGAGCGTCGCGGAGATTGCCCAGGCGTACGGCCGCGCCGCGGGGCTTCCGGTGAGCACGTTGACCGCGGCGCGAGATCTCGACGACGCCGTGCTGGTGGAGCGCGTCGTCGACCCGGTCTCTGCCGGTGTCGCCCGCGCCCGCGCCCACGCCGCCCGGCTCGTGGGGAGCGGCGGCGGCCGGGTCGTGTTGATCGTGCCGGACGAGGACGTCGCGCGAGCCCGTTCGCTCGCCGCCGCCGCGGCCTCCGTCCTCGCCGCCGCCGCCTCCCCTTCCAACGCCGACCGCGACCCGAGCGACGCAACTCCTGGCGACGCAGCTCCCGGTGACCACGGCGAAGCGGTGGTGGTGAGCATCCTCGGCCCGCGCGAAGCCAAGGGCCTCGAGTATGACGTCGCCGTCGTCGTCGAGCCAGCGGCGATTGCGCGGCGCCCCGGCGATCTCTATGTCGCCCTCACGCGCCCGACGAGCATCCTCGACGTCGTCTACTCGCTACCCCTGCCCGCGGGAGTGCGCGACCCCTCGGCGAACACGCCGCCCGCGGCGGATTAGCCGGCCCCGGCGGACTAGTGGCCCTCGCACGGGCCCGCACCCAGGATCGCCAGGCCCTGTAGGTCGCCTGGGCCCCACCCGGTCAAGGAGGTATTGCTCGCGTTCATCAACTCGGTGGGATCGTCGACGTGGGCGAGCCCGACCACGTGGCCGATCTCATGGATGATCACCGCGCGCGCGAGCGCCCGTCCTTGGGTGGTCGCCAGGAGCCCGGTGATGTCGGTGGTGTCGAGGACGACTGTTCCCGCCTCGAGGAAGCGTTGATCGCCGTATGCGCCCGTGACCGAATTCGAGCCGCCAAGCCCCGTGATCGACCCCGCGAGTTCCGGTGTTGCCGCCTCGTTTGACCAGCCGATGATGACGGGCGCGAACCCTTCGCCATAGCGATCGGGCTGGAAGAGGCGCCGGCCGAACGTCGCCACCTCGTCGGTCTCTCCGTCGTAGACGAACTCGAGGCCGGTGGCTGCCGAGACCGAAGCGACGGAGTCCTGGATGAGGTTCCCGAGCCCTGCGGGCTGCCCGCTCGCGTTGTAGACGTAGTGGATGGCGCGGCACGGATCGAACCTCACGGGCTCGCCCTTGTCCTCGAACATGAACGCGAAGTTGCCCGTGGTCGTCACGGGAACCTCCGGCAAGAGCCTGCCGTCGGATGCCGGGGGCAACGGCACCCTCACCTCGCTACTGCCGTCTAGCAGGGCGTTTCTTGGCGTGCCGAGGTGCCGCAGATCCATGAAGGAAAGGCCCGAAATCACGAACGCCACGATCGCCGCCACGACGAAGGTGGAGAACGTCGCCCAGAAGCTGGCGCGCGAACTCATTGCCACAGCCTGTCACGACACGGGACCTGAGCGGGGAATCCTGGGCGTGAGAAGTGCCACAATTGCACACGTGCGCGCACTCCTCCTTGAAAGCCTTGATCCCCAGGCCACTGAACTCCTCTCCGCTGCCGGAATTGAGGTCACCAACCACGCCGGGGCCATGGACCAGGACGAACTCATCGCGGCGCTTGAGGACGTCGAACTCCTCGGGATCCGCTCCGCGACCCAGGTGACCGCGAAGGTCCTCGAATCGGCGCCTTCCCTGATCGCCATCGGCACGTTCTCGATCGGCACCAACCAGATCGATCTTGCCAGCGCCGCGCGACTCGGCATCCCGGTGTTCAACGCTCCCTTCTCCAACACGCGCTCGGTCGTCGAGCTTGCCATCGCGGAGATCATCGGACTGATGCGCCGCCTCCCCGAGCACAACTTCTCACTACGGCAAGGGGTCTGGAGCAAGTCCTCGACCGGCTCGCACGAGGTCCGCGGGCGCACGCTCGGCATCATCGGGTACGGCAACATCGGATCGCAGCTCTCGGTCATCGCCGAGGCGCTCGGAATGAAGGTCGTGTTCTTCGACATCGCGGAGAAGCTCGCGCTCGGGAACGCGACGAAGGCGGTAACGATTGCCGACGTCCTTCAGGTCGCGGACTTCGTGACGCTCCACGTCGACGGGCGTCCGGGCAACGCCGGATTCTTCGGCGCCAAGGAGTTTGCGCTCATGAAGGAAGGCTCGATCTTCCTCAACCTCTCGCGCGGCTTCGTCGTCGACATCGAGGCGCTCCGCGAGTCGATGGTCGCCGGGCACATCGCGGGCGCCGCGATCGACGTCTTTACCGTTGAGCCCAAGAAGAAGGGCGACGAATTCGTGACGCCCTTGCGCGAACTCGGAAACGTCTTCCTTACGCCCCACATCGGCGGATCGACCGAGGAGGCACAGCGGGACATCGGCATCTTCGTCGCGGCCCGCCTGCTCGACTACGTCGAACACGGCTCCACATCCCTCACGGTCAACCTTCCGAGCCTTTCGCTCGAGGCCCAGACCGGAACCCACCGCGTCGCGTTGATCCACGAGAACATCCCCGGAGTCCTGGCCGCCGTGAACAACGTCTTCGCGGCGCACGGGGTCAACAT
>JADGOS010000103.1 GCA_017882825.1 Demequinaceae bacterium | reverse complement strand
GTCATGAAGGCCCAGCGTGGATCGACGTCGGGGTGGACCACCGTCAGGTCGAGGCGGTGCTCCTCACCGATGGCACCCCAGTAGTCCACGGAGGCGCCGCCGAGGGGATCCGCGCCGATGCGGATTCCCGCGTTGCGGATGGCGTCGACGTCCACGACGGCTGGAAGGTCCGCGACGTAGGCGGCGAGGTAGTCATGGGGGCGCGTCGTCTCGGCGGAAACGGCCTTCGCAAGCCCAACGCGGCGCACCGTGGCGAAGCCCTCCGCAAGAATCTCGTTCGCGCGGGCGGCGATCCACGCGGTCGCTTCGGAGTCTGCCGGACCGCCGTGCGGCGGGTTGTACTTGAACCCGCCGTCGCGAGGTGGATTGTGCGACGGGGTGATGACGATGCCGTCGGCCAGGCCCCGCCCGGAGGTCCGAAGCCCTCCCGGATCAAGCGCGCCGTTCGCGACCAGGATGGCGTGCGAGACGGCGGGGGTCGGCGTGAAACGCTTCCTTGCGTCGACGCGGACTTCCACCTCCGCGGCGGCAAGCACCTCCACGGCCGTCTCCCACGCCGGGCCAGAGAGGGCGTGGGTGTCCTTCCCGATGAACAGGGGACCGTCCGTTCCCTGCCGCCTTCTGTACTCGACGATCGCCGCGGTGATCGCGACGATATGCGCCTCGTTGAACGCCCGATCGAGCGACGACCCACGATGACCGGAGGTCCCGAACGCCACCCGCTGCTCCGGAATCCGCGGGTCGGGAACGAGGTCGTAGTATGCGCCGAGCAAAGCGTCGACGTCAACGAGGTCTTGGGGCAAGGCGACAAGGCCCGCGCGATCATGCATGCGCCCACTGTCGCACTTCCAACCCCGCACCTCCAACCCCCGCTGGGCCATCGCGCCCTCGCGAGGCGTGCGGCGACCCCTTCGCGCCGTCGGTAGGCTGAGGGTGTGGTCGCCAAGCGAGCGTCGAGCGCACCCTCGGACGAGCCTGTCCCGGATCGGGGGGGGCGTGCCGACGCGCGGGTCGCCGCAATCATCGTGGCCTTCAATCAGGAACGTCGCGTCGCCTCCACCGTGAGGGGTGCGCTGTCGATTCCCGCCGTCGACCTCGTGCTCGTGGTTGACGACGGCTCGACGGATCAGACTCAAGCCGCGGCCCGCGACGCGGGTGCGGTCGTGGTGCGCCACTCGCACCGGCGCGGAAGATCCGCCGCCGTGGAGACCGGCTTCGCCGTTGTGACCCAGCGCGACGAGCCCGGCGTCGCCCCTCGGCACTTCCTTCTTCTGGACGGCGGCCTCGGCGAGCACGCCGTAGGCGCGGCGCCCCTCGTGTCGGCGGTCACCGAGGGAGCGGCCGACCTTGCGATCGCCGTTGTGGGCGGACCGGACGATCGCGCCACGAGAATGGCCTCCGTGCTAGCTCGGGGAGCGATCTCGCGCGCGTCCGGGTGGTTTCCGACCGAGCCCTTGAGCCGCACGCGATGCCTCACGCGCGCAGCTCTGGAGGCGGCCATTCCCCTTGCGCACGGCGCCGGGCTCGACGTCGGTATGACGCTCGATGTGCTCCTTGCGGGGTTCACCGCCACCGAGGTGGAGTGCGAGATCCGCGTGAGGCCAGCCCCAGCGGGGGCCCGCGCCCCCCTCCTCCATGCGAACCAGTACCGCGACGTCCTGGTTGCCGTTGGGGCGCGACGCATCCGCAGCGGGTTCGAGGCAACGCAGAGTGTCGTGGATCCGCGCGGGCTCTTCTACCGAGAGGACGACGAGTGACGAAGCCCCGATATGCCTACCTTGGGCCCGAGGGCACGTTCACCGGGGCCGCCTTGCGCGCGATGGTCTCGCCCGAGGAGGCGGATTGCCTACCCCAGGTGGACGTGCTGACCGCCCTCGGTGCCGTGCGTTCGGGCGCGGCCGATTACGCCGTTGTGGCGATCGAGAACACGGTCGAGGGCGGCGTGACCGCGACGCTCGACGCACTTGCAGAGGGCGCTCCGCTGGTCATCCTTGGCGAGACGGTGATCCCGATCGAGTTCGAACTCGTCGCCCGCCCCGGAACGACGACGGCGGACATCGCCCTAATCGCGACGCACCCCCACGGCTGGGCCCAATGCCGCAGGTGGCTCAACGCGAACCTACCGGGCGTCGCCCACGTGCCAGCGTCGTCCAATACCTCGGCGCTCGCGGCCCTCGCCGACTCGTCTCAGTCCCTCGCGAGCATCGGATACGACGCCGTCCTGGCGCCGCCCGGAGCAGGGGCGGCGTACGGGCTGACGGTCCTGACCCGAGGGATCGCCGACAACGCCCGTGCCATGACGCGGTTCGTGAAGGTCGGACGTCCCGAGGCGGTTCCGGCGCCGACGGGGGCGGACAAGACGACGCTCGTCGTGCACCTGCCCGAGGACCGTTCCGGCTCGCTTCTCGAGATGCTCGAGCAGTTCGCCGCGCGCGGCATCAACTTGTCCCGCATCGAATCGCGCCCCATCGGCGACCGCCCGGGTCAGTACTCCTTTTCGATCGACGCGATGGCCCACGTCGCCGAGGAGCGGATGGCCGAGGCGTTGATCGGTCTCAAGCGGACGAGCAGGCTCGTGATCTTCCTTGGTTCCTATCCCTCGGCGACGGCATCGGGCCCAACGCCGCTTGCCGACGGGACCCTCGACGACGACTTCCGCTCCGCGCGCGCATGGGTGGAGGAATTGCGGAAGGGCGAGAGCGCGCCCTAAGGCAGCCCGGGCGTCCGCACGGTAAGGGATCCCGGGTCTACCACGGCGTGCAACGAGATCGCACGCCCGAGCGACTCGCCGTCGGCCTGCACCCTCTGGGGCGCCTCCATGACGACGTCCACCGAGGTGCCGCGGACGTGGTCGATCCGCCCGACGCGCCAGGCCTCGGGGAGAGTTGGCGTGGAGACCCCGGTCCCCTGGAGCACGAGCTGGCCCGCCAGCTCGGCCCAACCAGCAACCCCGCCCCTCGCGTCAAGCGTGGCGACGTCGAGTGCGCCGTCGTTGAGGGACGCGTCCGGCACGAGGATCAGGCCGCCGGGCAGGCGCCCACAATTCGCGATGAGCACGGTTCGCATCTTGCCGGTAACCGGCTCAAAGCCGCTCACGGTGATTGAGGCACGCATGCGCGTCGAGGTGGGGTTGCGGATCAGGGCGTAGAAGTAGGCGAGCCAGCCCAACCTCCGCTTGAGCTTCTCGTCGGCGCCCGCGACCATGTCCGCGTCGATTCCGACGCCGGCCAGAACTAGGAAGAGGTACTCGAGCTCGTCCCCTGACTCGCGCACCACCGTCATTCGCCCGACGTCGACCCGCTCGCTTCTGCCCTCGATCACGGCGCGCAAAGCGGCACCGGAGTCGTTGATCGGCACCCCCACATTGCGCGCGAAGAGGTTTCCGGTGCCCAGCGGGATCACGCCGAGCGGAACGCCCTCCTCGATCGCCACCGACGCCACCGCGCGGACGGTGCCGTCGCCACCTGCGGCGACGAGGACGTGGGCGCCCGCGGCGAGCGCCTCGCGCGCGAGGTCTCGCCCGGTATAGTTCGGAGCGGAGTAGAGCCAGATCGGTTCGGGAAGATGGCGGGCGGCGCACACGCGGTACGAGAGTTCGCGCAACTGGGCCACTCCCGGCTTGGTGGGATTGGCGATGAAGGCAAGGCGCTCGCGGCCGGGACGATCCTTGGCGAAGGACCCCGCGATGTCGGCAGGGATCTCGTTCACGAGCAGGACCCTGCGAAGGAACCGGTGGACGGCGGCTGGATCCCTTTCGCCCAGGCGCCGGGTGGCGGCGATCGCGAGCGCCATGGCCGCGACGGCAATCACGACGGCGACCACCGCAAGTACCTGCCACACCATGGGAGTGAGCCTACGTGGCGCCGATAGACTCGTCACCATGATCGATCTACGCCTCCTTCGCACCGACCCGGAAGCCGTTCGCGTGAGCCAGCGGGCCAGGCGCGAGGACCCGGCGCTGGTCGACGCGGCGCTGGCCGCCGATGAGGCGAGTCGGGCTGCCCTTACCGAGTTCGAGGCGCGGCGCGCGGAGCAAAAGACTCTGGGCAAGGCGGTCGCCCAGGCGACGGGTGCCGAGAAGTCCGACGCGCTCGCGAGGGCGCACGAGCTCGCCGCGCGGGTCAAGGACCTTGAGGCGACGGCGAACCGAGCGGCCGAGGACGCCGCGGAGCTCGCCTACCGCATTCAGAACGTCGTCGAGCCGGGCGTTCCCGAGGGGGGCGAAGACGACTTTGTGGTCGTGCGGGAAGTGGGGGCACCGCGGGACTTCGTCGCCGAGGGCTTCGCGGTCCGCGACCACCTCGAGATCGGCGAGGCGCTCGGAGCGATCGACATGGAGCGCGGAGCCAAAGTCAGCGGCGCGCGCTTCTACTACCTCACCGGGATCGGTGCCCGCCTCGAACTGGCGATCCTCACGGCGGCGCTCGACCGCGCGATGGCCGCCGGGTTCACGCCCGTCATTCCGCCGACTCTCGTCAAACCGGAGATCATGCGGGGAACGGGGTTCCTCGGCAGCCACTCGGACGAGGTCTATCGCCTTGAGGCCGACGATCTCTACTTGACCGGTACGTCGGAGGTTGCGCTCGCCGGGTACCACGCCGACGAAATCCTCGACCTGGCTCAGGGAGCCCGCCGATACGTCGGGTGGAGCCGGTGCTACCGGCGCGAGGCCGGGAGCCACGGGCGCGACACCCGGGGGATCATCCGCGTCCACGAGTTCCACAAGGTCGAGATGTTCAGTTTCTGCCGGGCGGCGGAAGCCGCGGCCGAGCATGGACGCTTCCTTGAACTCGAGGAGGCGATGCTCGACGCGCTCGAGCTGCCCTACCGCGTCATCGACACGGCCGCGGGGGATCTGGGGGCGAGCGCCGCGCGCAAGTTCGACTGTGAGGCGTGGCTCCCGAGCCAGGGCCGATTCATGGAGGTGACCTCCACGTCCAACTGCACCACCTTCCAGGCGAGGCGGCTCGGCGTGCGCGAACGGGGCGAGACGGGGACCGTTCCCGTCGCGACGGTGAACGGCACCATTGGGACGACACGCTGGATCGTCGCGCTCCTGGAGAACCACCAGCAGCCGGACGGCTCCGTCCACGTGCCCGACGCGTTGCGCCGTTACCTCGGCGGTGCGGAGCGTCTAGAGCCGGTGATCTAGGGGATGCCAGCTACCGACGCGGTTCGCCCGCGCTTGGGGACGCGCCCATGGCGCCTGCATCGTAGGGTGGAGCGATGACGATAGACCCGGCCAAGATGCATCCCCCCCTCGGGCCGGACGACTGGCGCATGGTCGGGCTCGATGTCGACGGCACCCTCATGCACTGGGGCGGGGAGATCTCGCCCGCCGTAGCGCGCGCCGTCGAGCAAGCCCGCATGTGCCGCAACCACATCATCCTTGCGACCGGCCGCAGCATCATCGCCACCGTTCCGGTCGCCGAGGCGCTCGGCATACGCCGGGGCTGGGCCGTGTGTTCGAACGGGGCCGTTACCATCCGGCTCAATCCGGCAGCGGTGGGAGGGTACGAGATCG
>JADGOS010000032.1 GCA_017882825.1 Demequinaceae bacterium | reverse complement strand
TTCTCTTGGTCGCTCTTGGTCTTGGGCTCGATCGCGACCTCGATGACCGGCTCGGGGAACGTCATGGACTCGAGCACGATGGCGTGAGCCTTGTCGCACAGGGTGTCGCCCGTCGTCGTGTTCTTGAGCCCGATCACCGCGTAGATGTGACCCGCAGTGACGCTGTCGACCGGGTTCTCCTTGTTGGAGTGCATCTGGAAGATCTTGCCGATGCGCTCCTTGTTGTCCTTGGTCGCGTTGAGGACCTCGGAGCCCGCATCCAGGTGGCCGGAGTACACCCGAATGTAGGTGAGCTTGCCGAAGAACGGGTGCGACACGATCTTGAACGCGAGGGCGCTGAAGGGCTCCTTCGCGTCCGAGTGGCGGTGGATGATGGTCTCTTCGTGCCCGATGGCGTGGCCGTCAATCGACGGGACGTCGAGCGGCGACGGGAGGTAGTCGACGACGGCGTCGAGCATGGGCTGAATGCCCTTGTTCTTGTACGCCGAGCCGCAGAGGATCGGGTAGACCTCGCTCGCGATGGTGAGCTTGCGGATGGCGGCCTTGATCTCCGCGACCGTGAGGTCCTCGCCGCTAAAGTGCTTCTCCAGGAGGTGCTCGTCGGTCTCCGCGACCGCCTCGAGGAGTATCTCGCGGTACTTCGCTGCGAGCTCCTTCATGTCCGCGGGGATGTCTTCGATCTCGTACGCGGCGCCCAGGTCGGTCTCTCCGCGCCACACGAGCGCGCGCATCGTGACCAGGTCGACGACCCCGACAAAGGTGTTCTCCGCGCCGATGGGCAACTGAATGACCAGGGGCTTCGCCTTGAGGCGATTGATGATGGTCTCCACGGTGAAGTAGAAGTCAGCTCCGAGCTTGTCCATCTTGTTGACGAAGCAGATGCGGGGGACCTCGTACTTGTCCGCCTGACGCCACACCGTCTCGGACTGGGGCTCGACGCCCTCCTTGCCGTCGAACACCGCGACGGCGCCGTCGAGGACGCGCAGCGAGCGCTCGACCTCGACTGTGAAGTCCACGTGTCCGGGGGTGTCGATGATATTGATCTGGTGCTTGTTCCAGAAGCACGTGACGGCCGCGGACGTAATGGTGATGCCGCGTTCCTGCTCCTGCTCCATCCAGTCCGTGGTGGCGGCCCCGTCGTGGACCTCGCCAATCTTGTAGTTCATGCCGGTGTAGTACAGGACGCGCTCCGTCGCCGTCGTCTTGCCTGCATCAATGTGAGCCATGATGCCGATGTTGCGGACCTTGGTCAGGTCGGTGAGCACTTCCTGCGCCACAGCGATGTCCCCTTACGTCTCTAGGTTTCCGCGTTACCAGCGGTAGTGGGCGTAGGCCTTGTTGGACTCCGCCATCTTGTGCATGTCTTCGCGACGCTTCACCGCGGCGCCAAGGCCGTTGGACGCGTCGAGGATCTCGTTCGTGAGGCGCTCGGTCATGGTGTGCTCGCGACGCTTCTGGGCGAAGTCGACGAGCCACCGAAGCGCGAGGGTGTTCGCGCGCGCGGGGCGCACGTCCACGGGAACCTGGTAGGTCGCGCCACCCACGCGGCGGGACTTGACCTCGAGCGACGGGCGCACGTTGTCGAGCGCACGCTTGAGGACGCTCACGGCCTCCTGGCCGGACTTCTCACCCACGCCGGTCAGGGCGCTGTACACGATGGACTCCGCGACGGACTTCTTGCCGTCCTGAAGCACCTTGTTGATGAGCTGGGTCACAACGGGGGCGCCGAAGACCGGGTCGATGATGATGGGCCGTTTGGGGGCCGGTCCCTTGCGAGGCATTACTTCTTCTCCATCTTCGCGCCATAGCGGCTGCGAGCCTGCTTGCGGTTCTTGACGCCCTGCGCGTCGAGGGAGCCACGCACGATCTTGTAGCGGACACCGGGGAGGTCCTTCACGCGGCCACCGCGCACGAGCACGATCGAGTGCTCCTGGAGGTTGTGGCCCTCGCCGGGGATGTAGGCGGTGACCTCAATGCCGGTCGAGAGGCGGACGCGCGCGACCTTCCGCAGAGCCGAGTTCGGCTTCTTGGGGGTGGTCGTGTAGACACGCGTGCAGACGCCGCGACGCTGAGGGCTCGCCTTGAGGGCGGGCGTCTTCGTCTTCGACACCTTCGGCTGGCGGCCCTTGCGGACCAGCTGCTGAATCGTAGGCACTATCTCTCCGTCTGGTAGGTCTGCTGAGCGTACGGTCGTGGTCCGACCCCCGCGCCCGGGCGTGTCGTACCTTGGTGTCGTGCACCGAGAGGCGCACCAAGGGAGGCCCGACGGCGCGGGCACAGCCCACCACGGTACCGTAGGCTCGCCCGGCAGTCAACGCGGGTCGGCCCACCGCACAGGTGCACTCGCCCGCTCTCTACGGGACATATTCATGGTACGCCCTGGCCAGGAGCGAACGAGCGGCCGCGCGGACCGGCGGGCGCGAACGACAAATCGTATAGTGATGGCGTGTTTACCTACGCGCCACCGGGGCCCGCCGCATCGGGCTTCGCCGTCGTTACGGATCGGTTCCTCGGCCTGGTGAGCGCCGACGCGAGCGCCGACACCGTCTCGGCGCTGCATCGCGCGCTCGATTCGGACTCTGCACGCATCGACGATGGCCTCGCCGTGGTGTCGGGGGCGCGCACGGTCGAGCGGTTCGCCCTCGCGGAGTTCGTTGAAGGACCGGAGCGGATCGTCCTCGTCGCCGTCCACGGCGACATTGTGGTCGACTTCGACGGAGCCGCGTCAAGCCGCTTCACCTGGCCCGACGGCGCTGCCTGGATCACGGGCGAGGCGCGTGGTGTCGCGACGCTTCGGCTGTCGCTCGCGACGGCGCCTTCCCGCTCGGTCCACCTTCCGCTCCGGAACGGAGCCGTGGGTGCCTCGGCCGTCGCGATGGAGCCATCGGTCGACCCAGAAGAGGTCGCCAGAGCCACGGCGCCCTCGCCCACCGTCGCCCCCGCGCAGACCCCTGCGACGGCCGGGACTCAGGAGGCCGCCCAGAGTCGCTCGCTCGAACGCCAGCCGCGACGGATCGACCTCGCCGATCTCATGAGTAGCAAGACATGGACGCTGACGCTCCCCGACGGCAACGAACTCGTGGCCGCCCCGCAGATCGTCGTCGGCCGTCGACCCTGGCGCTCAAGCCCCGACGAGACCTCGACGTACTACATCCTGGTGCCGTCGCCCCATCGGCAGGTCTCCGGCAAGCATGTGGAGTTCGCGGTGGTCGGGGGCGAGCTCCACGCACGCGACCTGGACTCCACCAATGGGACCTTGGTGCTCACGCCAGACAAACCGCCACGTCTGTTGCACAGCGGACACGCGGTCAACCTGGGCGTCGGTGACACCCTCGATCTCGGCGAGGGCTTTCGAATCGTCGTCGGGACGCGAACTTAGCGTTCGACGTGCGGGGGACGCGACGGCACGCTAGCCTCGTCATGCAACCATCAGACGCGGCAGGGGGAAGTTGTGGCACGACGCGCGAGCGCACCTCCCCCCGTGCTCCCGGGGTATAGCTACATTCGCCCTCTCGGTTCGGGTGGCTTTGCCGACGTCTTCCTCTACGAGCAGGACATGCCGCGGCGCGTCGTGGCCGTCAAGGTGCTGGTCGACGACGCGGTCAACCCCGAGGTGTTGCGCACGTTCAATGCGGAGGCGGACATCCTCGCGCGACTGAGCACCCACCCCTCCATCGTGACGATCCTCCAGGCGAGCCTTTCGGCCGACGGCCGCCCGTTCTTCGTGATGGAGTACTGCCCCGACAACATGTCCTCTCGCTACAAGAAGGGCCCGCTCCCTGTCGCCGACGCTCTCAACACCGGGGTTCGCATCGCGGCGGCCCTCGAGACCGCGCACCGCAGCGGCGTCCTCCACCGAGACATCAAACCCTCGAACGTGTTGATCACGACGCTCGGGGTGCCCGTCCTGGCCGACTTCGGCATTGCCTCGGCCGTCTCCCTCGCGGACGACGCACCGAGCGTGTTCGCCATGTCGATCCCGTGGAGCTCACCCGAGGTGCTTCTGGAGCAGGTCACCGGTTCCGTCCCGGCCGAGGTCTGGAGCTTCGGCGCCACCCTCTACACGCTCCTTGCCGGGCGCTCACCCTTCGAACTTCCCTCGGGCGAGCGCCTTCCCCGGGAGCAGTTGCAGGCGAGGATCGTGAAGTCCAAGTACGTGCCGACGGGCCGCGACGACCTGGGCGAGCGCCTCGAGGGCACGCTCGCCCGCGCACTCGAGAAGGACCCGTCGAAGCGTCAAGGGTCGATGTTCGAAATCGCCGAGGAACTGCGCTGGGCCCAATTCGACCTTGGCCTGCCCCCTACGGCCCTTGAGGTCGCGGACACCACGTGGGCGGCGGCCGCGGTGCCCGTCGACTTCGACTCCGACGCCGTTCGGGGTCCCATCATCTCCACCGTGAACCCGAACTCGCGCAGGGCCGCGCGCGCGCAGAACCTCGCCTCGGCCCAACGCGTTGAACACCACCGCGAGAGCGACCGTTCCGGGGTGCGCCCCGGCTCGCGAAACAAGACGATGCTCATCGGCGCGCTCGCGGGCGCCGCCGTCGTCGCCCTGATCATGGTCGCCGTCCTCTTTGCCGCGGGCGTGCTCTAGATGGCGCCGCGTCCGCCCCGTCGGCGCTTCCTTCGCTCCCTCTGGAAGCCCGCCGCGGGAGCCGTCGTCGTCGGGGTGCTCGCCACCCTCGCTGTTATCAACGACGGCTACGACGCCCAGCAGGTCCCGCGCCTCCAAACCAACGTCTGGGTGACCCGCGACAACGGCCAGTACGCGCGGGTCAACACCGAGCTCGGCGAAATCGATACGGTGCGCTCGGTCTCCAATCCCGTGGGCGTGGTGCAGGCCGGCGCATCGGCGACCATCTTCACCCAGGGGTACTCCCAGTCGTGGCCGATCGATCCGTCCTCCCCCGCGGATTTCGGATCCACCGGCGCGGGCGATTCCGGCGGAGCCGCCGCCGTCAACACGCCGGCCGGGACCACCGGGATCGCCTCCGCGGGCGACTACATCGTCTACCGCACCAACATCGGGCAGGTCTACGTCGGCAGGTTGCCCAAGACGGGCGGCTCGAACGCGAGCCCCTGGCAGGCCAACCCCTTCGCCGACGACGTGGTGAAGGAAGGCGAAGATCCCAAGCGCTACGTCGCGGATGCCGTGGCAGTCGACGCGGCAGGCCGGGTCGTCATGTATTCCTCCGAGGAGCAGGCGGTTCGGAGTTTCGACATCTCCACGGGGCGCTTCGACGGTCATGTGACGTCGGTGCCGGCGCCACCTACGGCTGGCGCCACGATGGAGATGCAGATGGTCGGCGGGCGGTGGGTCCTCTCGTCCCCCGCGGACAACAAGGTGTGGATCGAGGGGCTTGGAAAGGCCGTCGACACCACGCTGAGCGGAACCGCCCTGCTCCAGGCGAACGCCTCCGACGGCGACCGCGTCCTCCTCGCCGACCCCACCGGCCTCGTGGGAATCCAGCTCAAGAAGGGCACGGTCACGTCCCTGGCTCAGGTTAAGGGCACGCCCGCCGCGCCGATGGTCGTGGGCGGCGTCGAATACGGAGCCTGGATCGGCACCTCGAGCGCCTCGCTGTGGACGAGCGCCGACGCGACGGTGTACCCCCTCGACGTGGACGCCGCGAAACTTGCCGACGTCCAGGTCATCGCGCCCGCCTTCCGTACCAACGGGGATCGCGCCGTCCTGACCGAGCGCACCACGGGGATGGTGTGGACCCTCCCTGACCGCGCGCTCATCCCGGTCAGCTCCTGGGAGGCGCTTCAGGACCGCGAGCAGGTGGAGGGCACCGTCGTGGTGGACGACGTCATCGAGCAGCAGCCGCCGGTCGCCGTCGACGACGTCTTTGGCGTGCGCCGAGGCGAGCTTGTCAGCCTTCCGCTCCTCCTCAACGACCACGACCCGAACAAGAAGGACGTGCTCACGATCGATCCGAGTTCGGTTACCCCGCTAAGCGACCCGTCGTTCGGCCAGGTCTCGCTCGTCTCGAATGATCAGCGGGCGGTGGTGCGCGTGAGCGCCGCATCCGGAACAGCGACGTTCACGTATGCCGTCACGGACGGCTACGACAGCTCGGCGCTTGCGACCGTGACGTTGCACGTCATTGACGACGCCATCAACTCGGCGCCCATCTGGTGCGGGGTGCCCGAGTGCACCTGGGACCCTCCCTCCCCCCAAGTTGTCCCGGGCGGATTCGCATCCGTTGCCGCGCTCGACGGCTGGGTGGATCCCGAGGGGGACGCCATCGCCATCAGCGACGTGCACCCCGACGACCCCAGCGCGCCGGTGAACGTCGTCGCCACCGCCGACGGCAAGATTGTGGTGCGCCACCTCGACCCCAACGCTGGTGACGGCTTCATCCCTCTCATCGTCACCGTGATCGACTCCCGCGGCGCGTCGACCGAGCGAACGATCAACCTCCGCGTGTCGGCATCGCCCGCCTTCACCGTGAAGCCGATCGCGCTTTCCGGGTCGATCGGCGAACAGAGCAACGTCTCGATCGAGGACTACGTCTCGGGCGGGTCGGGCTCCTACCGGCTACTGGATGCGCTCGCCTCTCCCTCAAGTTCTGACTCCCTTTCCATCTCGCCGGGAACGTCGAACGGCGTGATCGAACTGTCCGCGAGTTCGCCGGGGCGGGACTTCGCGCTCTACACCGTCGAGGACACGAAGACCCTCGCCCAGCAGTCGGCAACGGTTCGATACACGGTTGCGGAGGCGGCCCGGCCCCTCGCGGTGCCGCCACTCGTCGCGTTCGTGCGCGCGGGCGAGGACGCCACCGTCGACGTCCTCGCGTCCGTGCAGAACACCACGGGACGCGTGCTCATGGTTTCGGGCGCCACCAGCTCCGACACCACCGCACTGAGCGTGAGCGTGGTCGGGCAGGCCTACGTGAGGGTCAGCGGCTCCACGCCGTCGGGCGAGCCCGGCGAGGTCGGCGTCGCGACCGTCCTCATCTCAGATGGCGCCGGAGGAAGCGCCACCACGCAGCTCACGGTCTTCCTCTTGCCGTCGAGCCACGGCATCGGCCCGATCGCCGCCCCCGACTCGGTGTCGGTGCGCGCGGGCGCCCAGATCGACATCCCCGTGTTGGACAACGACGTCAGCCCGCTGGGCGAACGTCTGCTCCTCACCCCCAAGGTGGAAGGGTCGGGGGCCCCGGGCGAGCTCGCCTTCGTCTCTGGCAACGTGTTGCGCTACCTCGCGCCCTCGACGCCGGGCTCCTACAGCCTGCGGTACTGGACGTACCTCGAGAATGACCCGGTCATGCTCGACTCGACGACGGTCGCGGTCACCGTCCTGCCCGCCGGCTCCAACCGCGCCCCGGAGGCGCCGACCCTCACCGCCCGTGTGCTCGCGGGCCAATCCGTGAGCATCCCCGTGGCCTCCGCGATCGTGGATCCCGACGGCGATCCTCTCGCTGCGACGGACGTCGTCCAGCCCGCCCCGGGCGATGGGGTGGCGTCCATCTCCGCGAAGGGCGACGCCATCATCTACCACGCCCCTGCGGACGGCGTGGCGGGCGGCCAGGTCACCTTCCAGTACACCGTGACCGACGCAGAGGGCGCGGACGCCACGGGCACCGTCCAGGTCGGCGTGCTCTCCCGCGACACCGTGGATCTCGCCCCCGTCACCTATGGCGACTACATCGGGGTTCTGCTCGGCTCGAAATCCCTCGTCACCGTTCGGCCCCTGCTCAACGACCGCGACCCCCTTGGCGGCACCCTCACCCTGGTCAAGTTGGTGCCGAACGCCCGCGAGGACACCACGGAGTACGACCGCCTCGAGGCCCTCATCGACCCCTCGACGTCGCTTGAGAACGGCACCGTAGCCCTCCTCCCCGGGGACTTCGAAGGCACGCAGTCTTACGTCTACACGGTGCAGTCCAACAGCTCGTTCAGCGACGCGACGGGCCTCATCGTCCTCGGCGTGTCCGGTTCCCCCGGCCCCGACACCATCCAGATTTCGGACACCACGCTGACGTTGAGCAACCGGGACCAACTGACCACCGGTATCGACGTCGTCACGGGCAAGGTTCAATGGCAGACGGGCGACGTCTCGAAGTTGACTCTGTCGCTCTGGGGCGACGCCTCGAAGCGCTTCGAGGCATCATCCGACGGAAAGATCTCCGGAACCCTCCCCAGCCAGGCCACGGTCGTCCCGTTCGCCCTGACGGGTCAGGACACGACGGGCAAGCAAGTGACGAGTTACGGGTTCCTCAGGATTCCCGCCCTGAACGACATGCGAATTCAGTTGCGTGCCGACGCGCCTCCCGTGATCCTCGGCGAGGAGAAGACGGCCGAGATCGCCGTGCGCAAGTTCCTCGACGTGGGGCCGTCGGACGTGGTGGAACTGAGGGTGGACGACTCCCTCGCGGTCCAGCGGGACAACGCCGTGTGCTCTCAGACGGGAACTCTCACGGCGACGTACAGCGCGGGCCGCGAGGCGCCATGGACCGATACCTGCAGCGTCGCCGTTCGACTCGCCGGCCAAACCGTGTGGAGCACCGTCGCGATCCCGATCACCATCGAGCCGAAAGACCCGCAGGCGATCCTGAACCCCCTCACGCGCACCGTCATGCCGGGCGAGACCGCGCCCTTCGATCTCGAGAAGGACATGATCACCTGGGAGGGCGGGCGCGTCGGCGACGTTTCGTCATTGCACCTCGCCATCGAGCACTCCGGAACGGCCTTCATCGTCACCCAGGATGGAAACGCTGTCACGGCGGTGGCCGTGGCGAATGCGAAACCGGGCACCCGGGAGACCATTCGTGTGACGTCGAGCGCGTACGGCGGTTTGACGACCGCGATCACGCTCGTCGTCGGCCCCGCCGCGCCGGACGCCCCCAAGGGCGCCACCTTCACCCAGCAGTGCGACGTCAGCCGCGGGGCGGCGTGCCAGGTCACCGTGGTCGGCATTACGGGCGAGTACGACCCCTTCGCGGGCAAGCCCAACTCTGGCCTCACGCTCGTGTCCGTCGGGACCGCGGGAAGCGTCACGTGCACGGTCGCCACCGTCACCAAGGGATCCGCGACCCAGGTGGTCGCGTCGTGGCCCGCTGGACTCCGCCCGGTCGGCGGCGAGTGCCCGGTCGACTACACCGTCGCCGACGCGCAGGGCAGGACGGGGCACGGCACCCTCACCATTGACGTCCTCGGGTATCCGCAGACTCCCGCGAGCGTCACGACGGTCGCCTACACACCCGCGTCGGTGACCCTCCTGGTGAACCTGGGCCCCGCGTCGCTGGCCCACCCCGCGGTATCCGGCGCGACGATTTGGGAGGGCGGCACGCAGGTCGCCACCACGTGTGGGTCGACCGGACCCGGGACCTACCAGTGCACCGTCGGGGGCCTCGTCAACGGCGAGCGCCATACCTACACCGCTCGCGCAGTCAACAGCGTCGGCGACTCCCTCGATACCACGGGGCACACCACGTGGTCCTATCAGCCCCCTGTGATCACCTCGATCAGCGCGAGCCCCACCTACGATTCCGGGATCACTTCCGAGTCCAAGGGCGTTGTCGCCCTGGTCGTCGGAGTGTCCCCCGACACGGCTTCGTTCACGGTCGGAGACATCCCCGGAGCCATCCAGACCTCCGGCGACCTAACCGTCCACGCCAATGTCACACTGACGGTCGGCGACCAGACCGTGGTGGTCGTGCCGATCAGCAAGTACAACCCGCCGATGCCTGGCACCAACCAGGGGACGCCGCAGAGCGTCGGCGTGAAGGTCGCCGGCCTGCCCAAGTTCTACCCGGGCCTCACGGCCACCCCGAACGGTGGGGATGTCACGATCTCCGGGGGGGATGTCGATCCCAACTCCAGCGACCTTACTATCTCCCGGAAGTGGATGGCGTGGCCGGACGGCCCCGGTAGCAGGCCCTCGTGCTCGATGGACACCTCCACGAGACTGGCGGTGGCCAGCGGGGCGAACACCGTGGTGTCCGCAGGGCCCAGCTTCAGCGGCCTGACGTTGAACGTCGACTACAAGGTCGCGGTGTGCGGATCTAACGGGTTCGGGGCCCAGATGTCCCCCGCAGCCGACGTGTTCACGTGGTTCAAGCCCGCCCGCCCAACGGGGAACCTGCTCTACACGATCGCGACGACCTCCACCTACTCCCCTAGCAAGCACACCTACACGTACGCCCTTCAGTCAGGGCCGACGGTCGACGCTTTGGACAAGTTCGGCATCCGATACCGAACCAGCCCCACCGCCGGGCTGACCACCAGCTTCACCCTCGACGCGAACAACGCCGATCCCACGTATGAGGTGCTGTATTGCGTCACGGAGAGGGGCAACGGCGTCGTGCATTGCAGCGATCCGAGCGCAGTCACGCCGACGACCGCGCCGACGACGGTCGACGTGACAGTTCTGAAGGACTGTGTGGAAGTTCCGCACGCCAGCGACATCGGGGGAAGCCAAATCGCCTCCGGTCAAGGCGTCGTCACTTTGAGCCCCGACCCCAAGCCCACCACCTACACCGTGGACTGGTCGGGGGGCGCATACAGAGCGCTCGACACGCTCACTGTGGCCGTGAAGTACTGCCCCAACTTCCCCCCTCACTCGCCACCCCCCTCCCCGGCGCCGACTCCGTGAACGCCGCGAACCCTCGCGGCCCCGGCACTCGCGCCACCCGCCATCCCCAGCCCTGCTCCCCTGACCCTGCGACCGCACCGAAAGTGAACCCATGACGATCTCGACCGAACAAGCAACGTGGTACTCCGAGACCTTCGGTCTGCTCGCCGACAACATCGAGCAGGCCATCCTCGGCAAGCGGCACGTCATCGAGCTCGTGTTGGCAACTGCGCTCACGGGGGGCCACGTCTTGCTTGAGGACGTTCCGGGTACCGGAAAGACCGCCCTGGCCCGCACGCTCGCGCAGACGATCGACGGCATCTCCTCGCGCATCCAGTTCACCCCTGACCTCCTCCCCGGTGACGTCACGGGCATCACCGTGTACAACCAGAAGAAGTCCGAGTTCACCTTCAACGCCGGGCCGATCTTCGCCAACATCGTGCTTGCCGACGAGATCAACCGCGCCAGTCCGAAGACGCAGTCGGCGCTGCTCGAAGTCATGGAGGAGGGAAACGTGACGGTCGACGGCACCACGCGTCCCGTCGGCCGCCCCTTCGTCGTGATCGCGACGCAGAACCCCATCGAGCAGGCTGGCACCTACCGCCTCCCGGAGGCGCAGCTTGACCGATTCATGATCCGCACCTCGATCGGGTATCCCGACATGGCCGCTTCGCTGCGCATCCTCCACGGCCTGGGCGACGAAGCCAAGGAGATCGAGGCGATCGTGTCGACGGACACGATCATGACCATGACGGCCCTGTCGCGGACGGTCTACGTGAATCCCTTGGTCGCCGACTACATCATGCGCATCGTCGAGGGGACGCGGCGAGCGAGCGAAGCCCGCCTCGGAGTCTCGGTGCGCGGCGCGCTCGCGCTGACCAGGCTCGTCAAGACCTGGGCGGCGGTCAAGGGGCGCACGTTCGTCACTCCGGACGACGTGCGCGACCTTGCCGTCGCCGCCCTCGCACACCGCATCATCCTGGAGCCCGAGGCGGAGTTCGACGGCGTCACGGCGGTCGACGTCGTGGGCCAGGTGCTCCTCGACATTGTGCCGCCCGCCGAGAATGGGGCCAGTTAGGCCGGTGGACGACAACACCTATTCGCGTTCCCGTACCGGTCGCAGCGCAACCGTGACGGGAACGCGCACGCGCGGCGCGACGGTTACCCGGTACGCCACCGAGGTGACCGGAATGACCGCGCGCATCGACGCGGGGCGCCGCGCGATTGGCCGCGTCGAGGCGACCGTGCGCAGGTACGCCACCATCGTGGCGGAGACCACGAGCCCCGCGGGCTGGCTCCTGCTCGGCGCGGGCGTCCTGGGACTCGTGGCGGCGCTCTCGTGGGGATGGATCGAGGCGTGGGTCGTGGCGACGGCATCGCTCACGCTTCTGCTGTTCTGCGTCCCGTTTCTGCTCGGCCACCACACGTACGCCGTCACGTTCGCCCTCGACCGGGACCGGGTCGTCGCCGGGTCCGAGGTCACGGCCACTCTCGATGTCACCAATCGCGGCCAGCGCATGACCCTTCCCGCGTTGCTCGACATCCCCATGGGCGAGGGCCTCGTCGAGGCGCACATTCCGCTCCTCCGTGCGGGCGCCGCGCACCGCGACACCATCGTGATTTCCGCGCCGAAGCGCGGCGTGATCCCCGTCGGCCCCATGACGATCGGGCGTGGCGATCCCCTCGGCATCCTCCGCCGCGAGCACTCCTGGGCCGACGTGCAGCACATCTACGTACATCCCAAGACGGCGCCGATCCCGTCCACGAGCGCGGGCCTCCTGCGCGATCTTGAGGGCGCCGCCACCAAGACGATCGTGGACTCCGATCTCTCGTTCCACGCGATTCGGGAGTACCTTCCCGGCGACTCGCACCGGCACGTCCATTGGAAGTCGACGGCGAAGACCGGCAAGCTGATGGTGCGCCAGTACGAGGAGACGCGCCGATCCCGCATCGCCGTTGCGCTCGACCTCAACAGCGTCGAGTACTCGAGCGACGATGAGTTCGAGATGGCTGTGAGCATCGCCGCGTCGCTGGGGCAGCAGGCGGTCCGCGGAGGTCGCGAGGTCGTGATCACCGCGAGCGCCGAAATCGCGAAGCACGAGAAGGGGATCGTGCACGCCATCCGTACGCTCCCGACCCTCACGCCCAACGCGCTGCTCGACGGGATGGCCGCGGTCGATGCGAGCGAGGACGTCATGTCCCTGGAACAGGTGGCGACGATGACCGCGCAAGAGTCGCCGCAGTTGTCCATGGTCTTTCTCGTCACCGGTTCGCTCGTCCCCGTCAAGCGATTGAGGAGGGCGGCGCTCGCCTTCCCCGCCGATGTGAGCGTCATCGCCATCCGCAGTGAACAGGGTGCGGAGCCCAGCCTGAAGAATGCGCGCGAGATTCGGATCATGACCCTCGGAATGCTGCACGACTTCGGACACATGATGCTCCGGGCGGCGGTCTGATGGCCGTCCAGAAGGGCGGAGCGCAAGCCTCCACCCGACAATTGGCGTGGGGGATCGGGGCCGTCGCCACCTCAGTGGCGCTCGCGACGGCGTCGGCCTGGCCCATCTACGAGGACACGCGCGCCGTCGCCGTCGCCGTCGCTGGCTTCGTCATCGGCGCTGGCTCGATCCTCCTCGGGAATCGGCTGAAGTGGCGTTGGCGGGTGACGGGGGCGGTTGCCGCGGGTGCCTACGTTCTGACCGTCGTTCCGCTCGCCATTCCGTCCGCCATGGCGAGCCCGCGGCTCATTGCGCGCGGTCTCGGCGAGGGGCTGCTCGGGATCGTGGTGGGCTGGAAGCGCCTCCTGACCGTGACGATCCCCGCGGGCCACTACCAAGCCGTGCTCGTGCCCCTGTTCCTCGTGGTGCTCGTGGGAACCTTTGCCGCGTTCGCCTTCCTTCTCCACGCGGGGCGATGGGCCCCGCTCGCCGTCGTCCCCATGGTGACGATGGTCGTCTACGGCGCGGTGTTCGGCTCGTCGGCGACGGGCGCCGACACGTCGGTCGGCCCGTTGACCATCCCCGCTCCGACGCACGTGGTCATCGGCACCCTAACTCTCCTGGTGTGCGCCACCTGGCTCATCGGGCGGGCCCAGATCGACCGCGCGGCCGCGCTCAAGGTCGCCCGCTCCACCGCGGCCTCCGCGCGGATGACGCCTCAGGGGGTCGGCCTCGCGCTGCGTCGCAATGCGCTCGCCGCCGTGCTGGTGGCCGCCGCCCTGGTGGCGGGACTCGTTGCGGCGCCGCTTGCGCTGAACTTCGGGCCGCGCGACGTTCCTCGCGACTCCGTCGACCCGCTCCTGGTCATCCAGCGGCAGCCCACTCCCCTCAGTTCGTATCGGGCGTGGTTTGACTCCGCCCGATTCAACGAGACCCTGTTCACCATCAGCGGCGCCGACGGCGTCGACCGCATCCGGATCGCCACGCTCGACGCGTACGACGGGGAGACGTTCCACGTCTCCGAGACCGGCCCGAACGTCCGGTTCACGCGCCAGCCGACCACGCAGCGGCCCTCCGTCGAGATCACCATCGGGGCCGCCTATTCAGGCGTGTGGGTGCCCATGGTGTCGGCCGAGGCGGGCGCCCCGGTGTTCGAGGGCGCCAGGGCGTCGACGCTTGCGGCGGCGTACTACGCGAGTTCGGCGCTGGACGCGGGCGTCCTCGCCACGGCCGACGCCGAGTCGGGCCTCGGCCTCTCCAAGGGCGACACGTATCGCGTCTCCTCCGACGACACGACGGCATCGGAAGTTCCGAAGACGACGGCCGGCGGCGGCGCGCTCATCTCGGAGGACGAATACCCCGCGCTCGCCGCCTGGGTCGAGCAGCAGGGGCTCGGCCGAACCGCGGGGGACCTCGCAGAACTCGTCGACCGGCTCCGCGCTCGCGGCTACCTCACCCACGCCGCGCTCGATTCCTCCGCCGACTCCAGCTGGACCGCCGCGCTCACGCAGCAGAGTCCCTACGTGTTCCAGGCGAGCCGCTCGGGCCACTCGCGCTCCCGCGTGGAGGAGCTCTTCACCTCCCTGCTCGAACAGGAGCGCCGGGTGGGCCCCGATGCCACACCCGAGATGCTCATCGCGGCCGTGGGCGACGACGAGCAGTTTGCGACCGCCGCCGCGCTCGTGTCCCGCTTCCTCGGGTTCGAGTCACGGGTGGTCGTGGGGGTGCGCGTAGGGTCGCCGGTGGTGCCCGAGAGCGTGGCCCCGTGCGTCGATGTGTGCACCGGTGCGAACGTGACCGCCTGGGCGGAGGCGCGCTCGCCGGGGGGCGCTTGGTTCGCGCTTGACGCGACTCCGCAGTTCGTTCTCCAGCCGTCCATCGTCCGCGCGGGCGAGGTCCTGCCGCAGAACCCCACCCAGGTTGATCCCCCCAAGAGCGGCGCCCTCGAGCCGCCATCGGCGCTCAGCGACAGCACTCTCTCGAACAAGCGGGATCCCAACCCGACGGAGCCTGGCGGCAACGTCTTCCTCACCATCATTGCTGCCATCGCCACCGGCACTTTCGGGCTCGGGCTGGCGCTCGCCCCTTTCCTGGTGTTCCCCGTGTCGAAGGTGCTGCGCCGCCGCTGGCGCCGTACGTCCCCTGTGCCCGAGGTGGCGATGGTGGGCGCGTGGGAGGAACTGATCGCGGGCTACGTCGATTCGGGTCTGGAGGTTCCGCGACGCCTCACGCGCGCGGAGACCTCGGACGTCATGGCCCGGCCCGCGGCGGGCACCCTCGCGACTCTGGTCGACTCCGCCGTCTTCGCCGAGCACCCGCCGGGACGCGAGGCGAGCGCACTCGCCTGGGCGATTCTCGACGAGGAACGCTCGCGGGTCGTGGCGGAGAGTTCTTTCCGGGGTCGCGTGCGCGCCGTCCTCTCCCCCGCATCCCTCCTCTGGGAACTCCGCGCTGGCCGCACTTCGAGCGTTACCACCCTCTTGCGCCGAAAGGACCATCCATGATCACCTCCAACTCGACCGACGAACTCGCTGGCTTGCTGATCCTTGGGATCGCGTACTTCGTGGTGTCGGTGGCGATCTACGTCTGGTACGCCGTCGCGCTGTCCAAACTCTTCCCCAAGATCGGCGCGGAGCCGTGGAAGGCCTGGGTGCCCGTCCTCAATGAGGCCGAGATCTTCTCGCGTGGCGGCGTCCCCGGGTGGTCGGTCGTCTTCGGATTCATTCCGATTGTCAACTTCTACGCGCTGTACCTGCGCGTCGTCGCGACGGGGCGCATCAATGCGATGTTCGGACGCGGGACCGGGATGACCGTGCTCGCGATCCTTCTGCCGCCCGTGTGGGCGACGATGCTCGCGTCGAGTTCGCCCGTCAAGGCCCCATCGTTGGACGACCGACTGAACATCCCGCCAGCGGTCACCGGCTCTCCCGCGGTTTCGGGGCTCGCCTCGCCTCACGGCCCCGGGATCTATACGCCCCCGACTCCTGCGCCCCCGACTCCTGCGCCTCCGACGCCCGTGGTCGCGACTCCCGTGCCCCCGACGCCTGCCGTCTCGACGCCTGCCGTGTCGACGCCTGCCGTGTCCACGCCTGCCGTGACCGCACCCGCCGTGTCGACGCCGACGCCCCCGAGGCCCGCACCCGCGCCGACGACGCCACTCGTCGTGCCCCCGCCGCCCACCCACGAGGCGCCGCCGAGGCCCGTGCCGACGACGCCGGTCGTGGTTCCCCCGCCGCCAGCCGAGGAGGCGCCCCCGAAGCCCGCGCCCACGCCTACGACGCCGGTCGTCGGCCCCCCGCCGCCAGCCGAGGAGGCGCCCCCGAAGCCCGCGCCCACGCCCACGACGCCGGTCGTCGTCTCCCCGCCGCCGTCATTGCGAACCGAGACCCCGACGGGAACTGCCGCTCCCA
>JADGOS010000102.1 GCA_017882825.1 Demequinaceae bacterium | reverse complement strand
TTGGCGATGAGGTCTTTGACCAGGGCCGTCGGGGTGTGAGTCGACGTCTCGCGCCTCTTGCCCCCCGCCTCCCACGACACGATCACGCCCTCCATTTCCCCGCGAAGCCCGGCGGGGGTGTCGAGCGCGACGAGCTTGCCGCGGGTGATCACGCCGACGCGGTCGGCGAGGTGCTCGGCCTCCTCGAGGTAGTGGGTCGTCAGGAGGATGGTCGTCCCGTCCCTCTTCAGCCCCTCGATGAGCGTCCAGAAGTCGCGGCGCGCCTCGGGGTCGAAGCCCGTGGTCGGCTCGTCAAGGAAGAGCAGTTCAGGACGCCCGACGATCCCGAGGGCGACGTCGAGCCTCCTGCGCTCGCCTCCGGACATGGTCTTGCCGCGCCGATCCGCCAGTTCCGTGAGCCCGACGGATTCGAGAACCTCGGCGGTATCGCGAGGGTTCGGGAAGAAGCTGCCGACGTGCGCGACGTATTCACGCGCGGTAAGCGGCGTCTCGTCGGCGCTCGATTGAAGCACGATGCCGATTCGCTCCCGCCACTCGCGGCGCGCGTGGCTCGGGTCGTGGCCGAGGACCGTCACCTCGCCCGCGCTGCTCTTCCGATAGCCCTCAAGGATCTCGACGGTCGTCGTCTTGCCAGCGCCGTTCGGTCCCAGGAGGGCGAAGATCTCGCCTTGCTCGATGTCGAGGTCGAGTCCGTCGACCGCGCGGACGTCGCCGTAGTGCTTCTGAAGACCACGAATGCTCACCGCAGGTGCGTTCATGCGCCCCAGGCTAGCGAATGGGCGTCGGCCGAGGGGATCGTTCCTTCGGCCGATCTTCGCGGACGCGGAGGGTCATCCCTCAGGGTGATACCCCAGGACTCGAAACCCCGCGAGAACTAGGAACCGGAAAGCAACTTCTGCATCCGGCTAACCCCCTCGACGAGGTCCTCGTCGCTCAGCGCATAGCTGAGGCGCAGGAACCCGCTCGGCCCGAAGGCCTCACCCGGGACGACCGCCACCTCGACCTCTTCGAGGATGAGCGTGGCGAGTTCGGCGGAGTTCGCCGGGCGCTTGCCCCGGATCTCCCGATCGATGAGCCCCTCGACGGACGGGTAGCAGTAGAACGCGCCCTTCGGGGTGGGGCAGACGATGCCGTCGATCGCGGAGAGCATCTCCACCATCGTGTGCCGTCGCCGGTCGAAGGCCTTGCGCATGACCGCGACGTCCTCAAGACCGCCCTCGAGCGCGGCAATTGCCGCGCGCTGGGACACGTTCGCGACGTTGGAGGTGAGGTGTGACTGGAAGTTGGTGGCCGCCTTGATCGCGTCGAGCGGGCCGATCATCCACCCCACGCGCCATCCGGTCATCGCGTAGGTCTTCGCAACTCCGTTGACCACAATGCACGTCTCGGCGAGCCCCGGGACGGCCTTGACGATCGGGGTGAAGACCGCGTCGTCGTAGACCAGGTGCTCGTAGATCTCGTCGGTGACCACCCAGATGCCGTGTTCGAGCGCCCACTCACCGATCGCCTTGGTCTGCTCCGGGGAGTAGACCGCGCCGGTGGGGTTGGACGGCGAACAGAAGAGCAGGGCCTTGGTTTTGGGCGTGCGGGCGGCCTCGAGTTGCTCGACCGTGACGAGGTACTCCTGGTCGGGCCCCGCGAAGACCTCGACCGGCTGCGCGCCCGCAAGGCGGATCGCCTCTGGGTACGTGGTCCAGTACGGGGTCGGGAGGATGACCTCGTCCCCGTCGTCCAGGATCGACGCAAACGCCTGGAAGACCGCCTGCTTGCCTCCGTTGGTGACGAGCACGCGCGCGGGGTCCACCTCGTAGCCCGAGTCGCGTAGCGTCTTGACCGCGATCGCGTCGCGGAGCGCGGGGATGCCGGACGCGGGCGTGTACTTGTGGTTCGCGGGGACCCTGGCCGCGGCGATCGCGGCCTCGACGATGTAGCCCGGCGTGGGGAAGTCGGGCTCACCCGCGCCGAAGCCGATGACGGGCCGGCCGGCGGCCTTGAGTGCCTTGGCCTTGGCGTCGACGGCGAGCGTGGCGGACGGGGCAATGGCGCCGAGGCGTTGCGAGACGCGGCGCGGAGCAGGGGAGGCGTTCATGCCCCCTATCCTTCCACCGTCGGGCGTGCGCTGGCGTTCGACGCGGGGGCACGTTCCGCGTACACTGACAGGTCGGCGATTGACATTCGTCATGCTTGCTCGCGCCTCGGCGCGGGTGGGCGCGAGTTTCGGTCGCTGGAGGGCCTCGCCCTCCTCCGAAGGGCAGTGGCGCAATTGGTAGCGCATCGGTCTCCAAAACCGACGGTTGTGGGTTCGAGTCCCTCCTGCCCTGCGCCAGCGACATAGTCATAGAGCAGAGCGTCATCCAGCAAGGTGTCATCCAGCAAAGGAAGCGCAGTGAGCGAAACCAGTACGGGCCACTCTGAGAAGAACCTCGGCCCGGCGAGCCGCGAGGGCAAGAACGTCTTCGGGCGCGTCTCGTTATACGTGCGCGAGGTGACTTCCGAACTGAAGCGGGTCGTCTACCCGAGCGCGGAAGAAACTCGTCGCTACACGATCATCGTGATCGTCTTCGTCGTGGTGATCACCCTGGCGGTCACGCTGCTCGATGTCGGCTTCGGGAGGCTCGCGACGTTCGTCTTCGGCAGGGAGATCGCGGCGTGACGGATCAGGGAGCAGACGTAGTGAGTGACGAAGAGATGCACGTAACCGAGCTCGAAGAGGCCGCGGCGATCGAGGACGCCCTCATCGCTGAGGCAGTGATGCTCGAAGACGTGGCGACCGACGACGGCATGGCGACCGACGAGACCGTTTCGTCCGACGACGCGTCCGACGAGACCGTTTCGTCCGACGACGCGTCCGACGACCCGATGGTCGCCTTCCGCGCCGAGCTCATCTCGCGCGAGGGCGACTGGTTCGTCATCCACTCGTACTCCGGCCACGAGAAGCGCGTGAAGCAGGCCATCGAGCACCGCATCGAGAGCCTCCACATGGAGGAGTTCATCTTCCAGGTCGAGGTCCCGATGGAGGACGTGACCGAGATCAAGAACGCGCAGAAGCGCAAGGTTCGCCGCGTTCGCATCCCCGGTTACGTCCTGGTCCGGATGCACCTCACCGACGAATCGTGGGGCACCGTGCGCAACACGCCCGGCGTCACCGGCTTCGTTGGCCACGCCCACCAGCCCGTGCCGCTCACGCCCGACGAGGTGTTCTCCATGCTCGCGCCGGCGGAGGCGAGCCCCGCCGCCGCGAACGCCGCCGCCAGCGCCGCCGCCCTCATCGATGTCGACTTCGTCGTCGGCGAGGCGATCACCGTCATCGACGGCCCGTTCGCCACGCTCCCCGGCTCCATCTCGGAGATCAGCGCGGAGTCTCAGAAGCTCCACGTTCTCGTCTCGATCTTCGGCCGGGAGACTCCGGTCGAGTTGTCGTTCAACCAAGTTCAGAAGATCTAGGAAGGCCGCACCGTCATGGCACCGAAGAAGAAGAAGGTCGTCGGTCTGATCAAGCTTCAGATCAACGCTGGCATCGCGAACCCCGCGCCCCCGATTGGTCCCGCGCTCGGTCAGCACGGCGTCAACATCATGGAGTTCTGCAAGCAGTACAACGCCGCGACCGAGTCGCAGCGCGGAAGCGTCGTGCCCGTGGAGATCACCGTCTACGAGGACCGGTCGTTCACGTTCATTCTCAAGACGCCTCCGGCCTCGGAGCTCATCAAGAAGGCCGCGGGCGTCGCCAAGGGCTCCGGGGTGCCGCACACCGACAAGGTCGGCAACATCTCGATGGCCCAGTGCCGCGAGATCGCCGAGATGAAGATGTCGGACCTCAACGCCAACGACCTCGACGCCGCCTCCAAGATCATTGCTGGCACCGCGCGTTCGATGGGCATCACCGTTAGTTAGTCCCACCCCACATCACCACCCAGTGGACGGGTCGCGCTGACCCACTACCCACGACTGCAAAGGAGTACCGCAGATGACCAAGCGCAGCAAGGCGTACCGCGACGGAGCTCAGCTCGTCGACCGCGCCACCCTCTACACCCCGCTCGAGGCCGTTCGCCTCGCACAGAAGACCGGATCCAAGAAGACGGACTCGACGATCGACGTCGTCTTCCGCCTCGGCGTCGATCCGCGTCACGCCGACCAGGCCGTCCGTTCGACCGTGATCCTTCCTCACGGCACGGGCAAGGTTGCCCGCGTCCTCGTCTTCGCGACGGGCGAGAAGGCCGAGGCCGCGATCGCGGCCGGGGCCGACATCGTCGGTAGCGACGAGCTCATCGAAGAGGTGGTCGCGGGCCGCATGGACTTCGACGCCGTGGTCGCCACGCCCGACCTCATGGGCAAGGTCGGTCGCCTCGGCAAGGTCCTCGGCCCCCGCGGCCTCATGCCGAACCCCAAGACGGGCACCGTGACGATGGACGTCGCGAAGGCCGTCTCGGACATCAAGGGCGGCAAGATCGAGTTCCGCGTCGACAAGCACTCGAACCTTCAGACGATCATCGGCAAGGCGTCGTTCGGCGACACCAAACTCGTGGAGAACTACGGCACGATCCTCGACGAGGTCCTGCGCTCCAAGCCCTCCACGTCCAAGGGCCGCTATATCCTCAAGGTGACCCTCTCCGCGAGCACCGGCCCCGGCATCCCGGTGGACCCCAACGCCGCGGCGGTCGCCGCGGCGTAGTCGCGCGAACCAGCACTTTCCGAGGGCCGCTTCCCGCGACGGGGGGCGGCCCTCGGCGTTGCCCCCGGTTTGCGCCTGGGGCCCCGAGCCACGTACGATGTGCAACGCCCAAGACCGCCGGTCGCCCGGCTCGCAAGAGTCGGACCGAAGTCCCCGCAACGGGAGCCAGCGCAGGAGTGAGTACGGCCCGCCAGCCACGCTGGCGACGCCCTGTGCCCCGCCTCTGCGCGGGGCTTCTTCGTTGAGAGGCACCTCGGGCCCGGAGGTCGCACCAACGGAAGGACAACCATGGCGACGCCAAGCAAGGTGGCCTCGGTCAACGAGATGGCGGAGAAGTTCCGCACGTCCGTTGCCGTGTACGTCACCGAGTACCGCGGCCTGACCGTCCCGCAGCTTGCAACGCTGCGCGACAGCATTCGCGGCACGGCAACCTACTCGGTTGCTAAGAACACGCTTACGGCGCTCGCGGCCAAGGAAGCCGGCGTAGAGGGCCTTGATGCCCTCCTCGTCGGACCGACGGCCATTGCATTCGTCACCGGTGACCCGGTGGAGGCTGCAAAGGGCCTCAAGACCTTCAGCACCAGCAACCCCGCCCTGATCATCAAGGGCGGCATCTTCGAGGGCGTACTCATGTCCGCCGAAGAGGTCGAGAAGATCGCGAGCCTCGAGTCCCGCGATGTGCTCCTCGCCAAGGCAGCGAGCGTCTTCAAGGCGTCCCTGTTCGGCGCGGCGTACATGTTCCAAGCGCCGCTTGCTCAGGCAGCGCGCACCGTAGACGCCCTGCGTGCGAAGCAGGAAAACGCGGCTTAGCCGTATCCCCGTCACTCTCTGCTTCATGCAGGAATAGGAAGGAAAGCCATCATGGCGAAGATGACCACCGATCAGCTGATCGA
>JADGOS010000031.1 GCA_017882825.1 Demequinaceae bacterium | reverse complement strand
GGGGCGCGGCGGATGAGCCGCCGCAAGGTGCTCGTCAAACGCCTGGTGTGCATCGAGGACCTCGGCGACGTCGACGTGCTGTTCACGGACAAGACCGGCACCCTCACCCAGGGCCACCTCGACTACGCACGCGCCGTGCCTGCAGGTGACGGCGATCCCGACGCGGTGCTGCGGTGGGGGCTACTGTGCACCGAGAACGCGGATCCGGACGGGTCAGGAGTCGGCGGGAACCCGCTCGACCAGGCGCTGTGGGAGTCCCCGGCCGCCGCGAGCCAGCACGCCGCGTTGGCCGGCTTCACGCGGCTCGGGGTGCTGCCGTTCGATCACGAGCGCAGCATGGTCACGGTCCTCGTTCGTGACACCGCCGGCGAGCTGACGCTGGTCACCAAGGGGGCGCCGGAAACCGTCCTGGACCGCTGTCTCAAAGTGCCGGCTTCAGCCCGGAAAGCGTTGGAGGCGGAGTTCGCCGCCGGCAACCGGGTCGTCGCCGTGGCCACCCGCCATGCCGCCAACGCGGACCAGCCGACGACCGAGGACGAGCACGACCTCCACCTCGTCGGGTTCCTGGTGTTCCTCGACCCACCCAAGGAGGGCGCGGCCGAGGCGCTGCGCCGGCTGGCCAACCTCGGCATCGCGGTGAAGATCGTCACCGGCGACAATGCCGAGGTCGCCGTCAAGGTCTGCCGCGACCTCGGGCTGGGCGAAGGGGCCGCGATGACCGGCGCGGACCTCGACGCCCTGGAGGACTCCCACCTTGCCGCGGCAATCGCACGCACCACCGTGTTCGCCCGGGTGAGTCCCGAGCAGAAGGCCCGCATCGTGCGCGCCCAACGGCACAGTGGCGGTGGGGTCGCGTTCCTCGGGGACGGGGTCAACGACGCCCTGGCTCTGCACGCGGCCGACGTGGGCATATCGGTCGACTCGGCCACCGATGTGGCCAAGGACGCCGCCGACGTGATCTTGCTGGAGAAGGACCTCAACGTGCTCGCCGACGGTGTCGCCGAGGGCCGGCGGATCTTCGCGAACACCATCAAGTACGTGTTGATGGGCACGTCGAGCAACTTCGGCAACATGGCCTCCGCCGCGGGGGCGTCTCTGTTCCTGTCGTTCCTGCCGATGCTGCCGTCGCAGATCCTGCTCAACAACCTGCTCTACGACACCAGCCAGCTGGCCATCCCCACCGACAACGTCGATGAGGAGCAACTGCGCTCCCCTGCCCACTGGGACATCGCCTTCATCCGCCGTTTCATGATCTCCTTCGGGCCGCTCAGCTCGGTGTTCGACTTCGCCACCTTTGCGGTCATGCTGTGGGTCTTCCACTCCGGCCCCGCACAGTTCCGTTCCGGCTGGTTCGTCGAATCCCTCGCAACCCAGACCCTCGTGATCTTCGCGATCCGCACCCGACGCATACCGTTCTTCCGCAGCCACCCGAGCCTTCCGCTGGCCCTCTCCGCCCTCAGCGTCGTCGTCGTCGGCGCGGTGCTTCCCGCCACGCCGCTAGCCCACGTCCTCGGCTTCCAGCCGTTGCCGGCCGGGTTCTTCGCGGCGCTCGCCGGGATGGTCGTCGCCTACCTCGCGCTGATCGAGTTGGGCAAACGAATCTTCTACGGCGCCGCAGTCCGCGCGCCACGCACGCGACGGCGCTACAGCAAACTCCGCCACCTGCGTCGCCGCGTCGCCTACTTCAGTACCGCCGGGCGCCGACCGGCCGCCAAACGGCCGCCATCGCGCCGCGCGGCGATACACAGTCGCAGAACGACGTGACGAGACAATCACTCATTCCAGGCTTTCGACATTCCGCGGCACGAGCATGGATGGCAGCACCATAATCCACACGCTACACAGCGTGATGTAGTAGTGCTGAGCGAGATAGCCGGGGCCCGGTCGGAAGAAGAAATAGAGCGAGAACACGCCGAATAGCGTCCAGCCAGCCATAAGCAGGCTCATGATCACGGTGCCTCGCTGCTTGCGCTTCTGCCACCACACCAACACTGCGCTGAGAAACAGACATATGGATGCAGCGATGCTGGCGATGCCGTGCAGGATGAGCAGCGGCTGATGGCTCAGACTCGGGCAACTCGTCAGGGACGGCTCACAACTCATCGGTACCAGGGCGTCAATCGCCGTCAGTAGGCCAAAGAGCGCGAAGTTGGCCAGGACAACTCTGTACATGAGACCATCAGCCTGACGCCAGAGCAGTCTTGCCACCGCGACTGTCAGCGCACCAGCCAGCACATCCAGCATGATAAACAGCCAATTGTATGGTTGGTGCAATGCCTCCAGTTCACTTGCCAAGCCTCGGCGACTCACGAGCGGATTGAGGATATAGCCAAGAGGCCATGAGCAATATGCCAAGCCCGCCACAATCGCCAGGACTATCGAAACACGGAAACTGAGACTATTGCGCATGGTGATCATGTGCCCTATACGTCATATTGAGGTGGCCGACGGGCCGATAGCGGCTCTTCAACTTTCCGCGTGACGGATTCCCGTTGTGAGGGCTCGTGGCCGTGAGGCGGGCTGGGTGTTGTTCAGACCCCCAGCAGAGAAGGCCACGAGTGGGCTTCAGAATACTTGCGACCCGGAGGCGGCGAACACCGCGATCTGTCTGGCCGCCGGCGTCGTCCGTGATAACGTCAGGTTGTGCTGATGTCAGCGGAAACTGATTCAACCACGCGGGCCCTCGCGGACCCGCTTCGGTTGCGCATCGTCGAACTCCTTGCCAACGAGCAACTGTGCACGTGCCACATCGTCGAACTCACCGGAGCGGGGCAGACCAACGTCTCGAATCACCTGAGAGTCCTCCGCGACGCGGGCCTCGTTGTGGCCGAGCCGGTCGGGCGCTACTCGTACTATCGCCTGCGCGCGGACGCCCTCGTGGCGTTGTCTGACACACTCGCCAACCTAGCGGCGCGCGCCGGGTCGGCCGAGCAGAGGCCAAGGCCGTGCGACTAAGCACGGTTCGTTGATTCCCGGGGAGAGAGCCATGCCAGAGATTCACGTGTTTGAACCGGCGCTGTGCTGCGACACGGGCGTGTGCGGCCCCGATGTCGACCAAGCGCTCGTCACCTTCACGGCCGATTTCAACAAACTCAAGGCTTTGGGCGCCGACCTGGCGCGCCACAACCTCGCCAGCGACCCGTTGGCATTCGCGAGGAACGAGACCGTTCGCGCGTTCCTTGAGGTGGCGGGCTCGGAGGGCTTACCCCTCACGCTCGTCGACGGAGCGGCGGTTCAAACTGGCACCTATCCCACGCTGGCTCAGCTCCTTCGCTACACCAGGATCGGCGGCGTGACCCAGGCAGTCTCGCCGCGCGGCGACGTCATCCAACTGAAGGTGACCGATCGCTCGGGCGGGTGCTGCGGCCCCGCCGGCTGCTGATGGGAGCCGTCGACGTGAGGTTCCTCAATCACCCCCCGCGGTTCCTGTTCTTCACTGGCAAGGGTGGGGCGGGCAAGACGTCCCTCTCCTGCGCCACGGCGCTAGAACTGGCCCGCCAGGGGGGGCGCGTCCTTCTCGTCAGCACCGACCCGGCCTCCAACGTCGGTCAGGTCTTTGGGGTCACGATCGGCAATACCGTGACGCCCATACCCCATGTGCCCGGCCTCTCTGCGCTGGAGATCGATCCGGAGCAAGCCGCTGAGGCTTACCGGGAACGCATCATCGGCCCCGTGCGGGGCCTTTTGCCGGCGAAGGAGTTGGCGTCGATTTCGGAGCAGTTGTCCGGCTCGTGCACCACGGAGATCGCCTCTTTCGATGAGTTCACCGGTCTTCTTGCCGACGATGATCTGCGGAATGCATACGACCACGTCGTCTTCGACACTGCACCGACCGGTCACACCATTCGTTTGCTCCAACTGCCCGGATCCTGGACGGACTTCCTCGAAGCGGGCAAGGGTGACGCTTCCTGCCTTGGTCCGCTGTCTGGGCTGGAGAAGCACCGCACGGTGTACGCCCAGGCGGTGAGCGCGTTGCAGGACCCGTCCCTGACTCGACTGGTGCTGGTCGCCCGCGCGCAGGAGTCGTCGTTGGCTGAGGTCGAGCGCACCTTCCGAGAACTCAGCCAGATCAGAATCGTGGGCGAGTACCTGGTCATCAATGGGGTTCTCCCTGCGACCGCCGGGGAGGAGGACCTCGCCCAAGCCGTGCGGGGCCGCGAGGCGCGCGCCATTGCCACGATGCCGAGCGCGATCGCCGGGCTGACGCGCGACGTGATTGAACTGAAGGCGGCGAACATGGTCGGCGTCGAAGCACTGGACACCCTGTTCGTCACGGCGGAAGCAGCCGACAACCTCCGCCAGCAACCCGAGGCGCCCATTGTCACGACCACGTCTCTTGGGGCCTTGGTTGACGAGTTGGAGCAGGACGATCATGCGCTCATCATGTGCATGGGTAAGGGGGGCGTCGGCAAGACGACCATCGCGGCAGCCATCGCCGTTGCCCTTGCCCATCGCGGGCATGAGGTTCACTTGACCACCACCGATCCCGCCGCGCATCTTGCCGGCACCTTGAACGGCAGCGTCCCTGGGCTCCGGGTGTCACGCATCGATCCGGGCGAGTCCACCCGGGCCTACCGGGATCACGTCATGGCGACCAAGGGCAAGGCCTTGGACGACGCCGGACGCGCCAACCTCGCCGAGGATCTGCTCTCACCGTGCACGGAGGAGGTCGCGGTCTTCCAGCAGTTTTCCAAGGTGGTGGGGGAGTCCCGGCGCCAGTTCGTGGTCATCGACACCGCCCCGACCGGCCACACCCTGCTCCTTCTGGACGCGGCCGGTTCCTACCACCGGCAGGTCGCCCTTCAGATGGGTGACTCCATGCCGTTCACCACACCGCTGATGCGTCTTCAAGATCCGAAGAAGACCAAGGTCATCCTCGTGACGCTCGCGGAGCCCACCCCGGTAACCGAGGCGGAGGGGCTCCAGGGGGACCTTCTCCGGGCAGGGATTCATCCGTGGGCGTGGGTCATCAACGACTCGATCGCCGCGGCGCACCCCGAATCCCCGTTCCTGCGTCGCCGAGCCGCCAGCGAGATTGGGCAATTCGATCGCGTGCGTGTGTTGGCTGACCGGGTAGCGGTCGTGCCGCTTCTTGCGACCGAGCCCATCGGGGTAGACCGCCTGATCGCGCTGACGGAATCGGCGCCCCACTCCACGCCGTAGAGGCGCGGTTGCGGGCCCGGTAACGAATCGCGATGCGGCGGCGGCCGGAGACTCAGAGCCTCTTCTGAACCTCCGCGAGCAGGTCGCCCGGAGGCAGCCACATCGACGGGTAGTTTCCCGCCCAGACCTGGGCTCCGTCGGCGTTAATCAGAACGAAGCCATGGCCCGGCAGTCCAGCATGCATTCCGGTACCCAAGGTTCCGTACTCGGCGGACACCTTGCCGTCGTCGATGAGGAACGGCGTTGTGACCCCTGCGCTCGCCATCGCGGCCCGAATCTGATCGATCGGGTCCATGACGATGGGGACCACGACGATCCCCTTAGATGCGAAGTCAGGGTCTTCCTCGATGGCCTTCATTTGGTAGATGCACGCCTCGCA
This sequence comes from Demequinaceae bacterium, assembly GCA_017882825.1. GTDB lineage: Bacteria > Actinomycetota > Actinomycetes > Actinomycetales > Demequinaceae > JAFGBM01. Next base: position 10,944 of record JADGOS010000031.1, on the reverse strand, counting down.
GCCCGCGCCCTCGCTGAAGTAGAGGACTACCGGATGGCCCCGCAGGCTCGAAAGCGAAATCGCGTTGCCGTCGGTATCGGGAAGCGTGAAGTTGGCGGCCAAGTGAGACGCCTCGGAGACTTGAGGGCGTGCCGAGATGAGCGCCGCCGCCACGAGGCCGGTCGCGGCGAGCAGCCCGACCGACCACCCGATGAGCCGCCTAATGCGCGTCCGACGCAGCGCGAGGGTGGCGTTGTACGGTCCGGGCGCCTCGGTGCGACGTCGTGTCGCGGCCTGGCCCGATCCTTGCGACTGAGTGCTCATCGCGCATCAATCCTTTCGTTCGATTCTTCGTTGACGCGCGGGCGAGGGCGCCGGCGATCGGTGACCGCGGCGGCCACGATTCCGAGAACCACCGCGAACAGGGCGAGGCCAAGGACCAGCTCGGGAACCGGGCTGAGCCACTGCTCGACGCGGGAGAACACCAACACGAGGTGGACACTGATCCAGTCCTGGACGGCCGAACCTCCGGTCATGTTTGCGCTCTGGGACAGCGCGATGATGGCCGCTCCCATCGCGACGAACGAGGCGGTGATCACCAGATTGAGGACGGTCGTGCGGAACGTTCGTCCGCGCATCGTCAGGGTGACGCTGCGCGACTGCCCCACCCGCAACCGGGACAGGCGGGTCTTGTCCCATAGCAGGGCCATCGCGAACAGCGGGAAGACCATGCCGAAGACGTAGGCGAGACCGAGGACAACCCCGCCTGCGGCGCTGCCTGACAGTGCCGAAAGCGTCATCACCCCGACGAGGACGGGCGCGCAGCAACTTGAGGCAATACCGGAGAAGACCCCGAGCGCGAAGAACGACGCCGAGTCTCCGCGGGACGTGTCGGGCATTCTCACAATGCTGGGAAGCGACCACATCTTCCCGGAGAGCGTCAGGTAGGCCATCGCGAACATCAGCAGGCCGCCAGCAATGTACAGAGGTCCGTGGTACTTGGCCACGGCGCCGGCGACGAGGCTCGCCCCCATGGTGAGCGGGACGAGCACGACCGCGAGCCCGGCTGTGAAAATGAAGGTGAGTGGAAGGAGCCTCCAGCGCCGATTCTTCGCCGCGCCCGCAAGATAACTGGGCGCAAGAAAGACGATGCAGCAGGGCGCGAAGAGGGCGACGCCTCCGGCGAAGAACGCAGCGAGCACGCTGCCGGTCGCGAGGAGTTCAGTGCCCATGGGTTGTCCCCGCCTCGGTCTTGGACCGCGCTTCGAGAAGGCGAGACAGCTTCTTGCGCGGGAGGCGCCCATGGCTGAAGAACTGTCCGTCGACGAGCACGAGGGGACTCATCGCGGGTCGATGGACGGCGACGAGGGAGCGCCCCTCTTCGGAGTCGGCCCTGACCGTATGCACCTCTATGGCGAAGGTGCGCTCGAGGTCTTCGAGGGCTTCGCCAGCGTCGGCGCAGAAGTGGCACGCCTCGGCGTGAACAAGGGTGATCTCGGTGGCTCTGGGCACGTCCGCCGGACTGGTGGATTGGGCCGTTGTCTGCTCGCTCATGGCGCAAGTGTCGTCAGTCGACCCTGGTGGCGTAGTCAAAGTCCTGTGAATTCTTGATGAAGCCGAGCCGAGAGGCCCTCGAGCCAGTTTCAACGCAGTCCGCGGGGCCTCTCGACTAGATTTGGCCCTATGGACTCACGGGCGGCCCCCGCGCCACGCGCGCTGGTGGTGGACGACGAGCGCGAACTTGCAGTCCTCATTGCTGACTACCTGCGGCGGGACGGCTTCGACGTCGAGACGGTCTTCGACGGCCCGGCGGCGGTGCGCGCCGCCAGGAAGCTCACCCCGGACCTTGTGGTGCTCGACCTGGGACTGCCCGGTCTCGATGGCGTCGAAGTCTGCCGGCAGATTCGGGCGTTCTCTGACTGCTACATCATGATGGTGACCGCCAGATCCGATGAAGTGGACACGCTCCTCGGGCTTGAGGTCGGGGCCGACGACTACATCACCAAGCCCTTCAGCCCCCGCGAGGTCGCGGCGCGGGCCCGCGCCATGCTCCGCCGTCCCCGCGACGACTCCCGGACTGCGGGAGGGGGAGCGGCGATACTTCACTTCGGCGCCCTGAAGCTGGATGTCGGCGCGCGGGAGGCGACCGTCAATGGGGCATCCGTCGACCTCACGAAGACGGAGTTCGATCTCCTGTCGGCCCTCGCCTCGAGGCCGCGCCAGGTGTTCACTCGGCGCGCCCTGATCGCCGCAGTGTGGGGCGAAGGATGGGTCGGCGACGAGCACCTCGTCGACGTGCATCTCTTGCACATTCGCCGCAAGCTTGGGGACGACGCGTCGACCCAGCGATACGTTCGGACGTCGAGAGGGGTCGGCTACCGGATGGGCGAGGGGTAGCCCGTGCGCAGGCGAACCCCGTGGCGCGCGAACCTCGCGACCCGTCTCGTCGTCGGATTCGCGATCGTCATCGCGCTTGGCGGCCTCACCGCGTTTCTCGTCGCCGAGGCTGTTGGGCCCTCGACGTTCGACGCACACCTCGCGCGGGCGGGCCTGAGCCCTACCTCCGCGGCGGTCGTACACGCCCGCGAGGCGTTCGCAGCGGCGAGCGGACGCTCGCTCCTGCTTGGTCTCGCTGCCGCGGCCGTGGCATCGCTCGCGGTCAGCGTCTTCGTCGCGCGCCGGATCGGGCGCTCGCTGAAGGTGCTTTCGGAGGCGGCGTCGCGCGTCGCACGGGGCGAGGGCGTGGCTGTGGATCTGGCGCTCAACGGCGGCCAGGAATTCGATGATCTTGCCGAGGACTTCAATCGGATGGCGCGGCAACTCGCTCAGGCGGAGGAGACCAGGCGCCGCCTTACGTCCGATGTCGCACACGAACTTCGCACGCCGGTCGCCACCTTGTCCGCCTACCTGGAGGGAGTGGAGGACGGCGTCCGACCGCTCGACGCCTCGACTCTCCAGGTTCTGCAGGCGGCGACCACGCGCCTCGCACGGCTCGCGTCCGACCTAGCGGAGGTGATGTCGGCGGACGACGGCTCGACGCACCTCCGTCCTCAGGACGTTTCCGCCCGCGCATTGGCCGAAGCGGCGATCGCGGCCGCGGCCCCGGCCTTCGACGCGAAATCCGTGGGCCTGGGTCGGGAGACCGACCGCGATGTGCGGTTTCGTGGCGATCCCGAGCGCTTGGGGCAGGTTCTCGGTAACCTCCTGGAGAATGCCCTGCGGCACACGCAACCCGGCGGAGCCGTCACGATTTCTTGGAACCGCAGTTTGCAAAGCGTCTCCATCAGCGTCATCGACACCGGCGAGGGCATCGATGATGAGCACCTGGTGCGGGTCTTCGATCGCTTCTACCGCGTGGACTCGGCTCGAGATCGAGTGCACGGCGGTTCGGGGATCGGGCTTGCCATCGTGCGGGGCATTGTTCAGGCCCACGGCGGTCGCGTCGAAGCCACGTCCGCGGGGCGCGGGCATGGCGCGACGTTCACCGTCACGTTGCCGCTCCGGTGAGCCATGGCTGGGCAAGCTGAGGACGCCGTCAGCCCTTGCCAGCGGATGGGCTGGGCGGCTCCCCTGTCCTGTCCAGTTCCGCGCTGATTCTCTTGTACTCCTGGAGAGTGATCTCTCCCGCGGCGAGTCGGCCCTTGAGTACCGTACCGGGATCACGCGACTCGGCTCCGCGAGGAAAGAGGGACGCAAGTCCCCACACCGCAAGCGCGATCACGATGACCCAGAAGATCCCCATCGCGATCCACCCGACCGCGCCCATTCCCTGATTCCAACCGCCCCACCACATCATGGCCACTCCCTTCGTCGGCGCGATCTTCGGGCCGCGCTACCTCCATTAGAGACCTCCGCCGTGAACCCCTGATTGGCCCAACGTGAATTCCTGATGAAGCCCGACGGTTCTTGGGGTGTCTGGAATCCGCACCTAGAACGGGACGCGTTGCGCGACGGAGGCTGGCAGGACGAAGTGCCCGCGGGATTCGCGCCCCTCGCCTATACGATGATCAGCCAAGCGACAACGGGACAAAGGAGCGCCCCATGGACAGAGGCGCACGCGCTCGCCGCCGCTTTCTGAGCCCTCCCCTCGCCTGGCTCCTCGGTGCGGTGGCGGTCGGCGCCACCGTTCTCCTGGGCGCCACCCCGTCGTTTGCTGCGAACGGCTCGTCCGCAGCGACCGCCCCTTCCGCAACCGCCGAGGCCGCCGCCCAGCCTGACTCCGACATCGTCCTGTACTGGGGCGACGGCTGCCCGAATTGCGAGAACGAGCGCGAGTGGCTCGCCACCGTCGGGAAGGATCACCCCGACCTCACGATTACGCAGTACGAGGTGTGGAAGGACGCCGACAACCGCGCGCAGTTCGTCGCGGCGGGGAAGGACCTTGGCTTCGAGGCGTCATCCGTCCCGACGACCATCATCGGTGAGCGGGTGTGGATCGGCTGGACCACTCCCATCAAGGAAGACGTCGCCGACGCGATCGACCTCGTCCTTGCGGGGAAGACCCCGCCACCTGGGGTGTACGGAACGCCGGGAGCCGGGACCTGCAACCAAGACGAGGGCGTCTGTACCGTCGAGGACGAAGGGGTGCTCATCGACGTGCCGCTCGTCGGCGAGGTTGCGCTGGGAGACAAGTCCCTCTTCGTCTCGACGCTGATCATTGGATTCGTCGACGGCGTCAACCCGTGCTCGCTCTGGGTCATCTCCGTGCTGCTCACCATCGTCATCCGCACGGCGTCGCGGCGTCGCGTCGTCGCGATCGGTTCGATGTTCCTTGGGGTTACGGCCGGGATGTACGCGCTGTACATGGCGGGCATCTACTCCGCCCTGACGGTGGTGGGCTACGTCGGGGCGATCCAGGTGTTCGTCGCCCTGGTGGCGGGGGTTTTCGGCGTGGTGAGCGTCAAGGACTACTTCGCGTTCAAGAAGGGCCTCTCGTTCACTATCAAGGACTCCGCCAAGCCCGGGATCTACAAGAGGGTGCGCGACGCAGCAGGTCACCGTTCCCTGCTTCCCGCCCTCGCCGCGACGGTCACGCTTGCGGTGGCCGTGTCGCTCCTCGAGACGCCGTGTACGGCGGGATTCCCCGTGCTGTGGACCGGGATGTTGCGGGCAAACGGCGTGGGACTTGCCGAGTCGGCGCTGCTCTTCGTCGCCTACATGATCCCGTTCCTGCTCGACGAGATGATCGTCTTCGGCATCGCCGTCGCGACCATGAAGGCCACGAAGATGCAGGAGGAGCACGGCGAAATGCTCAAACTCATCGGCGGGGTGACGATGCTCGCGCTCGCCGCCGTGATGGTCTTCGCCCCCAGATTTATGGAGAACCCGCTGGGCGCCCTTGCCCTCTTCACCGGGGCATTCGCCCTCGCCGCCGCAATCCACCTGGTCACATCGAGGGTGCGGGCCAATCGCGCGGCGCTGGAAGCCGAAAGGAAGTCCTGACCGGGGCCTTCTACCACACGCCCTTTACGACACGAGGGACTCGAGAAGTTCACGCACCGTCGCGGTCGTGGGAACCCGGCCGGACATCACGACCTTCTCGTCGACAACGAGCGCGGGAGTCCGCATGATGTTGTAGCTCATGATCTCGGGGAAGTCGGTGACCTTCACAATTTCGGCGTCGAGGCCGAGCTGGGCGACGGCCTCACGGGTGACCCGTTCAAGGTTGACGCAGTTGGCACATCCGGGGCCAAGAATCTTGATGATCATTGAACGCCCTTTCTCTGGTGCGGGATATATGGCGGGGGGATGGATGGCGGGGCCGGGTCAAGCAAGGACGGCGTTGAAGAGGTAGCCCACAGCGAGGATGCCGGCGGCCACGACGCCCACGAAGGTGGCGATGAGTCTGGGCTTGAGCACGCGGCGCAGCAGAATGAGTTCGGGCAGGCTGAGGGCGACGACGGCCATCATGAACGCGAGCAGGGTTCCCATCGGAAGGCCCTTCTCGTGGAGGGCCTCGACGAGGGGCAGGATACCCGCGGCGTTGGAGTACAGCGGGATCCCGATCAGCACCGCAATGACCACTCCGAACGGATTGGAGGCCCCCGCGTACTTGGTGAAGAAATCCTCGGGCGCCCAGCCGTGGATGGCGGCGCCTAGTGCGATGCCCACCAGGAGGTAGGGCCAGATCCTCCTGAGGATCGAGCCGACCTCCTCGCGACCCATCTGGAAACGGTCGTCCCACGTGAGCCCGACCGTCGAGTCGATGACGCGACCGCGGAGGTGAGTCTGGAAGACGAACGGCTCGACCCATCGCTCCAGGCGCAACCGGCCCAGGACGAATCCGCCGACGATCGCAATGACGAGACCCGCGCCCACGTAGAGCAGCGTCGGGCCGATACCGAACAACCCGAACAACAACGCGATCGCGACCTCGTTGACCAGGGGGCTCGCGATGAGAAAACTCAGCGTCACCCCGAGCGGGACTCCCGCCGCGACGAACCCGATGAACGCCGGCACGGCGCTACACGAACAGAAGGGCGTGACCACGCCGAGACCCGCGGCCATGACGTTCCCGACGCCCTCGCGTCTTCCGCCCAGGACCGCACGGGTGCGCTCCACGCTCATGAACGAGCGGAGGACGGTGACCAGGAAGATGACTCCGATCAGCAGCAGCGTGATCTTGATGGAGTCGTAGAAGAAGAAGTGCACCCCGGAACCGAGCCGGGACTCGGGGGCGAGCCCAACGACGTCGTAAACCAGCCAATCCCAGAACGGCTGGTTGACGACGTACAGCGCGAACCAGGCGACCACGGAGGCACCCAGGGCCACCAGCCCGCGGGTGGAGGGCCGGGCGCGGAGTTGCAGTGACGCGCTCACCTCGTCACCAAGGAGCGCGCGCCAGGCAGCACGGAGGCCATGAGCCTGAAGGCGTCGTCGGCCAAGGCGTAGTCAATCCATCGACCGCGTCGACTGGTGGTGACAAGCCCAGACTCGCGTAGGACCTTCAGGTGGTAACTCATAAGGTTTCCCGCGATCGGGACGTCGTCCTGCAGGCGGCACACGCATCGCGGCGCCTCCGCCAACACCCCAAGGATTGTCCAACGCACTGGATCCGCGAGGGCTTGGAGAACGGCGACGGACGCGGCGCACTCCGGCGTTACCTCAATGCTCATTGAATCAGCCACATTTGAACTGTATGACGGTGGCAAGACTGGCGCCCGTGACCTAGGTCCTCCGACACCCGACTCACCTAGCATGGCTTCATGCCCTCGTCCCAACTGATCCGAGCGCTGGGCCAATCCGCTCACGCGATCCCGTTGGTGGCCGTGACGGGAATCACCGCCGGGCTAGTCGCGCTGGCCGACCTCCCCGTCGGCCGTGGGATTCTGGTGACGGGGACGCTGTTCACTGGCGTGCTGTCGATTAGCTGGTCCAACGACTACCTCGACGCCGAGCGGGACCGCGCCGTGCGTCGGCCCGACAAGCCCATCGCGACCGGTGCGCTGAAGCGCCGTGTTGCCGGCGTCGCCGCCGTCGTCGCGCTCGGGTTGACTGTCGCGCTTTCTGCGGCGGTCGGCTGGCCCGGCGGCGCAGTGGCACTGGCCACCGTGCTGGGCGCATGGGCCTACAACCTTGGCGTGAAGGCAACGGTCCTCTCCTGGCTGCCGTACGCCTTTTCCTTTGGGATGCTTCCCGCCGTCGCGACCCTGTCGGCGTCGCCGCCCCGGTGGCCAGCGGCCTGGACGATGACCGTGGGTGCGCTACTCGGCGTGGCCGCCCATCTTGCCGACGCGCTTCCGGACCTGGGCGATGACGTCGCCACCGGGATCCGCGGACTGCCGCACCGGATCGGCGCAAGGGCTACGGCGCTGACGGACGCCGCGATCCTCTTGACCGCGTCCGCGGTCATCCTCTTCGGTCCGCCCGGGCAACCCGGGCCGTGGCAGTGGGCCAGTTTCACCGCGACGGCGCTGATGTCCGCTGCCGCCGCCCTCCTCGCCTACCGTGACCCGTCCTCGCGGAGATTCTTCCTGGCCATCATCCTGATCGCAGCGCTCGACCTGGTTTCCTTCGCGCTCGCCGGGATCCGCATCTGAGTCAGGCCCGGGCTCGCGTCCGAGGGGTTGGCGTGTCCAGCGGCTCAGTCTAGGCGTGCTGGTCCGCGGCCGACTTTGACTGAACAGACCAGTCGGCGGGCTTGTCGTCCTTGTCCTTGTCGGCGATCGCCTTGGTCTTCTGCACCTTGCCCGGCTTGTGGTGTTGCGGCGCGTAGACCGTGTAGACCTGCATCGGCTCGTCGCCGATGTTGGTGATGTTGTGCCACGTCCCGGCCGGAACGAGGACGCACCAGCCGCTGGCCACCTTCTGGTCGAAGGTCAGTTTGTCCTTGCTGGGTCCCATCTGGGCCCGACCCCGCCCGCCATCGAGCCTGATGAACTGGTCGGTGTCAGGGTGCTTCTCCAGCCCGATGTCGCCGCCCGGCGGAATGGACATGAGCGTGACCTGAAGGTACTTGCCGCTCCACGCGACGGTGCGGTAGTTCTGGTTCTTCACCGTCTCGGTCTCGATGTTGAATGCCTGGGGACGGGGACCGATATCTGAGATGCTCATGTCTTGACCCTAGCGGTACCTAGGCCGGGCCGGAGCGCCCCTTTACCTGCGCACTCACCACCCGCGTTGGCGCCCGAATTGCCCTGAAAGGCCGGGCGTGGAGAATGGCCACATGGAACCGTTCCCCTCACCGACCTTGACGAGCCGCGGCATCCGCGTCGGGATGGCGCAGATGCTCGTCGTCCCAGGGGCGGTCGACGACAACCTTGGGCGCGCGGTCTCGGCGATCGAGGCGGCCGCTCGCGAGCGCTGCGACGTTGTCGTCCTTCCCGAGTGCCTCGACCTCGGCTGGACCTTCCCCGGCACCCGCGACCTCGCCCAGCCCGTGCCCGGGCCCACGTCCGATCGGCTGCGCGCCGCCGCTGCGTCGGCGGGGATCACGGTCGTCGCGGGCCTCACCGAGCGCGAGGGCGACCGGATCTTCAACAGCGCCGTCCTGATCGGCGCGGACGGGACGCTTCTCGCCAGGCACAGGAAGATCAACGAACTGGACTTCGCGCGCGAGCTCTACTCGGCCGGGACGTCCCTCCAGGTCGTCGCGACGCCGCTGGGCGTGATCGGCGTCACGATCTGCGCCGACAATGCCTACCCGAGCCTGGCGCTCGGTCAGGCGCTCGCCGCGATGGGGGCCCAGATCCTGCTGTCGCCGTGCGCGTGGGCCGTGCCGCCGGGTTTCGACAACGCCGTTCGGGCGTACGGAGACGAGTGGGTCACGGCCTACGGGGCGCTCGCCCGCGAGACCGGCATGCCCGTGGTGGGCGTGAGCAACGTCGGCCCCGTCGTCGGCGGCGAGTGGGACGGCTGGGCGTGCATCGGCGCCTCGCTCGCCGTCGGCTCGGACGGGGAGGTCATCCTGCAGGCGCCATTCGGCGCGGCCGCAGAAGCCCTCCTGACTATTGAGATCTCCCTGCGCGGCTAGGGCGTGTCCGACGACTCGGCGCCCAGCACCTCACGAACCTTCAGCGCCAGGTCCTTCAGACGGAAGGGCTTCGCGATGAAGGAGGCGTCGCCTTGGGGCCCGCCGTGGCCGGTGATGACGTCGGACGTGTAGCCGGACATGTAGAGGACCTTCAGGTGGGGGCGGATTGACCTCACCTCCTCGGCGAGCGCCCGCCCGTTCATCGCGGGCATGATGACGTCGGTCAGGAGCAGGTCGATCGAGCCGGGGTGATCCTTGGCGAGGCGAACGGCGTCGTCGGGGGTACTCGCCGGCAGGACGATGTAGCCCTGGCCCGTGAGCGACTTGGCCGCCAAGGCGAGGATCGCGGGCTCGTCCTCCACGAGCAGGATCGTCGCGCCGTCGCCACCGCCGCGTGCGTTCGCCTCGACGACGGGCTCTTCCGTCGAAGGATCTGGCGACGCGCCGTGCCGCGGCAGGTAGATGGAAAGGGTCGTACCGATTCCGGGGACGCTCGACGCGGTCGCGAAGCCATTGTTCTGGTTCACGATGCCGTAGATCGTCGCGAGACCGAGTCCCGTTCCCTGCCCGGATTCCTTGGTGGTGAAGAACGGCTCGAAGAGGTGAGAGAGTGTCGCGGCATCCATGCCCGCGCCGTTGTCGGTCACGACGAGTTGCACGTAGTGTCCCGGAAGATACTCGGGGTGCTGGGCGCAATGCTCCTCATCGAAGCTCACGTTGTTGGTCTCGACAAGGATCCTGCCGACGTCAGCGATCGCGTCCCGGGCGTTGACGCAGAGGTTCGTAAGAATCTGACCCACCTGGGAGGGATCGATCCTGACCGATGCGAGGTCCTCGCCAGGTTTCCAGACCAAATCGACGTCCTCGCCGATGAGGCGCGTAAGCAAGGTCATGACCCCGGCGACCGTCTCGTTGAGGTCGATGACGGCGGGAGACACCGGCTGGTTGCGCGCGAAGGCCAGAAGCTGGCGGGTCAGAGCGGCGGAGCGGTCGGCGGACTGGCGGATCTCCTCGACGCTGGCCCGCAGCGGATCCTCCGGAGCGAGCTGGGCCAGGATTCGCTCGGCGTGGCCAAGAATGACGGTCAGCATGTTGTTGAAGTCGTGCGCAACGCTCCCTGCGAGCCTTCCCACGGACTCCAGCCTCTGTGCCCGGGCGAGTTGGGCCTCCAGTTGCGACCTCTCCGCTTCGTTCGCCTTCCGATCGGTGATGTCCTGGGCCGCTCCCCAGAGTCCCGTTCGTCGCCCCTCCGGGTCCGTGACAGGCTCTCCCCGGGACCAGAGCCATCGGGTCGTACCGTCGTCTCGCGGGATCTCCAACTCCACCTCGTAGGGGATGCCAGCTTTCACGGCCCGGGCGACGCCCTCGTCGAGCGCCTTGTAGGTGGGAGCGGTGACGAGTTCTTCCAACTGAGAGAACGTCGGCGCTGCGGGCCCGAACTCCAGGCCAAAGACTTCAAACAACTCCTCGCTCCACGTGACCTCGTCCTTGGC
>JADGOS010000101.1 GCA_017882825.1 Demequinaceae bacterium | reverse complement strand
TCGGCGGCTGTCAGGGGTCAACCGGCCCGTCCTCGCGGGACCCCCATTCCGGGGGGGCATGGGGGTCCCGCTTCCCCTATCTCACGCTCCGGGACATGGTGCGCGCCGAGATCGCGCTTGCCGACTACCTCGAGATTCCGTCGTGGAAGCTCGTGCTCGGGCCGTCAATGGGGGGGATGCGCGCGCTCGAATGGGCGCTCATGGCTCCGGGAAGGGTGCGCGCCATCGCCGTCGAGGGTTCTACGGCCGCGAGCACGGCGGACCAGATCGCCTGGGCAACGCCGCAACTCGCCGCCATCCGAGCGGATCCTGGATTCCGGGGCGGCGACTACTACGACGCCGCGGCGGACGAGGGTCCGCACGTGGGCATGGGGATCGCGCGCACGATCGCGCACGTGACCTATCGGTCCGAAGGGGAGTTGGCGACGCGGTTCGGGCGCGCCTTCCAGGCGGGCGAGGACCCCATCGGGCGGGGCGGGCGCTTTGCCGTCGAGTCCTACCTGGAGCACCATGGGGAGAAGCTCGCCCGGCGATTCGATGCGAACACCTACCTCCGCCTCACCGAGGCGATCCTGAGCCACGACGTGGGCCGCGACCGGGGCGGCGTGGAGAGGGCGCTCGGAACGATCGACGTCCCGGCCCTCGTTATCGCGGTGGATTCGGACCGCCTGTATCCGGTCGCCAACGCCGAACTGCTCGATGACAACCTGCGCGGCTCGCGGGGGGTGAAGATCGTCCATTCGGACGTGGGACACGACGGGTTCTTGGTGGACTCGGAGCAGGTGAACGCACACGTGAGGGCGTTCGCCGAGGGCCTCGACTAGGCGCCGCTCTGTGCGGCGCCCCCGGCGTCGCCCCTGGCCTCGCGCGCGCCCAGCGCCTTTGCGAACTCCGGGGGCATGTCCGCCACCGCGATCCCGCAGGTCCCGGGCCCGGTGTGCGCCGCGAGGCTACCACCCACGGCGACCCGGAGGACCGGACCGCGGATCGAGAGAGCGAGGCCTTTGTCGACGGCGCTTCCTGGCGGGATGCCGATGCAGGCGGCGGGGTGTGCGAGGGTCGACGCGTAGAGCTCCATCGAGGACCGGATGACGTCCCGCGCTCGCTCAACCTTGTGTACGCGGTCGACGACCGCAGTTTCGCCGTCGTGAATCGAGACGACGGGTCGGATGTTGAAAAGGTGTCCGACGGCGCCGACCATCGCCGACACCCGGCCGCCGCGTCGAAGGTGCTCCATGCTTTCCACGGTGAACAGGAATCGGCACGACCGGGCGACGGCGAGCGCCCCCCCGGCGACCTCATCCGCCGTGCGGCCCTCCGCCGCAAGGGCGGCGGCGGCGAGCACGATGAGGCTTTGGCCCATCGCGGTGGTTCCCGCGTCGACGAACGTGACGGGAATGGGCGAGCGAGTCGCCGCCTCCCTGGCGTTCTGGAGCATGGCGGAGTACTCCGAAGACACGTGAATGGAAACGATCGATTCAGCGCCGGAGCGCGCCACACCCCGGTAGATGGCGGCGATCTCGGCTGGGGGCGCCGCGGCGGTGGTCACAAGGGCGCGTGCGTTGAGAGCCTCGTTCACCCGGGCGTCCGAAGCCTTGTCGATGTCCAGGAACCACTCGTCCCCGATCCGGAGGTGGACGGGAACCTGGGCGATGCCGAACTCGGCGATGAGTTCGGTCGTCAGGGAGACGGCCGAATCGGTGACAATGGCGACGGTGGAGGCGCCCATGCGCCCAATTTACGTCGCTTCGGCCCGCGGCGCCTCCGGAGGCCCGGTGGGGTTGCTCACAGCGGTGGCTAGAACTCGATCGGAGCGTCCGCGGGCATGTTCGCCGCCGCGACGATGTAGGTACCGGGACCCGCGTGGGCGCTGAGACTCGCGCCCGGTGAGGACTCGATCATGGGCCCCGGTGTGTTGATCGCCAGGCCGGCCTCGAGCGCCCCCCCTCCAACGAGGGCGACGGACACGAGGGGCCGCGGCAGGGTCGCGACGTATTCCTCGATGCGCCGCTTGACCTCCTGGCGAGCGGGCTCCGTGTTGCGCGTTCCGCCCGTCCGGACGATCTTCCCGTCCTTGAGTTCCAGCATGGGACGCATGCGAAGGGTGTCCGAGAGGGCACGGATCGCGCCGGGGACCTGGCCGTCGCGATGGGCGTACTCGAGGGTCTCAACCGTCATCAGGACCCTGCTCGACGTCGCCGTCGCCTTCGCCGCCGCTGAGGCGGCCTCGGCCCCGTGCCCGGCGACCACCTGGGCCCCCGCAGCAAGCGCCGCGAAGCCAAGGCCCATGCCGATGGTCCTCGTGTCGACGACGTCAACGGGAATGGGGGCGTGCCCCGCCGCCTCTCGCGCGTACTCGACGATGGAGTGAATGGCGCCGGAGACGTGAACGGAGACGATATGATCTGCGCCGTCCACGGCCAAGCCCCGGTAGATGCGACCGATCTCGCCCGATGGCGGCTCCAGCACTCGAACCCGCGCGCCCCCAAGCAGGGCGGCAACCACCCGGGGAGGACTGATGTTCACGCCCTCGGTGAAGACCGCGCCATCGATCTCGAGCATGAGGGGGATGACAACGATTTCGTACCTGGATTGCAGGGCCGACGGGAGGGCGGCGGCGCTGTCGGTGACGACGACGATTCCGGAGCGTGGCATGCCTCAACCCTATTGGGTGGCGCCGGTTTCGGGAGGGGACAAGGTCCGGCTCCGAGTCGATGCGGGGCGCGCCGCGCGGGCGAGGGCAACCCCGAGAACAACCCCGAGAGCGACCCCCATCGCGTTCAGGATGACGTCGTCGATGTCCGCGGAGCGGCCGACCCAAAACTGTGAGATCTCGAGGGCGGCAGAGAGCGCGGTGCCACCGGCCAGCGCGACGAGCCACGCGCTCCGCCGATCCCGCCGCAGCGCGAGGAGCGCGAGGACGCCGATCGGGACGAATGCGACGATGTTGCCCCAGAAGTTCAGAAGGCCATACCGGGATATGTGGACCGTCAGCGAGCGAGCGATCTCGCGGAAGGGGACGAGGTTCGCGCGCCGGGAGCCGTCCTGCCCCGGATTGGCGATCACAATCGTCCACCAGCCCAGACCGACCGCGTAGCTCGCGAGTAGCGCGCGAGTCGCGGCACGGCGCGGGGAACCCGGCTCGGCTCCGGGTTGTCGTCGCGCGACGACATACGCAACCCGTCCCGCGACCACGGCGAGCAACGCGAGCGGCAGCGCCGTCTGGAGCAGGCGATAGGCGAAGACGTCCATGTTCTCCGATCGTTGCCCGACAAACGTCGGAGGGGAGCGAAACGTGCCGGCGCTAGCGGCGCGAAATGTGCCGCCCCTAGCGGGAGCGCGCGTCCTTGGAGCGGCGATCGCGCCGCCAGTTCACGCCGAGATAGAGCGCGGCGCCGATCACGCCCGATGCGAAGCACCCCGCGTAGACCTGGGCGGACGTCGCGGCGCCGAGCCACGGCTGCGCCGGGGACCACGGCCACAGCGCGTGCATGTCCCGATAGATCAGGCTGTCCAGCGCCACGTGGCTCAGCGTCCCGATGAGTCCGGAGCCGAGCGCGACGGGCCACGAGACCGTCAAGCGACTTCGCGCGCCGCCTCGGAGGATGCGAAGCGCCGCGTTGGTGAGCGGTCGCCCCGTGACCGCGGCGAAAGAGCCGATCGCCACCGCGCCGACCCACGTGTGGGTCCAGCCGTGCAGCTCGCCCCGGCCCGTGGTCAGCGCGACGAGGGGCTGCAGGTCAATGAGGACCTGCGCGTACCCGAAGATGATTAGAGAAAACGCGCCTCGCATGAGGGCCTTCAGCAGGAGGCCGGGGCCCATGTGGAGCGGCGTGACGGGCATGGGCTCAGCCTACGGCGGGCCTCCCGGCGCGAAGCCCAGTAGGCGGCCTCCGGGCCGGGATCTACTCGAACCGGAACATGAGCGGGAAGAGGGCCACGACTGCGACCGCCCAAGCGAGGTAGACGGGAACGTAAGAGGTCTGCCACCGCTCCGTCGCGCCGAGGGTGCGCCGCCGTCGGAGGAAACCGAGCGCGAGCCACGCGGCCCACGCGAGATTGACGAGCAGGATCACGTTCTCGCCGAGGGCGGCGACGCGGTTCGCCGTAAAGCCGTACTCCCCGATTCGCCCGAGGAGTCCCGCCAGGACGAAGGCGTCGACGACGAGGGCCGCGAGCACGAGGGCGAACTGGAGTTTGTCGAAGAGTCCGGGGGCCTCGGACGGGTCGCGCGCCGAGATCGAGTAGAGCACGAGGCCGAGCACGAGCGCGAGGAGCAGGTCGAGCACGATGAGGGCGTTCCGGTCGATCGGCTTGCCCGTCCACGTGATCGGGATGGTCACGACGAGCGCGATGAGGAGCACGGCCACGAGGGGCGTGAAGATCTTGGTGAGCACGGGGGCGAGGTTCTCGATCACGCCCTGCTTCGCCTCGACGAGCCAGGCCGCGACGATGGCGGCGCCCATCGCGCCGCAGGGGAGCAACCACTCCACGATGAACGTGCTGGTGTCCACGCCGAAGAGGCCAAAGGCCCCCGCCGTGATTCCGGCGAGCACGCCCCCGCCGATGGCGATGAGGCTCATGTAGATGACCCACTCGCCGGTGAAGCGAATGAAGTCCATGCGCTTGGGGTGGGAGCGCCACTCGCCCCCGACGTACGCGATGCCCGTCACGAGCCATAGCGCGATCGGCAGGTGGAGACCGCTCAGGAGCTCGGTTTGGCCGCCCGAGTGGACGGGGTAGGCGTTCGCGAGAACTCCACCCGCGACGAACGCGGCGACCAGAACGGCGATAGTGCGGCCCGACGCGCGGCGCTTCCACGCGAAGTAGGCCGCGAGGGAGGGCAGGAAGAACAGGGCGGCGTTGCGGGCGAAGAAGGCGGGATCATCCATCTGATTCAGCCCGAAGAGCGCGGGCAGCTTGAAGGACGCCGCGGCAAGCACGGCGAGGCCGATGACCCACCACAGCTCCGTGCGGGACGCATCGGCGGCTACCGGGGTCGGCGCGTCGGTGCCCGCGAGCACGAGCTGCTTCCAGAGCCTTCCGGAATGCACTCGAGCGAACTCGCGGGAGATCTCGTCCTGGGCGCCCAGGCGCTTGACCGCTACGAGGAACGCCTCGTCAGGGGAGAGCCCCGACGCCTGCAGGTCCGCCGCCTGGTCCCTCAGGTGGGACTCCAGTTCGTCGGCGTCGGCCGTCACCACGCCGCGCCGCTTGAGAATGAACTCGCGCCACTGCGCGATCTGAGCCTCGAAGCCGGCTTCGGCGTCGGAGGTCTTCACGTTGCCATCCCTTCCGCGGGGCGCGCGGGCCAGGCCGCGGCCTCCTTGACGTTGCTCCACGTTTCCTGCAGGGCATCGCTGACCGTGCGCCACTGTCGGCGGTGTTCCGCGAGCGAGTCGCGGCCCTCAGGCGTGATCCGGTAGTACTTGCGCTTCCTGCCGTTCTCGGCCGCGCCCCACGTCGCCTCGACCATGCCCTGCTCCTCGAGGCGGTGTAGGAGCGGGTAGAGGAGGCCATCGGTCCATTCGATGTGGCCGCCGCTCAGCTCGCGCACCCGGGCGAGGATCGCGTACCCGTAACTCTCTGCATCGGCAAGGATGCCGAGGACCATGGGGGCTGCCGACGCGGCGACGAGGTCCTTGGCGATGTACATAGAACCACCGTACATAGAACCGCTAGGTATGGCAAGCGCG
>JADGOS010000005.1 GCA_017882825.1 Demequinaceae bacterium | reverse complement strand
TCGAGAGTGGCGCGATGCCAGGCATGCCGCCGCAGGTCGTCTGCTACGAGCGGGCCGACGACCTCGGCTTCGGTGTGTCCGGTGTCGTCACGCGGGCTACATCAATCCGCCAGACGTACCCCGACCTCGATCCGGCAGGGATCCCGATGACCGCGCCGGTCACGAGCGAGAAGGTCGTCTACCTGCTCGACCCGATCGGCGCTAGCCGGCGCGGCTTCGCGGTGCGTTGCGCCGACACGATGTTGCGCGGACTGCGCTTCATGCTTCCGGTGCGTGATGAAGCCTTCACCCTCCCCTACATCCCCAGGTTCCTGCGCAAGGACGGCGGGCTGGTGCTCGGCATCGGCCAGTTCAACCAGTGGGTCGCCGGCCAGCTGATGGCCGAAGCGCAGGTCCAACTCTGGCCGGGCACCCCAGTCGCCGAGCCGCTGATCGAAGACGACGCCGTCGTCGGTGTGCGACTTGTCGACCAGGGCACGGATCTGAGGGGCGAGCCCGAGGCCGGCTACCTCCCCGGCTTGGACATCAAGGCGGCGCTGACCGTCGTCGCCGATGGCCCCGTCGGCCCGATCGGCCGGAGGCTCGACGAGCATTTCGGATTGCCTGAGGGCCATGTGCGGCGCGACTGGGCGATCGGAATGAAGATGGTCGTGGACCTGCCCGAGGATTGTGCGCTCGAACCGGGCACCGTGCTGCACACGATGGGCTACCCCGAACCAGAGATCTTCGGCTTCCTGTACGTCCACCAGCCGGGTCTTGCCTCGCTCGGGATCTTCGTGCCGTCGTCCCTCGACAGTCCGGTGCGCGGCAGCTACCGCTACCTGCAGCACTGGATGCAGCACCCGTACCTCTGGCGGCACCTGAAGGGCGGCAAGCTGCGCTCATGGGGGGCCAAATCGTTGCAGGAGTCCGGTCGCGAGGGTGAGCCCCACCTGTGCGGCGACGGCTACGCACGGATCGGCGAGGGCTCGGGCAGCACGAATGTTCTGACCAACTCCGGTGTCGACGAGGCCTGGACGACCGGCGTGCAGCTCGCCGAGGCGGTGCTTGAGTTGCTCCGGGGCAAGCAGCCGTTCACCCGCGACAACCTCGAGAGGACCTACGTCGCGCGCCGCCGGGAGAGCGCGCTCGACAAGGAGAGCAGGGTCGCGGCCAAGGCGCGGGTCGGGTTCCGGCGTGGTTTCGTCCGTGGCCTGATCGGCATGGGTCTCACCGGTTTGACGCGCGGTCGGCTCAACGCGCGCGACGAAAGCAAGGCGAAGGTCCGCGAGGTGGGGAGCCTGGCCGAGTATTTCAAGGGCAAGATCCCCGCCAGCGAGATCGAACGCATCGAGGCCGAGGCGAGCGGGGCGCAGCGACCGCTGCAGGACGTGTACATGGACCGAGCTGGCTGGCCGAGCATTCCGTTCGACGGCGAACTCCTGGTCTCTCAGCAAGACGCATTGCTGATTGGCGGCAAGGTCCAGGCACCGCCGGGCTACGCCGACCATGTCGTGTTCCTCGCCCCAGCGGAGTGCGCGGCCTGTGAGACCAAGCCGTGCATCGCCATCTGCTCCGGGCAGGCGTTGACGCTGGGCGGGGAGGGCGGTGTTCCCCTCTTCGACCGCGAGAAGTGCGTACACTGCGGCGCCTGCCAGTGGAGCTGTCCAGCGCCACGCGAACCGGGTCACGACGCCGCGGCCATCGCCTTGCAGGCGGGCGCCGGAGGACTGCATTCCGCCGAAAACTGAGCCACCGATCTAGGAGATTACCGATCTTGGAGATGACTGATGACTGACGGATTCCATATCGTCGTGTGTGGCAGCCTCGTGCCCGACCCGATCCAGACCCTGGAGCCGGTGCTCGGTGGCGACCGGCCCGCGCTGAAGAACGAGGCGATGCTGCCCTCGGTGCTCGACCCGTGGGCCGGGCATGCGCTCTACGAGGCCGCACACCTCGCGGCGCAGACCCCAGGCAGCAAGGTGTGGCTGGTCAGCCTCGGGCCCAAGGCCCAGCTACAGCAGCTCATGATGCGGGTGGCGCAGAAGGTGCCGCTCGAACTCGTTGCCCTCGATGGCTCTGCCAGCGGCTTCACCGACTCCTTCGAGGTCGCCGCGGCGCTCGCTGCGGCGATCGAGGCGATCGACGGCCTCGATCGGTCCCGGCTCCTGCTCTTCGGCGGCTGTGCTTCGGCCTCTCGCGATGCCGGCGTCACGGTGCAGATGGTCGGCGAGCGGCTCGGCATCCACGACCAGTTCTTCGGTGTCGACGAGTTGAAGGTGCTGGACGACGGTTCGATCCGAGTCCTCGAGCGTGTCGAGGGCGGTCGTTACCTCGCCTCGGTCTGCGAGGGGCCGCCGCTCGTCGCGGCCTGGGCGACCGGCTCGCTGCCCGAACCGCCCAACAGCCCGCAGGTCGGCATGCAGAACATGCGGACGATCATGCCGGCGCTGGCGCAGGCCAAGTCGGCACCGCTCGGTGGGGTAGGCACAACCTGGTGGGCGGCCGAGGTGCCGCAGCAGCGGCGTGAGACGCGTGTCGTGAAGGACTCCTCCGCGGACGAGATCGCGCAGGAGATCGTCACCTGGATCAAGGGCTGAGGAGGCTACGAACCATGGACAAGATTCTCTTCCTGGCCCACGCCGAGGCGGACGGCACCCTGCCCAAGGCCGCGTACGAAGCGTTGACCGCAGCGAAGAACCTCGCCCGCGACCTCAAGGGAGCGACCCTTGCCGCTGGCTTGATCGGCGCGGATGTCGCCGCGGCGGCGAATACCCTGACCGGGATCGAGCGGGTGCTGGGCGTGAGCGGCGCCGAGTTCGCCGTTTCGCGCTACGCCAGTGACGTCGCCGCGGCCGCCACCCTCGTCGAGAAGTCCGCGGCGACGATCGTCGTTGCCCCGGCGACTCCGCGGTTCTGCCGGGCGCTACCTGGCGCAGCCGCGCGGCTCGATGGTCGGATCGAGACGCAGGTCACCGCGCTCTTTGCCGAGGGCGACGCCGTGGTTGGCGAGCGTTGGTTCTACCGGCAGCGCATGGTGGCGAAGCTCAGCCGCAGCCAGCGCCCATGGTTCCTGCTCACGAGCCCCGGCGCATTCGAGCCCGCGCCGACTGCGCCCGCGCCGACTGCGCCCGCGTCGACCGCGCCCTCGACGACCGAGCCCTCGACGACAGAGCCCGGCAAGGCCAGTCTCGAGGACGTGGCGGTTGACCTCACTGTTGCGGAGCTTCGCACGCGGGTTACGGGGATCGAGGCCGCCACCACCGAGGCCCAGACCATCCGCCCCGACGCCGAAACCCTGCTGGTCGCTGGCGCCGGCTGGACCAAGAAGCAGAAGGACGGTGCGACACACGTCAAGGACGCCGAGCGCCTGATCCTCGGTTTCCTCGAGCTCGCCCGCGCCTCGCTCGGTAGCAGCAAGTCGCTCGTCGACCAGAGCTCCGAGGGCGCCGAGGTCATGTCGTTCATGAGCCACCTCAACCAGGTCGGCCAGACCGGCTCGACACCGCGCCACCGCAAGGGTCTCGCGACCTGCTGCCACGGTGAGGAGCCACACGTCGTCGGCTGGCGCTTTATCTCCGAGCGCCGGGCGATCAACCTCGACGAGACCTGCGGCTGGGCCCAGGGCAAGGCCGACGTGCTCTACGTCGCCGACGCCTTCGAGGTCATGGCAAAGGTCAACGAGTTGCTCGCGGCCGACGCCTGATCGGTTGTCGGCGGCGGCCCAACGCCGCCGCGATGACCACGCGATCGCCCCCTGTCGCGATCGCGAGGACTACCGTTGAAATCCGACGGAGCGCGGACAGTCTCGGTGGTCGGACCATCTCCGCCCACTACCGACCGGCGCGATCGGTCTCGACGGAAGGACTGTCATGAACGCCGAACAGCTCCGGAAGATCGAGAGCGGGGCTGGCTTCATCGCGGCTCTGGATCAGAGCGGGGGCAGCACGCCCAAGGCGCTGGCGGCATACGGGCTCGACGAGACCTCGTACGCGAGCGAGGCGCAGATGTTCGACCTCATCCACGAGATGCGCAGCAGGATCATGACGAGCCGGGCCTTCACGGGTGAGCGGATCCTCGGCGCGATCCTGTTCGAGATGACCATGGAGCGCCGGGTCGGCGGCAAGGGCGCCGCCGAGTACCTGTGGGAGGACAAGCACGTCGTTCCGTTCGTGAAGGTCGACCAGGGGCTGGAGGAGCAGGCCGACGGCGTGCGCCTGATGAAGCCGATGGACGGATTGGACGACCTCCTTGCCCGAGCGAAGACCCACGGGGTGTTCGGCACCAAGATGCGCTCGGTCGTCCTGCTGGCCGACGAGGCTGGGATCGACGCCGTCGTGGCCCAGCAGTTCGAGATCGGACGGCGAATCCTCGACGCGGGGCTGGTGCCGATCATCGAGCCGGAGGTGGACATCCACAGTCCGCAGAAGGCCAGGGCGGAGGCCCTGGTGACGGCCGCGATCGCGGCGCAACTCGACAAGCTCCCGGACGACCAGCGGGTGATGCTCAAACTGACGCTGCCCGAGGAGGACGGACTCTATGGCGATCTCGTGAAGCACCCGCGGGTGCTGCGCGTCGTCGCGCTGTCCGGCGGCTACTCCCTCGAGGAGGCGAACGCGCGCCTAGCCAGGAATCACGGCGTGGTCGCGAGCTTCTCCCGGGCACTCACCGGCGGCCTGTCCGCCCAGCAGAGCGAGACCGAGTTCGACGCCGCCCTCGATGCGGCGATCGGGAGCATCTTCCGGGCATCGGCGACCTGACTCGCGCCATGCTCGGCGTCGGCGGCGGGAACGTGGTTCGACCGGGCCTGATGCGGAAGCCGCGGGGAAGCCCGCGACGTTGACTCGCAATGAATAGGTCAAGAGTTCGATTCTCTTAGGCGGCTCCACGAGATCCCGGGGAGCTACGCGCGCTCCACGGTCAGATGGTCCGATACGAAGATCAGCGCGTAGGGGAGCAGTTCCCGAGCGGTGATCCAGGTGTGATAGCCGTTCGGGACGCTCCGGTACTCGACCTCCTGCCCGCGGGCTTCGAGCGCGGCGGCCATCTTCTCGTTCGAGAGCCGGTCACTCGGGTCCCCCTTGCCGGCGGTGCCGACGAAAGCGGGCACGGGGTGCTCAAACGTCATGGTTCCGATGTAGACGCCCGGGGAGTGCGCCGCGTACTCGGCGTCGGCGGCAAGCATCGCGCGGCCGCCGTCGCCCGGGTTGTCGTAGCCCTCGATCGACGCGATTGCCCCGTAGAGTTCGGGATGCCGCAGGCCTTGGTCCATGGCGCAGAACGCGCCCGCGGACACGCCGCCGATCGCGCGCGACTGCCACGTTGCCGCCGTCGCGTAGTGCGCGTCGACCCACGGCAGCACGACGCTCGAAAGGTAGGTCTCCACTTGCGGCCCCCCGCGCGTCGAGTTCAGACACTCGGTGTCGCGCTGGTCGAGGCCAAACCCGTTGACCTCCGGCATCACGACGATCATTGGCTGAATGAGACCGTTCGCGATGAGCACGTCCATCGTGTGAGCCATGTCCCCGCCCACCGTCCAGTCCGCGGAGCGTCCGGGGGTGCCGTGAATCATCATCACCACCGGATAGCGCGTGGCCGCCGAGGCGTCGTAGCCGGGCGGCGTGTAGATCCAGGTGGTCGACTCCGGCATCTTCAGTGCATCGGCCACGGGGATCGACACGGGGGTGAGCGCCCCCGTCGTCTCGGTGGCGGCGACGGCGTGGGCGCTCACGAGCCGCGTCGCCGAGGCGAGGGACGGTGCGTACCCGCTCCACGTGTTGATGCCCAGCGCGACGCCGGCGGCGACGACCAGCACCGCTCCGAGAACGCCCAGCCACGCCCGCGCCTTGCGTCGGGGGGACCTCAGCGCCCAAACCAGCAACGCGATGGCCAACACCAGCGCGAACACCGAGGGCCACCACGTGGTGAGCTGGTCACGGCCCGCGGCCAACTGGTCTTGCACGTGCGGAGAGAGCGTGGGCGGGTCCGCATCGGTCGCTCTCAGCACGGACCTCACGTCGCCTCCCGGCACGTCCTCCCCGGTTCCGCCGGGCGTGACACACAATGGCCACATGAGTACTCCCTTTGGTAACGCCACGCGACACCCGGATCATGCCAGGAGACTGGTCGCGATTCCGGTCGGGGCGGAGCGCGGCGCCGAAATGCCCTATTTCGGGTGGTTCTTCGGTAGGACCCCGTGACGCTGTCGCTCATCGCGGCCGTTGCCGGGGCCGTGCTGTATGGCATTGGCTCAGTGGTGCAGGCGGCGGCGGTGCGGCGCTCGGGGGGCCTCCGCGCCTTGAGGCAGCCGCTCTACCTCGCGGGCCTCGCGTGCGACGGATGCGCATGGCTCGCGTCGCTGGTGGCCTTGCACGCGTTGCCGCTCTTCACCGTGCAGGCGGTGCTCGCGGGTTCCCTCGCCGTTGCGGTGGTCCTCGCGCGGCTCGTGCTGCGCGCGGCGCTTCGCCCCGTCGACGGGGTGGCCGTTGGCGTGGTGGTAGCGGCGCTCGTGGTGCTCGCGCTCGCCGCCGGGCCGGAGCACGGGTCGGGCGCGGGGGGAGTGGTGGTCCCCGCGTGGTTCGCCGCCGCGACGCTCGCGGGACTTGCCGTGCTCGCGGCGGCGACGGCGCTGACGTACCGGCGGGGTCTTGGCCTGTGGTTCGCGGTGCTGGGTGGCCTGGCGTCCTCGGGCGCGGCCATCGCCGTCCGCGCCACACACGTGGACACACGAATGGGTGCGTTGGCCCTCGCCGATGTGGCACGGCAGCCGCTCGCGTGGGCGGTCATCGGCTTCGGGGCGCTCACCGCGGTGACGTACGCGAGGGCGCTGGAACGGGCCGCCGTGGGTCCGGCCACCGCGGTGCTGTCGGTGATCGACGTGGTCGTCCCCGGCGCGGTGGGGCTCGCCGTGCTCCACGACGTTATCCGCTCCGGTTGGGCATTCGGCGCCGCGGCGGCCACCTTGGTGGCCCTCGCCGCCTGCGTCGTGCTCGCGATGAGCCCAGCGACGGTCGCGACCCGCGGGAAACGGTAGGTCCGGGGCTGGACTCCCCCCAGGCCGCCTCACCACCCTCTGCGAGGTAGGGCCAACGTCTCGCAGCGACGAGATTCGGTTCTGGCACAATGAGCCCGTGACCACCGCCCCCCCCGTCGCCACCTTCGCGACCGCGTTGCGGAAGGTGATTCGGGGCGAGGTCGATTCCTCGTCGCGGCGCAGGGCCGAGTACTCGTCCGACGCCTCCAACTACCGCGTCGTGCCCCAGATCGTCGCCTTCCCCCTCGACGTAGACGACCTTCTGTGTGCGCTCGCCCTCGCGGGCGACATGGGGCTTCCGGTGACGATGCGCGGGGGCGGCACGTCGGTAGCTGGCAACGCGATCGGGACGGGCCTCGTGCTCGACACGTCGCGCCACATGAACGCCGTGATCTCGGTCGATGCCGAGGCGCGAACGGCCAGGGTCCAGCCCGGCGCGATTCTGGCGACGCTTCAGCGCGCGGCCGCCCTGCACGGCCTTCGCTTCGGCCCCGACCCCTCCACCCTCACCCGCGCGACCCTCGGCGGCATGATCGGCAACAACGCCTGCGGCCCCCATGCCGTCGCGTTCGGCCGGACGTCGGACAACATCGTGTCGCTCGACGTGGCGGACGGGATGGGCACGCGATTCATCGCCTCGGACGACCTTTCCGCCGTCGACGGGCTGGAGGAGTGGGTCGCCAAGAACCTGTCCATGATTCGGCCGGAGTTCGGTCGCTTCTCTCGCCAGGTGTCCGGGTACTCGCTCGAGCACCTGCTTCCCGAGAACGGCCATAGCCTCGCGCGCTTCCTCGTCGGGACCGAGGGCACCCTCGCGACCGTCCTCGAGGCGGAGGTCAAACTCGTCACGAGCCCCAAGGCCACGCTTATGGGCGTCTTCGGCTACGACGACATGCCGTCGGCCGCCGACGCCGTCGTCGCGCTCCTGCCCCACGGCCCGCAGGCGATCGAGGGCCTCGACGCCCGCATTGTCGAGCGGGTCCGCAAGGCCAAGGGCGGCCGGGGCATCCCCGAGCTTCCCGCCGGCGCCGGCTGGCTCTTCGTCGAGGTCGGGGGGGACACGCCGGAGGAGGCGAGGCGCGCGATGGCAGCCCTCGCCGCCGACACCGGCGCGATCGCCCGGCGCATCGTTGAGGACCCGCGCGAGGCGACGGCACTGTGGGCCATCCGAGCCGACGGCGCGGGGCTCGCGGGGCGCACGGAGGACAACAACGAGGCGTGGCCGGGCTGGGAGGACGCCGCCGTTCCGCCGGCCAACCTCGGCGCGTACCTGCGCGACTTCGACGTCCTCATGGATCGACACGGGCTCCACGGGCAGCCCTACGGACACTTCGGCGACGGGTGCGTCCACGTCCGCCTCGACATCCCGCTCGGGACCGACGGCTCCGCCCTGCGCGCCTTCATGGAGGAGGCTGCGGCGCTCGTCGCCCGGCACGGTGGCTCGCTCTCGGGCGAGCACGGGGACGGCCGCGCGCGCTCCGAGCTCCTCGCCGCGATGTACAGTCCCGACGCGATCCGTGCCTTCGGCGAAATCAAGGGTCTGTTCGACCCGGAGAACCTCCTCAACCCCGGCATCATCGTTGACCCGCGCCCCCTGGACGCGGACCTGCGCAGGCCCGCCGCGCCCGCCGTCAAGCGCAGGGGCGGGTGGGCGTTCGAGCACGACCACGGCGACCTGTCCGAGGCGGTCCACCGGTGCACGGGCGTCGGCAAGTGCCGAGGCGACGCGATCGAGGAGGGCACCGGCTTCATGTGCCCGAGCTACGCCGCGACCAAGGACGAGAAGGACGTGACGCGCGGTCGCGCGCGTGTGCTCCAGGACGCGATCAACGGCTCCCTCATCGGCGGGCTCACGGCCCCGGAGGTCATCGAATCGCTCGACCTGTGCCTCGCGTGCAAGGCGTGCTCATCCGACTGTCCGTCCGGCGTGGACATGGCCGCGTACAAGGCCGAGGTCTTGAACCGTCGCTACAAGGGCAAGGTCCGCCCGATCATGCACTACTCGCTCGGGTGGCTCCCGCGCTGGCTCAAGCTCGTCGCCATCGCGCCGCGCCTCATCAACGCCCTGTTGAAGCCGCGCTGGATCGAGCGCATCGTCGTGAAGCTCGCGGGGCTCGACACGCGCCGCCACATGCCGCGCTTCGCCGCGACGCCCTTCCGGAACAGCAAGACGGCGAAGTCGAGGAGCGCCGCGTCGCGGCGCAAGGCCGCGGGCTTGCAGGCAACCACCGCCAAGGGGCGACTCGTCGTCTTGTGGGCCGACTCCTTCACCGACGGGCTAGACCCCGCCATCCCCGAGGCGCTCGTCGCGGTGCTGGAGGACGCGGGCTTCGACGTGGCCGTCTCGGCCGGCGACGCGTGCTGCGGGATCACGTGGATCACGACGGGCCAACTCGAGGGCGCCCGGAGGCGCATGGAGAAGCTCCTAGGCGTGCTTGGCCCCTTCGCCGTCAACGGGGTGCCGATCATCGGCGTCGAGCCCTCGTGCATGGCCGCGCTGCGCTCCGACCTCACGGAGCTGCTGCCGGAAGACCCCCGCGCCCACGCCGTCTCGCGCGGCGTGTTCACGCTCGCCGAGATGCTCACCGGACGCGGCCCTATCAAGCCCCGCGACGGCTGGAAGGTGCCCGACCTCTCGGACGTTACCGCCGTCGTCCAGCCGCACTGCCACCACCACTCGGTCATGGGCTTCGGCGCCGACCGCGAGCTTCTCGCCTCCGCCGGAGCGACCGTCATCGAGGCGTCGGGGTGCTGCGGCATGGCCGGGATGTGGGGCACGACGGCGGACCACTACGACCTCGCGGCGACCGTCGCGGGCACGTCGCTTCTTCCCGCCCTCGCGAACGCGCCGAAGGGTTCGATCTACCTGGCGGACGGTTACTCGTGCCGCACGCAGGCGGACGACCTCGCGGGAGTCACCGGGCGGCACCTAGCCCAACTCCTCGCGGAGCGCGCCGCGCGGTAGTTGGGCTGGGCGGGCGCGCGGCGGGTGGGCGCGCGCGCCTAGTCGAGCGAGGCGAGGAACGTAGCCATGTGCGCGTTCAGTTGGCCCGACTCCACCAGGAACCCGTCGTGGCCCACGTCCGAGTGGACCATCTTTACGCCGTGCGAACCGCGGAGGCACGCGTCCAGGAGCTCGGAATTGTTGACGGGGTAGAGGCGGTCGGAGTCCACGGCGACGATGAGGGCGGGGATGTCCACCCCCGCGAGCGCGGCCTCAATTCCGCCCCTGTCGCGCCCCACGTCGTGCGACTGGATCGCCTCGACGAGCGCGATGTAGGTGTTCGCGTCGAAGCGAAGCGCGAGTTTGCGGGCGTGGTGTTCGAGGTAGGACTGAACCGCGAACTTCCCGCCCCTGCCGATCGGGTCGGAGGCTCCCTGGTAGGCGCGCCCGAAGCGCGCCCCGAGTTCGCCCTCGGAGCGGTAGGTCGTGTGCGCGATCATCCGCGCGACGCCCATTCCCACGTGGGGCCCGTCGCCGTCGGTCGCGTCGTAGAAGTCGCCGCCGCGGAACTTGGGGTCCGCCCGGATCGCGGCCAGCTGGGACGTCGACCACGCAATCTGGTCGGCGGTCGTGGCCGCGGTCGCGCCGACGGGGGCGATGGCGCGAACGCGCCCGGGCGCCATGATCGACCATTCGATGGCGCGCATGCCGCCCATCGAGGGACCGGCGATGAGCTTCCACGACGATACGCCGAGGGAATCGGTGAGCGCGATCTCCGCACGCACCATGTCCCGCAGGGTCAGGTAGGGGAAGCGTGATCCCCACGGCTTGCCGTCCGACGGGTGCGGGGACGCGGGACCGGTCGAGCCTTGGCATCCGCCGACGACGTTCGCGCAGACGACGAAGTAGCGGTCCGTGTCGATGGGGCGGCCGGGGCCGACCATCGAGTTCCACCAGCCGCCGGTGTGGTGGCCCTCCTCCGCGGGTCCGGTGACGTGGGAATCGCCCGTCAGCGCGTGGGCGACGTAGATCGCGTTGTCGCCAGCGGCGCTCAGTTCGCCCCACGTCTCGTATGCGAGGCGCACGCCCGGCAACGTGCCGAGCGGGTCAGCTTCCAGGGCGAGGTCGCCGATGTCAAGGAAGGAACGGTGACCGGGCGGATCGCCCTCGCGCCACGCCGCGGAGGCGGGCGGGGGTGCGTCCGCGCGCGGGCCCACGTCAGAGGCCCACGGATCCGATTCGATAATGTCGTCATCCATGCCGATCACCACCCTAGGGGAATGGGGCCGGGACAAGCGACGCGCGCGCCCCGCAAGAGCGGCGAAGCGGTCGTGACGGACAAGGGTGATGAATCTCACATCCCTCAGGCACTCCGCCCTGCTTACCATCGGACATAAGGGATGCGCTTTCGGGAGAGTAGAGTCCGGCATGGCCGAAGGGCGAGTCTCGCCTTGCGGCACAACGGAACGGGGCAGGGACATGCGGGGCAGGGATACGCAGAGGGCCGCCGGGGGCCAAGGAGCCGCCATTGCGGCGCGCGTCGCGCCGCGGGTGATGTATGCCTGTTCGGCCCTTCTCCTCGCCTTCGTGACGATCCTCGTCATCGCGCCCCGCGCCGAGGCGGCAAACTACCCCGGCTACGCGCAGGTTCAGGCCGCGAAGGCCGCCGTGAGCGATGCGAATGCCACCGTGGCCCAGTTGGACGCGGCCGTAGTTCAGTTGAGCGACGCGCTTCACCAGGCGGACGTCGCCGTGTTGGTCGCCGACGATGTGTACGCGGCGGCGCGACAGGCCAACGAGCAGTCGCAGCTCCAACTGTTCCTGGCGAACGCGCGCGCCGACGAGGCGGACCGGGCGCTCGTGACCGCCAGGGCCGACCTTGCTGGTGTTGCGCGTGCCCAGTACCGCTCAGGCGGCCAATTCGGGGCGCTCGAGGCGGTCGCGACCTCGACGGGATTCGAGGATGTGATCGCGAGGACGGAAGCCCTCAAGCGAGCGAGCGACACCGCGGCGATTGCTATTGACCGCGTCCGCGCGGCGGAGCTCGTCCAGCAGACCCTGCGTGACTTCGCGGCCCAGGCCTCGGAGAAGGCGATCGTGACCGAAAAGGCGGCCGAGGGCGCTCTTCAGGCGGCGGTCGAGGCGTCCGCTCAGGCCAAGCAGGCTCTCGCGGAGACCCAGGTTGCCCACGACGAGGCGGTGGCGCGGCTCGCCGCCCTGCAGAACACGTCGGCCGCGCTCGAGCGCCAGCGACAAGCGGGACTCGCGGCATCGCGCTCCTCCTCTGCGAGCAAGAAGGCCGCCGCGCGCGCCGCCGCTGCGGGCCCCGCGCCGGTGGGAGGCTACTCCGTCGGGACGAGTGACAAGGGCGAGGGGGCGGCGAACTTCGGCCTCGCTCAACTTGGGGATATGTACAGTTACGGTGCCGCTGGCCCCGACCGATGGGACTGCTCGGGACTGGCCATGGGGGCGTGGGGCAGCCAGGGCGTCTACCTCCCGCGCTCGTCAAAGTCCCAGTACGGGTACGTCGCGAAGGTCACGTACTCGGAGCTTCGGGCGGGTGATTTGATCTTCTGGGGCTCGGGCGGGAACTCGGGCTCGGTCTACCACGTCGCGATCTACGTGAGAGATAACATCATCGTCGAGGCGACCAAGACGGGGTATCCGGTCAAGACCCGGGACTACCGGAACTGGGCGGCGGGGGACCTCATGGCGTACGCCGGGCGCCCATAGTCGCTCCCGGTCTCGGACCGAACGCTAGTGCTCGGGCGGCTCGATCAACTCGAAGTGGGTTCCCTTGGCGCGCGCGTAGGAGGCCGTGACCTCCGCCTCCGCCTCTGGGCGGCCCACCCACGTCGCGCCCTCGACGGACTTGCCGGGCTCCAGGTCCTTGTAGACCTCGAAGAAGTGCTGGACCTCTAGGCGGTGGTAGTCGCTCACGTCGCTGAGTTCGCGCCTCCACGCGGCCCGCTGATCGGCCATGGGAACGCAGAGCACCTTGTCGTCCGGCCCGGCCTCGTCCCGCATGCGGAACATCCCGAGCGCCCTGCAGCGGATGATGCAGCCGGGGAAGGTGGGCTCCTCGAGGAGCACCAGCGCGTCGAGGGGGTCGCCATCCTGCCCGAGGGTCCCATCGATGAACCCGTAGTCGTCGGGATAGCGCGTCGATGTGAAGAGCATCCGGTCCAGCCGGATCTTCCCCGTTTTGTGGTCGACCTCGTACTTGTTGCGGCTCCCCTTGGGGATCTCAATGATGACGTCGAACTCCATGTACCTTCCAACCGTCTCGGGGTCTGGTCACTAGTGTGACGTATAGAGGAGGCACGGTGGCAATGAAGACGAGTACCCGCCTGGCCCTCCTGGCGATCGTCGTCGTGGGGCTCGGGGCCTACGCGGTGGCCGACGCGGCCGACGTGGCGCCGGGGGTACTGACCCTGGCGCCGCCCTCGCCCTCGCCGGAGCCCTTCCCTTCGGCCGCCGCCGCGTCTCCCTTCGAGGCTCCCGACGAGCCTGCCCCGCTGCTCTCGAACCACGCCCCGCCGTCAGCCGCGGCGATCCAGGCGCTCGTCGCCGCGTTCCTTGCCGACCGGCGCGTCGGGACATCGACGGGGGTCTCGGTCGTGGATCTGGGAACGGGCCAGACCCTTGCGTCCGCGAGCGCAGACGTCCCGCGGATTCCCGCCTCGAACGTCAAGTTACTGACGGCGGCCGCGGCGCTCCATGTGTTGGGACCCAATCTGCGGCTCACCACCTCGGTCGTGTGGGATGGTGCGAGCGACGTCACGATTGTGGCGGGCGGGGACATGATGCTCGCGGAGGGCTACGGGCACTACGGCGAGAAGCCCTGGGCCAACGGGTGGGCGGGCCTTGCGGAACTCGCGGATCAAGTGGCCACCGCACTCAAGGCGAAGGGGGTCACGAGCGTCTCCGTCGCCTACGATGACTCGGCGTTCGGAGCCCCTCGGGTCAATCCGAACTGGCCAGCGAACCCCGTCAAGCGAGGCTACTCGGCGCCGATCACGGGGCTCGCCGTCGACGTCGGCTGGACGGGCAACCCGGACTACAAGCGCTACGACGATCCCAGCCTGCGGACCGCGCAGCTGTTCGGCGATGCGCTGGTGGCGCGCGGAGTCGCGGTGACGGCGGTGGGGGGAGGCTCGGCGCCAGCGGGCGCCGTCCAGGTCGGCGTGGTCCAGGGCGCTCCGATGCTCGACGTCGTCGGGTACATGCTCACCTACTCGGAGAACACCATCGCGGAAGATCTCGCACGGGTGGTCGCGCTCAACGCGGGTCTGCCAGGCACGACGGCCGAGGCGACGAAGGCGGTCCTTGCGGCCGACTCCGCGTTTGGCCTTGACACCGCGGGGATCGTGATGG
Source organism: Demequinaceae bacterium (assembly GCA_017882825.1). GTDB lineage: Bacteria > Actinomycetota > Actinomycetes > Actinomycetales > Demequinaceae > JAFGBM01. Next base: position 18,517 of record JADGOS010000005.1, on the reverse strand, counting down.
CGGACGGATCGGGACTCGATCGCAACTCCCGAATCTCCGCCAAGGCGTTCACGGACCTGCTGGTGCTTCTGGCCGCGGACCCCGTCGCGGGCGATGTCCTGCGCGATTTGCCGGTGGCGAACCTCTCCGGCACGCTCGCCTCTCGATTCGGCGGGACCGAGGGCGCGGGGACGGTGCGGGCGAAGACAGGGACGCTGAACGGTGCGAGCGCCCTTTCGGGGACGGTCGTCACCGATGATGGCTCGTGGCTCGGATTCTCGATCATTCTCAACGGCATTCCCATCAACGCCACGCCCGCTCTCGGGGCGATGGACCAGTTCGTGGCATCGCTTGCGTCGTGCGGATGCGGATAATGGAGGCATGAGCCGGAGAGCGTCGTGACCGGGCCGCATCCCGCGGTCGCCGCGACCCGAAGCGCGGTTCGCGAGGCGCTTGAGGGCCTTGAGCCGGGGACCAGGGTGTGGGTCGCGTGCTCGGGAGGCCCTGACTCCCTCGCGCTCACCGCGGCGACGGCCTTCGTGGCGCGCAAGTTGGGCTTCGTCGGTGGGGCGATCGTCGTCGATCACGGGCTCTTCCCTGGCAGCGGCAGGGTCGCGCTCGACGCCCAGGATCAATGCCGACTCGCCGGGATGGCCGTGGTCCACGTGGAGAGGGTCAAGGTGGGCCGCGACGGCGGCCTCGAGGCGGCGGCGCGCACCGCGCGCTACGAGGCGATCGGCCACCGCATGGAGGCGGAGGGGGGGATGAATCCGCAACTCCTGACCGGCCACACGATGGACGACCAGGCCGAGACCGTCCTGCTCGGCCTCGCGCGGGGATCGGGGGCTCGGACGCTCGCCGCAATGCCTCCCCGGCGCGGAAACCTTGTACGTCCGTTTCTCGGGCTCCGGCGGAGCGAGACGCTCGCGGCCTGCGTGGCGCTCGGCCTGAAGCCGTGGAGAGACCCATCGAACGACCCGGACGGGGGACCGCGGCGATCCGCGCTTCGGGGGACGGTGATGCCCGCGCTGGTAGAGATCCTCGGACCTGGCGTCGTGCCCGGCCTCGCGCGTTCGGCCGCGCTCCTCCAGGCCGACGCCGACGAGTTGGAGCGCCAGGCGCGAGCGGTTTTGGGTGCCCATGGCGCCGCGGACGCCTACTCGGTGGACGTGCTCCTCGCCCTGCCGGAGGCGATCCGGGGCCGGATGCTCAAGATGCTCGCGGAGAAGCGCGGCGCGGGCCCGCTGACCGCGAGTCACGTCAAGGCGATGGACCAGTTGGTGACGAACTACCGCGGTCAGGGCGCCGTCGCCCTTCCCGGTGGATTCGAGGCGCGCCGCGAATATGGCAGGCTCATCGTGACGGATACCCCGGAACCCGGAGAGGCGGACGCGTGACGGACGAGGACTCGAGCGACTTTCTGAGGGTCGTTGCCACGGAGGAGGACATCCGCCTCGCGCTCGACCGCCTGGCCGCGGCGATACGCGCGGACTACGCCGACCGGGACCTCCTTCTTGTTGGGGTCCTCAAGGGCGCGGTCATGACGATGGCCGATCTCGCGCGGCGGCTTCCGGCGACCGTGCCGATGGACTGGATGGCCGTCTCCTCGTACGGTGCGGGGACCCGATCCTCCGGCGTCGTGCGCATCCTCAAGGACCTCGACGCCGACGTTACGGGACGCAACGTCCTCATCGTGGAGGACATCGTCGACTCCGGCCGCACGCTCGCGTGGCTCGTCGCAAACCTTCGCTCCCGTGGGGCGGCTTCGGTCGAGGTCGCCGCGATGTTCCGCAAGCCGGACGCCGCCGTCATCAAGACGGACGTGCGCTACGTCGGGATCGAGATTCCCAATGAGTTCGTCGTCGGATTCGGGCTCGACTACGCGGAGCGCTACCGCGGCCTGCCCTTCGTTGCCGCACTCGCGCCGCACGTGTACGGCGGGGCACCTTCATAGTTTCGCCCTGCGCGCATCCGTCCGGCGCTTGGGACATCACAGGTTAGAGTCGGAGGCACTATGAACGCCCGTCGCTTCCTGCGCAGTTTTGCGCCCTGGATCATAGGCGGTGCGGTCCTGACCTGGATCGTCCTCGGGCTTTCCACGCCCCAGGTGAGCCGCATCGACACCTCCAAGGGCCTGGCGATTCTCGCGGCCGGGAACGTCGACCAGGCCAAGATCGTCGACGGCGACCAGAGGGTCGAACTGACCCTCAAGGTTGCGGATCCGGAATACGGCAAGCGCGTGCAGTTCTTCTACATTTCCCAGCAGGGCGCGGCGATCATCGCCGCGATCGAGAAGGCCGACCCTCCGAGCGGATACAACGCCGAGGTTCCGCAGAGCAGCATCTGGGGCACGATCCTCTTCACCTTCGTCCCCATCCTGCTTCTGGTCGGGCTGTTCTGGATGTTGATGTCGAACATGCAGGGCGGCGGCGGGAAGATCATGAGTTTCGGACGCTCGCGCGCGAAACTCGTCACCGCCGACACCCCCTCGGTGACCTTCGCCGACGTGGCCGGCGTGGACGAGGCTGTCGAGGAGCTCCGCGAGATCCAGGAGTTCCTTCAGACCCCGGAGAAGTTCCAGGCCGTGGGCGCCAAGATCCCCAAGGGCGTGCTCCTCTACGGCGCACCCGGAACGGGCAAGACCCTCCTGGCGCGCGCCGTCGCGGGCGAGGCGGGCGTGCCGTTCTTCTCGATCTCGGGCTCGGACTTCGTCGAGATGTTCGTGGGGGTTGGCGCGAGCCGTGTCCGCGACCTGTTCGAGCAGGCGAAGAAGAACTCGCCCGCCATCATCTTTGTGGACGAAATCGACGCCGTTGGGCGCCACCGCGGCGCGGGACTAGGCGGCGGTCACGACGAGCGGGAGCAGACCCTCAACCAGATGCTTGTCGAGATGGACGGTTTCGACGTCAGGACGAACGTCATTCTGATCGCGGCGACGAACCGGCCCGACATCCTCGACCCCGCGCTTCTGCGGCCCGGTCGATTTGACCGCCAGGTTCCGGTCGACGCCCCCGACCTCAAGGGCCGACTCCGCATCCTTGAGGTTCACGCGAAGGGCAAGCCCATTTCGCCGGACGTCGACCTGGAGGGAATCGCGCGGCGGACCCCGGGGTTCACGGGAGCTGACCTCGCCAACGTGCTCAATGAGGCGGCCCTGCTTACGGCGCGTCGCGACAAGAAGCTCCTCGACTCGTCGGCGCTCGACGAGGCGATCGACCGCGTCGTCGCCGGGCCCCAGAAGCGCACGCGCGTCATGAACGACCATGACAAGAGCGTGACCGCATACCACGAGGCGGGCCACGCGCTCGTGGCGACGGCGATGCTCCACACGGATCCGGTCACCAAGGTGACGATCCTGCCGCGCGGCCGCGCGCTCGGGTACACGATGGTCATGCCGACCGAGGACCGCTACTCGAAGGGACGCAACCAGCTGCTCGACAACCTCGCCTATTCCATGGGCGGTCGCATGGCCGAGGAGTTGATCTTCGGCGACCCGTCCACCGGAGCCTCGAGCGACATCTTGCAGGCCACCGAGATCGCGCGCCAGATGGTGACCGAGTTCGGCATGAGCGCGAAGGTCGGCGCCGTGCACCTCTCGGGCGGCTCCGGCGAGGTCTTCCTCGGTCGGGACATCGGCCACAACCGGGACTACTCGGAGGAACTCGCCGCGGTCATCGACTCCGAGGTTCGCGCGCTGATGGACGGCGCGGCCCGCGAGGCCGCGGACGTCTTGCGCACCAACAAGAAGGTTCTGGACACCCTCGCGAGCGAACTCCTGGAGAAGGAGACGCTGCTTCAGGAGGACCTCGTTTCGATATTCAAGGCCGTCAAGAAGATGCCGGAACGCAAGATCTGGGATTCCGGGCACCCCAAGGCGATTCGGCCCAAGCGGGCTTAGGGTGGCTCCTGTGGACGACGGAGAGCGCGGTTCGGTGGATCGGCCGCGCATCGAGGCGGCGGTTCGGGAAATCCTGATTGCCATAGGCGAGGACCCCGATCGTGAAGGCCTGAGGGAGACCCCCGGCCGCGTCGCGCGCTCGTACGACGAACTCTTCGCCGGCCTCGCGCAGGACCCGGCCGACACCGTCTCCGCCGTGTTCGACCTCGGCCACCACGAGATGATCCTTGTCAAGGACATCGAGGTCTATTCGATTTGCGAGCATCACCTCCTGCCCTTCCACGGCGTCGCCCACGTCGCGTACATCCCCGGCGAGCACGGACGCATCACCGGACTGAGCAAACTGGCTCGCCTGGTGGATGTCTACGCTCGCCGCCCACAGGTTCAGGAGCGGCTAGCGAGCCAGATCGCGGACGCGCTCGTCGAGCACGTCGGCGCCCGCGGCGTGATCGTCGTTCTCGAGTGCGAGCACCTCTGCATGTCCATGCGTGGCGTCCGCAAGCCCGGGGCGCGAACGGTCACCTCCGCCGTCCGAGGCGTGATGCGAGACGCCGCGACCAGGGCAGAGGCGATGAGCCTCATCGTCGGTCGGTAGGGGCGATGCCCGACCCCCGCTGCCTCGTGATCGGCGTCCTCAACGTCACCCCCGACTCCTTCTCGGACGGCGGGCGGTTCGAGGCGGTGGACGACGCGATCGCGTGGGGCCTCCAGCTACGCGACGACGGCGCCGACATCGTTGACGTTGGCGGCGAGTCGACCCGGCCGGGTGCCGAGCGCGTCGAGCCAGCCGTGGAGCGCCAGCGGATCCGTCCCGTGGTCGCGGCTCTGGTATCCGAGGGCATCCGCGTGAGCGTTGACACCACTCGCGCGGAGACTGCGGCCGCCGCGATCGAGGTAGGCGCGGGCCTCGTCAACGACGTTTCGGGCGGGCTGGCGGATTCCGCAATGGCGAGCGTGATCGCCGCGACTGGGGTGGACTACATTGCGATGCACTGGCGGGCGCACTCGGACCGCATGGACGACCTCGACGCCTACGGCGACGTCGTGGCCGAGGTCAGGGGCGAACTCGAGGCACGGGTCGCCGCGCTGACTGCGGCGGGGATCGACCCCGCGCGAATCATCCTCGACCCCGGCCTTGGCTTCTCCAAGGTCGGCCAGAACAACTGGCCGCTGCTCGCGAACCTGGACGCCCTCATAAGTCTCGGGCATCGCGTCGCCGTGGGCGCGTCCCGGAAGCGCTTCTTGGGCGGGGTGATCACCCGCGACGACGGTCCGCTCGCCCGTGACGACGCGACGACGGCGGTGACAACGCTCGCTGCTGACGCCGGGGCGTGGGCCGTTCGGGTGCACGACGCCAGGGCGGCACGTGACGCACTTGGCGTGGTGTCTGCTTGGCACGGTGCCCGACGCGGGGGAGGATGAGGACATGACCATTACTGTCTCGCCCTATTTCAGGAATGGCGTCCAACTCGACACGGTCGTGGTCGAGGGGATCACGGCCGTCGGGCGTCACGGCGTGGCGCCCTCCGAGCGGGAACAGGGCCAGCCGTTCGTCGCCGACGTGATCGCGCACCTCGACACGCGACTCGCGGGGCGCGAGGACGAACTGAGCAAGACCGTGAACTATGCGAAGGTCGCTGCGCTCGCCGTCGGCCACCTTGCGGGAGATCATGTCGATTTGATCGAGACGCTCGCGGAGCGCATTGCGTTCGCGGTGCTGGAGATCGACACGGTGTATGCGGTCGACGTGATTGTTCACAAGCCCGAGGCACCGATCGGGGTTCCCGTGGCGGACGCCTACGTGGTGATTCGACGCGACGTGCGCGGCGGCGACCTGTGGGCGGACAAGCGCATCGGATCGGCGGCCGGCCTTGCCGACGACCCGCAGGCGCCCGGGGCGGTCCCGGAACCCAAGGATGAGCTCGATGAACGCCCCGGCGCGGCCGTTCCCGCTCTCATCGCGCTGGGGGGCAACGTCGGCGACATCGAATTCACGCTGGCGCGCGCGATAGAGGACCTCGACCGAGTGGCGGGCATCCGCATCGTCGCGGTGTCCCCCTTGCTCGCCACCAAGCCCGTGGGCGGGCCCGACCAAGCGGACTTCCTCAACGCGGTCGTACGGATCGAGACCACCCTGTCGGCGCGCTCCCTCCTTCACGTCGCGCAGGGGATCGAGATGGTCCACGGGCGCGAGCACGCCGCCATCAACGGGCCCCGCACCCTGGACCTTGACATCATCACCTACGACGACGTCGTCGCCGCCGCCGACGACCTGGTCATTCCGCACCCGCGAGCCCACGAGCGTTCGTTCGTGCTTACCCCGTGGGGGGCCCTTGAGCCGGATGCCGTGCTTCTCGCGGGCCCCGGCCGCAATCCCACCCGAGGAGGAAGGGTCGTCGAACTCGCCGTCCTGGCGCCGGACGCTGCGGGAACGATGGTCGTCGCGAGCCCGTGGGATCCGATCGCGACGATCCGGTCGCGCGCCGCTGGCGCGCCGCCGCCTCCGCCCGTGCCGCCTCCGCCCTTGCCGCCAACGGGATAGCGGTGGCGCGCCTCACCTGGCGGCGCGTCACGTTCGTTGCCGCGGCCGTCTCGGTCATCGGGTGGCTCGTGGCGACGCAGATTCTTCGATCCGGCTCCTCGCCCGCGCCCGTGCCCTGGACCGTGCCGCCGGTGCTTCTCGTGGCGGGCGCTCTCGCGCTTCGGCTCGGCTGGAGGGTGAAGCAATTCGTCGACGGCAAGCGTCCCAGCCTTGACCCCCTTCAGGCCGCGCGCACGGCGATGTTCGCTCAGGCCTCCGCCTACGCCGGGGCGGCGCTCGCCGGGGCATACCTCGGCTACGCCGTTGCGCTCCTGCCAGACTGGTCGCATCCGCCCCGGCGCGAGGTCATCATCGCGGCGCTCATCGCGATGGCGGCCGCCGCCCTCCTATGCGCCGCAGGGTGGCTCGCGGAGCACTGGTGCGCCGCGGGCGGCGATGACAAGCCACCGAAGCCGTCCGGTTCGACGGCCGGAATTGCTCCGGGGTGACAGACTAGCGCCATGTCTTGGTTTGATCCTGCGGGTGTCACGTGGACCTACGCGTCGCGACGTTTGATCGCCGCGCGCCTCCTTATCGGCATCGTTCCCGTTGCCGTTCTCGGAGCGGCCGTCGGCGCCGCGGCGTGGCTCCTTGGCGCGCATCCGGCGGCCTCGGTCGGTTGTGGCCTCGCCGTCGTCGCGTGGTGGGCGTGGGTGGTGATTCGCCAGGTCACGGCGCACGGGTGGGTCGAGCGTCAGGATGACCTGATGGTCAAGCGCGGCCGCATCTTCCGGCGCGTGACCGTCGTTCCCTACGGTCGCATGCAGTACGTCGAGGTGAACGCCGGACCCGTGGCGCGGGCATTCTCTCTCGCGAGGGTCCAGCTCCACACGGCCTCTCCGGGGACCGACGCCCACCTGTCGGGGGTTCTCACAGAGGAGGCCGCGCGCTTGCGGGATCGGCTGACGGCCCGCGGCGAGGCGCGTTTGGCGGGCCTGTGACGTCCCACCCGTTCGCGCCTCGGGAGGAGTGGACGCGCCTGCACATCGTGACGCCCCTCCTGTTGGGCGGAAAGGTCGTGGGGGTCTTCGTCGCCATCGCCCTGGCGCAGGGCGGCCAGGGAGGCCTGTTCGCGGCGAAGAGTGCGCCGGCATGGGTTCCCCTCGCCGGGATCATGATCGCCATCGTGGTGGCATTGGCGATCGCCTTCGGCGAGTGGTGGATGAACCAGTTCCGCGTGGACGACGATGCGGTTCACCAGCGCAAGGGCATTCTCTTTCGGCAGTACCGGCAGGCGAGGCTCGACCGCCTCCAGGCGGTGGACGTGGTTCAGCCGCTTCTGGCGAGGGTGTTCGGGTTCGCCGAGGTGAAGATCGATGTCGCTGGAGGCAAGGCGTCTAGCGTCCGCCTCCAGTACTTGCGCCTGGACGACGCGGAGGCCCTGCGCAACGAGATCGTCGCCCTTGCGGCGGGGGTCGGGCGCGCGCACGCAGGCGTGCCGGCCGCGACGGCGTCCTCGCTCGAGCACGCGGGTCTCGCGCCTTCCGGCGAGCGGCTTGACGCTCCCGTGTCGCTGGCTCCCGTGTCGCAGGCGCCCGTGTCGCAGGCGCCCGTGCTGGAGGCGCCCGTGCTGCAACAACCCGTGCGGCGCGCGCCCGTCGTCGCGGCGCCCCAGCGCGAGGTCTACGCCGTGCCTCCCGGGCGACTCCTCGGGTCGATCGTGGCCTCGTGGTGGACGCTCATGATCGTCGGCTTCGTCGTGATCGCCATCGTGGTCGTCGTCGTGCTGGGCGCGGTCGCGGTCGAGAAGGTCGCCGGAGACGCGGTCTCTGGCGGCGGGGGCATTGCGGGCTTCTTCGGCGGCAGCGCCTACGGCGTGATCTCTGGCCTGTTCGCGTTCTTCGCGATCGGGTGGGCCCGCTTCTCCTCCGGCTTCGGCTTCACAGCGGCGATTTCCGCCGACGGCATTCGGCTGCAACATGGACTGCTCGACACGCGCCGCCAGACCGTACCTCCCGGTAGGGTGCAGGCGGTCCAGCTGCACCAGCCCCTCCCGTGGCGGCACTTCGATTGGTGGCGCATCACCATCAACGTCGCGGGTTACCAAGACGAGGAGCAGGCCGAGACGACGCTCCTTCCCGTCGGCCCGCGGCGCGACGCCCTATACGCTCTGTGGCTGGTGCTCCCCGACCTCGGTGATCCCGACCCGGCCGGTACGGTGTCGGCGGCCCTCTCGGGAGTGGGGGCGGACAACGGGTTCACCGCGACGCCCCGGCGCGCGTGGCTCGTCGATCCCTGGCAGTGGCGTCGGCGCGGCGTGCTCGCGACGGGCCGAGCGCTACTCATCCGGCATGGGCTCTTCGCTCGCCACCTGACCGTCGTGCCCCACGAGAAGACCCAGTCACTGTCGATCCGTCAGGGCCCCCTCCAGCGTCTCTTGTCCCTGGCGACCGTCGAGGTCCATTCGACCAAGGGTTCCATCAGCCCCGTCGCGCGCCACCTTGGCCTCGCGGACGCTGTTGCGCTGGTGGACGCCCAGGCGGACAGGGCGCGCGAGGCGCGAGGCAGGCAGAGCCCCGAGCAGTGGATGGCGACGGTGCAGCAATGAAACCGGTGCAGCAATGAAACCGGTGCAGCGATGAAATCAGGGCAGCGGTGAGGCCGGGGCGCCTCGACGTCGGGGTCGTTGGCGGGGGTCGGGTCGGCGCCGTCCTCGGGGCGGCGCTTCGGCTCGCGGAGCACCGCGTCGTCGGTGCCTCGGGCATCTCGGAGTCGAGCGCCACTCGCATCGACGCCCTCCTGCCGGGAACGCCACGGCTCGATCCCGAGGCGGTGGTCCGCGCCGCCGACCTCGTCCTCCTCACCGTTCCCGACGACGCCCTCGCCACCGTGGTCGCGGGCCTCGCGTCGGTTGGGGCCTGGCGGCCGGGGCAGATCGCGGTCCACACGTCGGGGCTGCACGGCCTGGCGGTCCTCGAACCGGCCGCGCTCCTCGGCGTCACGGCGCTCGCGATCCACCCGGCTATGACCTTTACGGGAACCTCGATGGACCTTGCGCGCATTCGCGAGGCGGTCTTCGCTGTCACGGCGCCTGCGCCGGTCCTGCCCATCGCGATGGCGCTGGTCGTCGAGTTAGGTGGCGAGCCCGTCGTGGTCGCCGACGAGGACCGCGCGCTGTATCACGCGGGGGTCGTGCACGGCGCGAACCACGTGGTCGCCCTTGTCACGCAGGCGATGGATGCGCTCCGCGCGGCTGGCGTGGAGGACCCCGGAAGGCTCCTCGGGCCCCTGGTGCGCGCGTCGATCGACGGGGCGCTCTCGGAGGCGCCCGGCGCCGCGACGAGCTTGACGGGGCCCGTCGTCCGGGGCGACGTCGGCACGGTCTCGGCGCACCTCGTCGCGCTCCGGTCGCACCCGGGCACCCTCGCGACCTACCGGGCCCTCGCGCGCGCGACGGCGGAGATCGCGCTGGAGGCGGGACGAATAGACGCGGCGCAGTTTGCGGGACTCGTCGGTGTTCTCGAGGCGGAGCGATGAGGGTCCTCAGAAGTTACGCCGACCTCGCGCTGGCCGAGAGGCCGGACACGCGGGCCGTCGTGATGACGATGGGTGCGCTCCACGAGGGGCACCTCGCGCTCGTGCGGGAGGCGAGGGAACTCGCGGAGCAGGTCCTCGTCACGATCTTCGTCAACCCGCTGCAGTTCAACGACCCCGTTGACCTTGAGCGTTACCCCCGCACCCTCGATGCGGATTGCGCGCTCCTCGCGAGCGAGGGGGTGGACCTGGTCTACGCCCCGGACGCGAGCGACCTCTACCCCGACGGTGAGCCCATGGTCACGGTGAGCGCCGGCCGAATCGGCGAGGTCCTCGAGGGCGCGCACCGGCCCGGCCACTTCGATGGGATGCTCACGGTGGTGCTTAAACTCCTCGTCCTTGCGGACTCCGACGTCGCGCTCTTTGGGCAGAAGGACGCCCAGCAGTTGATCGCGATCCGTCGCATGTGCCGCGACTTCAACATCCCGGTTGACGTGGTCGCGGTCCCCACGGTGCGCGAGACCGACGGGCTCGCGCTCTCGAGCCGCAATCGGTTCCTCGGCCGCGGCGACCGCAAGCGTGCCCTAGCGCTGAGCGAGGCGCTCCTTGCGTGCGTGGAGCGCGCCGACCACGGGGACGCTCCCGACGGCGTCCTTGCCGCGGGTTACGACGTCCTGGCGAGGGCCGACGGCGTCGTCCTCGACTACCTCGCCGTGGTCGATCCGGCGTCGTGCGAGGTAGTGCCAAACGACTACCGTGGAGATGTAGTCATCGCCGTGGCGGCCAAGGTCGGCGCGACGAGGCTCATCGACAACATGCCCGCGACGATCAAGGGAGGCAGGCCATGAGCGCAACGTCTCTGCTTCGCCCCATGATGATTGCCAAGATTCACCGCGCCACCGTGACCCAGGCCGACCTCCACTACGTCGGCTCGATTACGGTCGACGCCGCACTCATGGAAGCGGCGGACCTGCTCCCCGGCCAGCAGGTGGATGTCGTGGACGTCACCAACGGCGCGCGCCTGACCACATACGCGATCCCCGGCGCGGCGGGCTCGGGCCAGGTTTGCATCAACGGCGCGGCGGCCCACCTGGTGCACCCCGGCGACATGGTGATCATCATGGCGTACGGGTTGATGGCCGACGCCGAGGCCCGCACCTATGAGCCCGCGGTCGTGTTCGTGGACGAGCACAACGCGATCGTTTCCGTCGGCTGCGAGCCGGGCGACGTCCCGCCGGGGGGGCCGCTGGAGCGGTCGGGCCTGGGGATCGCGGCGTTCCGCAACTCCGGCTGGTCGGCGTATCACGCATGAGCTTCGCGCGGCGCCTCATCGCGCCTGAGCCGGGGTGGTTCACCGAGGCGGACGTGGTGGTCGTCGGTTCCGGCGTCGCTGGCCTCTCCGCGGCGCTCGAACTGCGATCCAAGGTTGACCGCGTCCTCATCGTCACCAAGGGCGTCCTTGCGTCGGGTTCCACCGTCTGGGCGCAAGGCGGCATCGCGGCTGCGCTCGACCCGAGCGACACCCCCGGAGCCCACCTTCGCGACACGCTCGTGGCGGGCGCGGGCCTGTGCAGCGTTCCCGCGGTCGAGGTCCTCGTCACCGAGGGCCCGGGCCGGGTCCGCGAGCTGATGACCCTCGGCGCGAAGTTCGACCGAGCGTCGAACGGGGACATCTCCCTCACGCGCGAGGGCGGGCACCACGCGGACCGCATCGTTCACGCAGGCGGAGACGCTACCGGGGCTGAGGTCTCGCGAGCGCTCGTGGCGCAGCTCGAGGCCGTGCGCAATGACCCGGGCATCGAGGTCATCGAGCACGCACTCGTCGTCGATCTCCTGACCTCGGCTCCCGACGCGGACGGTCGACCCGGCCCCGTGTGCGGCGCGACGCTCCACGTCATCGGCCAGGGCAGCCGCGACGGCATCGGCGCCGCGCTCGCCAAGGCCGTGATCGTCGCGACCGGCGGCATCGGGCAGGTGTTCATGTCTTCGACCAACCCGCCGTCGGCCACGGGCGACGGCATCGCGATGGCGTTGCGCGCGGGTGCCGCGGTCGGGGACATGGAGTTCGTCCAATTCCACCCGACGGTCCTGTGGCTCGGTGCCGGCACGCGCGGCCAGCTTCCTCTGATCTCGGAGGCCGTGCGCGGCGAGGGCGCGCTCCTGCTCAACTCGGACGGGCGCCGCTTCATGCCGGACGTCCATCCGATGGCGGAACTCGCGCCTCGCGACGTCGTCTCCCACGCGATCGTCGAGCAGATCGAGGCCACCGGCGTCGACCACGTCTACCTCGACGCCCGCGCGATGAGTGAGGAGTTTGTCGCCGCTCGCTTCCCGACCATTCAAGAGGCGCTCGCGCAGCACGGATTGAGCCTCGCCTACGACCTCATCCCCGTCGCCCCCGCGCAGCACTTTCACTCGGGGGGTGTGCTGACGGATCTGGTGGGCCGCTCGTCGCTCGACGGCCTCTACGCGGCGGGCGAGGCCGCGTGCACGGGGGTGCACGGCGCGAACCGCCTGGCGTCGAACTCGTTGCTTGAGGGGCTCGTCTTTGCTCACCGCGCGGCGCACGATTCGGCGGATCGGGTGCGAGGCGGCGACCTCGTCCAGCGGGAGCCTGTGCAGCGCCCGGGCTCCGCCGGGCTCCTTCCGGCGACCCAACGCGTCGCGATCCAGCGCATCGCGCACGCGGGCGCGGGGCCCGTCCGCGACGCCGACGGGCTCGCGGCGGCGTGGAAGGAACTGGGGGAGATCCGGCGACCGGGGCGCTTCGCCGACCCGAACGTCGGTGTCACGCCGCAGACGGCGGAATGGGAGACGACCAACGTCGCCCAGACGGCGGGCGCACTGATCGCCACGGCGAGGGAGCGGTCGGAGAGCCGCGGCGGGCACTTCCGCAGGGACTTCCCCGAGGTCGACGATGCCGACTGGAAGGTCCGCCTGTCGGTCACGTACGACGCGGATCACAAGCTCCACCTCGAGCGCGTACCGCTCGACAGGAACTAGCGGCCCTCTACCAAATTCAACGCCCGGCCAGATTCAGCGCCCGGCCAGATTCCGCGCCCGGCCAGGTACAACGCCCGGCCAGATTCAGCGCCCGGCCAGGTACAACGCCCGGCGCGCCCGAATCGTTGGGTTGCGGCGCTAGGACTCAGGTGGTTGTCTTGAGCCTGGCTCCCACGGGGGGAGCGGGATCTGCTTACTCCAGGGGAGCATCGTGGGCGTCGTGCGTAAGTGGGTCTTTCCGAGCCTTCGGCTGATCGTCTTCGGGGCGATAGCGGCCGCGCTCATCAAGATCGCGTTCTTCCCGACCGTCGCCGAGACCCCGAACCCCGACGTCCCCGGCGCGCAGATCGTTGAGCCCCAGGTCGCCGTCGCCCTGGGCAGCATCGAGAACAACGTCACGCTCACCGTGACCGTGTCCGCCGACGCGGCGGTGCCGATCAAGGCGACCCTCGCGGGCGAGGTGCGCAAGGTGCTCGTCTCCCAGGGCCAGCAGGTAGACGTCGGGACGCCGATCCTCACCCTTCGCGCCACCTTGCCTACCGCAGACGGCCTCAGCACATACACCAAGACGACGACCGTGACCTCGCCCGCGGCGGGCATCCTGTCCGACTTCCCCGCGCTCGTCGGCCAGGTCTTCTCCGTCGGGGACACGGTCGGTCAAGTCGCGCCGCCGAGCTTCCACGTCAGCGGGTCGCTGCCGCCCGAGCAGCTCTACCGACTCAAGGCTCAGCCCACCGAGGCGGAGGTGACCATCACGGGCGGCCCGGCGCCCTTCACGTGCACCGGGCTCGTCATCTCGACGCCGCTCGCTGGCCAGCAGGGGTCCGACGGGACCGCGGGCCCGACGGTCACGTGCGCGGTTCCGGCGGGCGTGACGGTGTTCGCGGGCCTCACCGCCCAGGCCGTCATTTCCGGCGGGGGCGCCGAGAACGTGCTGATCCTGCCGACGACGGCTGTTGAGGGCATCGCCGAGACCGGCAACGTGTACTTCGTTCTGCCCGACGGCTCCACCGAGACGCGACCGGTCACCCTCGGCATCAACGACGGCATGAACGTTCAGATCACCGGTGGCCTGGCCGAGGGGGACATGGTCCTTCAGTACGTCCCGGGGGCGATCGCGCCCGACCCAGGCATCATGGACCCGGGGTTCAGCGGCCCGATGCCGTCGGGCGTGAAGTGCTTCACCGATGCCAACGGCAACACCGTATGCGGAGGGTGACGTGACCTTCTTGCGGCTCGAGAAGGTCACCCGCACGGTGGAGTTGCCCGACGAGACCCCGCTCCACATCCTCAACGGCGTGGACCTCGAGGTGGAGGTCGGCGACCATGTGAGCGTCGTCGGGAGGAGCGGGTCCGGCAAGACGACCCTCCTGAACCTCCTCGGAATGCTCGACAATCCGACGAGCGGCAGCATCTTCTTCGACGATCGCGCGCTGAGTTCCTACCGAAGGGGAGCGCGCGACCGCAAGCGGGGCAGGGACATCGGCTTCATCTTCCAGCAGTTCAACCTGCTGAGCGGCCGCACGGCGCTGGAGAACGTCATGATGCCGCTGTTCTACGCGTCGGGGCGGATGTTCCTCAATCGGAGGCGCATCGCCACGCGGATCCTTGAGGACATCGGCCTCGGCGAGCGGCTCGACTACATGCCGGAGCGGCTCTCGGGGGGAGAGCAGCAGCGCGTCGCGATCGCGCGCTCGCTCGTTCGCGGACCCCGGCTCATCCTGGCCGACGAGCCCACCGGCGCACTCGACATCGAGACCGGCAAGGCGATCATGGTCCTGCTCGACCAGGTCGCCGAGCGGTCCGGCGCGGCGCTCATCACCATCACCCACGACGCGAATATCGCGGCCCTCGCGCGGCGCCATTACCGCCTCGACCGCGGCGTCTTGGAGCCCATCGACATTCGCCGAGTAGTTGCGGCCGCGGCCGCCGACGTGACGCTGTGAGGACCGCGTGACGGGCCTCTGGGGCGCCATCGTCGAGGCGTGGATGGAACTGCGCATCCACCGAACGCGGGTTCTGCTGAGCCTCGTGGGTGTGGCCGTCGCCGTCGCCTCTATCACGACGGTCGTCGCGCTTGGCCAGGTCGCGCAGCAGGCCTCGCAGGAGCAGAACGAGCGTTGGGGCGGGCGGCCCGCCATGCTCGTGCTCGGCGCGTGGACAACGGACGGAAGTCCGGCGGACGTGGCCGCCGTCAATGCGGCGTACGAGGCGACCGCCCAAAGGTATGCCATCACGTACTCGAGCCGAAGCACATGGCTCAACCCGAGCGTGCAATTGCCCGGCGCGGGTGTCATCTTCTTCGGGGGCCAGGCGGTCGACGCCTCGTACGGAACGATGCACCGGGTAAGGGTGATGGAGGGCAGATGGTTCACGACGGCGGACAATGACCGCCTCGCGCCCGCGATCATCATCAACGAGTTCTTTTGGAAGCAAATGGGCTCGCCGGATCTCGCCACGCATCCGACCGTCGTGTTGCTCGGCGGCGACGACGTGACGGCCGTCATCATTGGGGTAACGCCCTCGCCCACCGGGGACCAAAGCCAGTCGATGTACATGCTCTACTCGGCGTACGCGCGCACGACGAACCCCGTCCTGCAGGCCCAGCAACAGCCGAACTACGAGTACTGGGTTCCGCCGGAGCTCTCCGAGGAGTTATCGGGCCGCATCAAGCGCGACGTGGCGGCGGCGCTGGGAGACGCGTATCAGGTCGACGTGAGCCGCGCCGACTACGAGGCGCAGTTGGGGGCCGGAGAAGACCCCTACAAGCAAATCAAGCTCCTGATCGGCGGCGTCGCGGTGCTGGTGCTTGGGCTCGGCGGCCTCGGGCTCGTCAACATCTCGCTCGTGACGGTGCGGCAGCGGATCAGGGAGATTGGCATCCGGCGGAGTTTCGGCGCGACCGCGGCGCGGGTCTTCTTCGCGGTCATGATGGAGTCGGTCGTCGCGACCCTCGTGGCGGGCATCGCGGGTGTTGCCGTCGCGATCATGTTCGTCCAGAGTCCGTGGGTCCAGGCGCAGATCGGCGATGGCGTCATTGACGTCCCGCCCTTCCCGGTCAGCGCGGCCCTGATCGGCATAGCCGCCTCGGTGGCCGTCGGCGCGATCGGTGGGCTGCTCCCCGCCGTGGTCGCGTTGCGCGTCAAGGTCATCGACGCCATCCGGTACTAGCCGTACAGGGGCTGTTCCTTGCGGCATCCTTCCGGGACTAGCCCTGCTGGCCCCATCTCAGGAGTCAATCAAACCGGGGGCAGTCCCGTCAGCAGCGTCGTAGGCGTAGTCCGTCACGACCGTGGTGGCCTTATTGTCCTCCACGGTGCGCAACGGGGCCTTGACACTTCTATTGCGCACGCGCAATGCTTGTGTCATGGGTATCTCGGTAAACGAAGCGGCGCGACGCCAAGGCGTGTCCGCACAGCGCGTGCGCGCTCAGATTAGGGGCGGCCGCCTGCGCGCCGAACGGCACGGTCGCGACTGGGATATCGATCCGGCCGACCTCCCACGTGAAGTCAGGCGATCGAGGCCCATGTCGCCACGCATGGCAGGCGCGTTCATCGCGACCGGCTCGGGTCTGGTACCCGCTCAATTTTCGCCCAAGGAAGCATCGCGACTGCGCTCCAGGCTCGAACAATTGCGAAACGACGACGACCCCGCGTCGCTCCTGCGAGCCTGGCTGGCTTCGCGAGAACGAAGGCTCTGCCTCGAAGTCGAAGACCTCGATTTTCTGCGGGCCGACGAACGTATCGTCCTCGCGGGAGTCTCGCTACCCCAATCGGGGCTGAACTCAGCCGGATTCCTTGAGGCCTACGTCCACAGCGAAGACATGGCACCGCTGATGCGCCGACACATGATGCGCGAAGCGTCTCCGGCCCGGGCGAACGTTGTGCTGCACGTAGTTGAAGAGATCCCCCTGGATCCCAGTGCTCCGTTACGACTAGCGGCCGATCTTGCCGGACACGACAACCGCAGCTTCCGAGAGGATGCGCGCGTCGTAGAACTGTTGAGATCGCTGCCGTGAGCGCGCCGATCGTGACCCTCGCGATCTCGAACCCAGAGCACATTCGCGCCTGGCACGCCGTCATGGACTTCGCACGGGTCATGCCGCCGAACTCTTGGACAGTGGTAGGCGGCTCAATGGTCTACCTGCATTGCGCCGAGCGGGACAAGACGTCGCCGCGTGAAACGACCGACGTCGACGCGATGCTGAACGCCCGCGAGTTTCCCAACATCCTCATGGACGTCACGACGGCCCTGAAGGACGACGGCTTCGCATCCGCTGCAGGGGCGTCGATGGAAGGGCACCACCACCGCTGGGTGCACGACGGTGCCCAGGTCGACTTGCTCATCCCTCGCGGCATCGGCCCGCGTTTGGCGGCAAGGAAAGGGGTGGACGGCGGCACCACGATCCAAAGTCCCGGAGGGATCCAGGCTCTCGAACGAGCCGAGCCCGTTGACGTGTTGGTCGGCGGCAGGGAGGCCCGTATCTCCCGCCCCAATCTCTTAGGCGCGATAGTGAGCAAAGCAGCCGCATACGGCATCATGCAGGACCCCAACCGCGAACGGCACCTGCATGACCTCGCCATCCTGTGCGGTCTGATCGCTGCGCGCGACGATTTCTCGATGATCACTAGGGGAGACCGCAAGTATCTCGTTCCCGCGGTGGGCCACCTCAAGCCTCGACTCGACGCTTACGGAATCCCAGACGCCGAACTCGGTCTTGAGAGGCTCATCGACGAGATCGACGCATCCGGGCAACGAGACCTCGCCGAGTCGGGGTCCGATCGGAAACTACGGCGAGTGGCGCGGAAAGAAGTGTTGCGCCAACGGACATACTGCGGCGTGCGCACCCGGCACATGTCGGGCCCATGCCTTAAGCCTCGAGGCCACGATCCGAGAGAGCCCCACTCGTCGGTGTAGCGAGTTCAAGAATTGCAGGCGCAGTCCGTCAGAACCGAGCCGCGTCAACGTCGTCTCCCGGCCCCGTGGCGCTTCGTAGCGCCGGCGGGTCTACGACGCGGGGAAACATGGTGGGCGTGTGGCTCAGGTCTGCGCTTCGGCGGGGGGTTGTCGCGGGAGGGCGCGACGCTTGACGTAGGCTTCGTGCCCTTCCAGTTCCGCGCGTTCGCGGTCGCTGAGATCTTCGCGACGTGCCGCGGCCGCGAACGCCTCGTGCGCGCTGACACGCGGGGTGGAGAACAACCCGTCGAAGTTCACCGCGTCCTGCACGAGTGCGGGATAACCCCACAGCGCGTGCACGGTGCTTCCCGGCTCGTGTCCATGATCGAAGAGCCAGTCCGTGCCGAGGGCCGGATCACTGATTTCGAAAAGTTCGATCGAGACGAAACTTGGACGCGGGCGAACTTCCCCCGCGAGGATGAGCACGGAGAGGCCATGCCGGTCCAACATCATTGCGAAGACGGTGTACTCGCGGTCGATCTCCAGGGCCCACGGTGTCACGCCCGCGTCATTGAGCCGAGCCACCGCCTCCGGACTCCAGCGCTCAGGGCTGTTGTGCCGCGACACGACTTTCAAAAAGTTCATGAACAGGGGGGACACGCGACCGCCCAGCACGCGGTCCAAAA
>JADGOS010000030.1 GCA_017882825.1 Demequinaceae bacterium | reverse complement strand
GTAGATCCGCAGGAACCAATCAGAATGCAGAGTCTGGCCCACCCCGTCGTATGCGAAAGGCTCGTCCGCCACATACCATTTGGTCACTCCCAGGGCCGAGAGTCCCGACGGCAGGGTCTCGCTGACCGCGGCAGCGTCAGCGTTTGCGCCCTCGTAATGCGCGGTGGACTCCACCCGGTTGCCGCTGGCCTCGGCCGTAACTGTGCCCGTCAGATCCACTAGGGCCTGCTCACTGGCGGCCAAGTCGGCGATGTTCGCGAAGTTTGCGTCAATGGCCACGTAGGTCGAATGGCGGCCAAACATGTCGGAACCGCTGTTCTGAACTTCGACCGAGACGGTCTGGGCGGCGGGAACAGTCAGGTCGGCCGCCTTCTGCCAACTCGCCACCTGTTCATCCGTGATCTTCGGCGGGGAGTTGCCGCAACCACTCAGACCGAAGACCAGCGCGGCCCCCGCCACCACCGCAATCCCCCGCGCTCCACGCATCACTCGCCCTTCCGTCGTGGTACCGATCCTAGGGGCAGAGGGCCTCTGGCGCCCGGGCCGCGGACACCGCGAGAGAGTCAGTCCGCCCGGGGTCCGCGCAAATGACCTCCTTGCCGTTGAATTCACGTTTACGAAATCGCCTTTTCGGATCGGCCGATCACGGCAGATGTGCCGACATCGCTCGCAAATCTGGCACGCTTGGCGCGTGAGCGTCCCAGAGCCCCGGCCGAATTCTCGGATTGAGATGGACGATTCCGGAGTTTGCCGATGGCGCGACGATGCGATCATCGAGGCGGTCCGCTGGGACGAGTTAGCGACTGTCGCCATCCTCACCACCTCGTTTGGCCCCGCAATTGACGACGTGTTCTGGCTACTCGGCGGCTCCGGAGGCGCCGGGGTTGTGGTGCCATCCGAGCAGGTGCCGGAAGGCCTGATGCAGCGTCTGCAGGAACTGCCAGGTTTCGACAACGAAGCCCTGATCAACGCCATGACTTGCACTGAGGACAGAGTCTTCCCGTGCTGGTCTGCCGCCAAGTCATAGGAACGCACGCCCGAGGCAACACGCGAATGCGTTCGATCGAATGGATGCGTCAGAGGACGCGCTATTCACCCGACGGGCGAGCCGACCGTGATCGCTCTGCTACGGCTGGAAATACCCTGGCGAACGAGGCGAGACTCTTGCCGGGCTCGTCCTGCAAGACACGGTGCACGATTGAGAACGGGAACCCGTGCATACCCAGAACCGAAACAGCGTAGGCGCCACCAGCCTTCTCGTGCTCTTCCCACTCACCCTCGTAGGTCCTGACAACCACCTCACCTAGGTAGGCGCCGAGAAGCTTCCACCACAGGTCGAGTCGTTCGCCATCGAGGGGACCGTCCTCGGTGAGCAGCGCACACACACCGTCGAGAGCATCGAGCGTGCCCAAAGTCCAGTCGAGTGTCACTCCGTGATCCGCCTGGACGAGACCGACGCACGCTTCGGCGAACTCCACAAGCGCGCTCCGGTCAACGGTCATGTGGCATCTTCTCATCCGCGTGCCAAACCCCGCTCAGGGCTCTCGTTGATGAGCACGCTACGGGGCGACTCAGATTCTCCTTGGTCGGATCGGCAGCCGCCCACTGATGCGGCGGCTGCCGACTGAACAACGCCGGTACAAGAACCCGTGGTGGTGGAGCTGAGGGGACTCGAACCCCTGACCTTCTCGATGCGAACGAGACGCGCTACCAGCTGCGCCACAGCCCCTCAAGCGACCTAAAGGCTACCATCCGGGCGACGGCGCGGCCACGCGCGGGACCGGTCCGAAGACGCCCCGCGCCTACGCGCTCTGGCGGCGCCTGCGGGCGAGGATCGCGTCGAGCGTCGCGGTCGCCGGCTGGGGGTCGGCGTCGCGCCCAGTACTCTGCGCGGCAGTCGATCGCCCGGCGCCGGAAGACGATGCGGCCGGGACGCGACGCCTCTCGTCGGCCTCCCGCTCGGCGATCCGTCGATCCACGGCCTCCTCGGCCGCCCGCGCGCCCGCGGCGAGGTCCTCCTCGGAGATGGGGCGCGCCGTACCGGGCTTGGCCGAGGGCTGGAGCGTGTAGGACGGCACGGGCATGGTGTTCGGGGTCCAACTGGGGTCATCGACGGCGGGCTCGGCGAAGCCGGGCAGCTCGGGACCCGGCAGCTGCGCGGGCGAGGCTCCGGGGACGAGCCGCCGAGAGACGAGGTTTCTAGAGACCAAGTTCCCGGGGCGCATATCAGAGACGCGCCGGTCCTCGGCGAGCACGTCCTTAGGGAGCACCTCCTTAGGGAGCACCTCCTTAGAGAGCAGAGTGCGGATCGCCTGAGTCTCGGAGGCGGTCGGGACGGCGCGGTGGCCGACGGCGCGTTCGGTGGACACGCGCTGGATGGCGGCGGCGGCGGTCGCCGCGACCATCACCTCGGTCGCGACGGGAATGAGCTTCTCGTCCTGCTCCTCGTAGGCCCGGGCGGCGCGGCGGCCCGCGACGACGGACGACCCGAACAGCGTCGACGTTCCCACGGCCACCCACGCGGCCCACGCGGGCGCAGAGGCGAACGCGACAGAGCCCCACAGGCCCACGGAAGCGAGCGCGGCGAGCGTCGCGATGGCCCCGCGCCTGCGGGACTGCGCGCGCCTGCGAGCCAACACCTTGTTGCGGTCGCGACGCATGGCGACCATTTCGCGTCGGGCGCGCGTCGCCGCTCGGTCAAGCGGGGCAGCTGGTCGGGTCATGACGCTCTCCCCCAAGGCGGAAACGGTCTTCTTCGTCGCGTCGGCGGAACCGGCGCGACGGGCTGGCGACGCGGCGCTGGTGGGAGACGCAGGCCGCGCGGGCCGCGCCTCCATCCTGGCCACCGATGCGCGGATCACCCGCATGTCGGCGCTGAAGCGATCCTCCGTGCGAACCATCGCGTAGTCGGCCCGCTCGCGCATCCGCTGGGGCAACGCGTAGACGAGGATGAGCCCCAAGGCTGCGATAGCGAGGAGTCCGACCGGGGGCATATCTGAACGCTACGGCCGCCGGGGCGCCTGGGCCCGCATCGCGGGCGGCGTGTCAGCCCTCGCAGCGCCAGAGATCGCCGAGCCTGCGCTCGTCCGAGGTCAGCGCAAAGACCCGGTGATCCCGCCAGTCTCCGTCGATGTAGAGATACCGGCGACGCAGCCCCTCGTCGCGGAACCCGAGTTTCTTGGCAACCCTGAGGCTCGAGACGTTCTCCGGTCGCGCCGCGATCTCCACGCGGTGAAGCCCCTGGGAGAACCCGTAGCGGACGAGAAGGGCAGCCGCCTGCGGCACGATCCCTCGGCCGGCGTGGCCCTCGTCGATCCAGTACCCGATCGACCCGTTGCATGCCGAGCCCCATTCGATCCCCGTGATCGCGATCCTGCCGACGAGCGTGCCGTCGAACTCGATCGCCATGGAGAGCGCGCGTCCCTTGCGCC
Organism: Demequinaceae bacterium; assembly: GCA_017882825.1. Taxonomy (GTDB): domain Bacteria; phylum Actinomycetota; class Actinomycetes; order Actinomycetales; family Demequinaceae; genus JAFGBM01. Next base: position 13,494 of record JADGOS010000030.1, on the reverse strand, counting down.
ACATGCTTCGATCGAGCCGCACGAAAGACCGGAAGGGCATCGCGGGGAGGGCCCTCCCTCCGGGGAGGGTCGCCTCCCAAGGGTGGAGCCACGTCCGATTGCGGTGAAGGAGATCGGTCCACGCGCCCTCGTCCGAGGGCCGCAGCCCCCGCACCACGATGTGGCCACAGGCGAGCACGGGCATGCGGTGTCCGAACAGGGGATCCATGGCCGGTTAGTTGTCCCAGAGGATGCACGAGAGGGTGTCGCCCACGGCGACGGACGTCACCTCTTCCGGGACAACCGCGAGCGCGTTCGCCACGGCGAGGTCGGCGAGCGAGGGCTGCGATGGATCGCCGACGATCTTCCCGCTCGCGCCCGCCTGATGGGGCTTGTCGACAAGTACAGGAACGCACTGCACGACGCCGGCGGGCGACTCCCACACCGAGGCGCTCCTGACGCTCACGCGTGGGCGGTGCTTCTCGGCGTAGCCCGACATCGTGCGGAGGACCGGCCGGACATACATCTCGAATGCCACGATGGCGGCGGCGGGGTGGCCAGGGAGCGCGAAGACGGGCGTCCCCGCAGCGCCGGGGGCCGCCGAGATCCGGCCGCTTCCGTGTCGGCGTCCGGGCGTGAGGGCGACCCGATACACGTTGAAGTCGCCGAGGTCGCGGAGCACGTCGGGGAGGGTCTCGTCGCGGGCGTCGCTGAGCCCTCCGGTCGTGATGATGAGGTCGGCCCGCACGAGCTGGTCCTCGAGCGTTGCCCTCAGGGTGATGCGGTCGTCCGGAACCGCGCCCACCCTGAACGCGTTGGCACCCGCCTCCGCGGCCATGACCACGAGCATGTGGGAGTTCGACTCGGGAACGGTGCCGCCCTTCCCGCTACGGCTCGCCTCCTCCAATTCGCGTCCCACCGGGATCACGACCACGCGCGGCGTCGGGTGAACGCTCAGCCTGCGGCGGCCCAGTCCCGCGGCCAACCCGAGTTGCCGGGCACCGAGCCGCGTCCCGGCCTTGACGAGCACCTTGCCCGCCGCCGCGTCCGCGCCCGCCGCGCGCACGTTGGCCCCCGGGCGAATCGTCGCGCGAACCTCGACAGTCGCAACCCCGCCGTCCGTCGCCCCTATAGGGACCACGGCGTCGGCGCCAACGGGCATTGACGCCCCCGAGACGATGCGCGCGGCCGTCCGCGCCACGTGTCGGCGCGGGCCGCGGGCGTCCCAGCCGACATCGTGTGAGACCGCCAGCGCGACGGGTGCGGCCTCCGTCGCCCAGGCGACGTCCTTGGCGGTAAGCGCGTATCCGTCGCACGTCGCGATCGCGACGGGGGGCAGCGGGCCCTCGGACACGAGGTCCTCGGCGAGGATCGAACCGGAGGCGTCGGTGATCAGTACCTCCATGGCCGGGATGGGCGCGATTCCCGTCAGGAGGGCACGCTGATGCTCGGCAAGGGTCCTGCGCGTCATGATTCGTCCCCGCGATTCTCTACATAGGTCCGGAGCCATGAGCGGAAATCGGGCCCCAGGTCCGGGCGGTCCGCCGCGATCTGGACGGTGGCCTTGAGGTACCCGAGCTTGTCCCCCGTGTCGTATCGTCGTCCCCGAAACACCAGACCGTAGACGCCCCCACCCTCGGCGAGCGCGCGTCGCGCGAGCGCGTCGATCGCGTCGGTGAGCTGGATCTCGCCCGACCGGCCGCGCCCGACCTCGCGCAGGGCGTCGAAGATTGCCGGGGTGAAGATGTAACGGCCGACGATGGCGAGGGTGCCGTACTCCTCCCCGGGCGCGGGCTTCTCGATCAGGCGCGTCAGGTGGTGAATCTCGGCATCCGAGGGAATGCCCCCCTCTCCCGGGAGCGCGGCGGGATCGACGCGGAGCGCGTCGACGGAGCCGTAGAGCTGCGCCTTGTCCCGCGGAACCTCGATCAGGAGCACGACGGAGGCGCCCGTCCGCGCGTGTATGGCCATCATCGTCGCGAGGGCGGGGTCTCGCTCGTCCAGGAGATCGTCGGCGAGGAGAACGGCGAACGCCTCTCCCGCGGCGAATTCCTCGGCGCACGCGACCGCGTGCCCCAGGCCGCGCGGCTCATCCTGGAGAATTTCGGTCAGCGGCCCCAGGGCCGACGCGTGCCTGACGGCCTCGAGTTGGGCGGCGCTTCCGGTGGACCTCAGCGCCGCCTCCAATGCGGGATCGAAGGCGAAGTGCGCCGCGAGCGCCTCCTTCCCCGGTGCCGTGACGATGGCGATGTCATCGCATCCCGCCGCGACGGCCTCTTCCACGACGTACTGAATCGCCGGCCGATCGATGAGGGGGAAGAGCTCCTTGGGGATGACCTTGCTCGCGGGCAGGGACCTGGTCCCACGGCCCGCCGCAGGGATCACCGCCTTGCCCAGGAGTGCCATGTCCCGAGCCTAACCGCGAGCATCCGCACCTGCGACCCCTGGCGCCGCGTGCCAATGGTTGATTCAATGGCGGTATGGTTCCCGCCTCGCCGTCATCGAACCTTCTGGAAGCCGAAGAGATCAAGCTCGCGCTGCGCGCGCGGGCGAAGGAAGACCGGTTGCAGCGGAGCGAGCGCCTTCGGGCGGCGGCGGCCGAGGCGCTCGCGGCTCACACCCTGGCGCTTCCCGAGGTTCAGGCCGCCTCGTGCATTTCCGTGTACGCGTCTCGCCCGACGGAGCCGGGGACGCTACCCCTGATTTCCGCGCTCAGCGAGAGGGGCGTGCGCGTCCTGATCCCGCTCCTCGGCGACGGGCTTCAGCGCGGTTGGGGCGAGTACCTGGGCGCCTCGGACCTCACGTCGCGCGCGCCGGGTCGGCCCCCCGAACCCTCCAGCCCCTTCCTCCCGCAGGTCGCCATCGCGGACGCCGACGTCGTCATCTCCCCTGCCCTCGCCGTCGACCCGACGGGCACGCGCCTGGGCCACGGCGGGGGCTGGTACGACCGGTGTCTGGTCGACGCCCGCAAGGACGCGCTGCTCCTGGTCTTCTGCTACCCCGAGGAGCTTCGCACCGCCGAGCACCCCGTCCCCCGCGAGGCCCACGACTTCCCGATCCATGGCGTCGTGACTCCTGACGGAGTCACGCTCTTCGACCGCTGAGCGGCCACGTAGGATAGCCCGCGTGCCCCGGTACGACTACGCCTGCGACGTGTGCGGCCACCGCTTTGAGGCGGTGCACTCCATCACGGACGACGCGCTTTCGGTTTGCCCCGAGTGCGGAGGGTCCCTGCGGCGCGTGATCGGCGCGGTTGGGGTCGCGTTCAAGGGTTCGGGCTTCTACCGGACGGACTCCCGCGCCGCGGCGAAAGCGAGAACCACCTCCGCGAAGTCCCCGAGCACGACATCCGGATCGGCCGGATCGTCCGCGCCTTCGGAATCGGCAGCGCCCTCCCCATCGACCGCACGCTCCGGGTCGGCGGCGCCCTCGGAATCGGCAGCGCCCTCCGCCCCGTCGGCGCCCGAGCGCGTCGCGCCTCCGACCCAGTCGAACTCCGACTCCTAGTCGCCCCGCATCCCCCGGCTGCCGCCCCTACCAGTGCGGCGGGACCTCGCGACGCAACTCCTCCTCGCGGCTCGACCGCGGTTCGCTTCCGCCCCACCCCAGGTCACCGTCGTCGAGGGATCGTCGCGGCAGGATCGGCTCCGGATCGCCGCCCGAAACAGGCTCGGGATCGATAGCGCGGGGCGTCCGTCCCACCACGCGGAGAATCTCGGCGGTGGCCGCGGCGGGATCAACGAACGCGTCGAGGGTCCACAGCGGGGCGACGATCCACCCTAGCGACTCGAGCCGCGACCGCTGCCACCGCACTTGGTCACGCAGACTCGTGCCCTGCGCGGGAAGCGCGTCGTCGGTCACGACGGCAACGGTGAACGCCGACCCCTCGCCCACGACGAGCGGGATCACGTCGCCGCCCACCCCGAAGCGCACCCCCACGGCGAGGCCCTCCGCTCGCAGCCGCGCCGCGACATCCGCGAGGAGCCAGTCGCTTGCGCCCTGTTCGACGGGCGCGAGCGGGTCCGCCCCAGCGACGGCGACGAGGTCGGCGAGGACGTCGAGCCCGTGGCCCTTCGGGGCTTCGGCCGCGGCGTCCCCCAACTCCCCTAGGCTCAGGGCCGTCACCACGACGACGTCCCGCAACGCGGCGACGATCGCCTGGCGCATCGCGCTGGCCCCCATCGGTCCCGACAGCGGGCCTAGCGCCGCGGGGGGGGTGCCGTCGGGCCCGGCCGCGAACCCCGTCGAGAGGATCACGACGTCCGCCTCGATCCCAGCCACCTCCCCGAGCGTGACCGTCGGAATCGCGCGGTGACGCGTCCTGGGATCGGCGCCCACCGCCGCAGCCATCGCGTCGGCGTGCTCCGGCGAGCCACACACCACGAGGACCGAATCGTCGCGAGAGCGAGCCGCGATCGCGCCCACCGTGGCCGCGACCTCCGCGCGCGTAGACGGCGACGGTTCGCTCGGCCCGCGGGCGTCCACCTCGATCAGCTCGAGCGAGCCGCCGCCGCCCGGCGCGGGAAGCATCTCCAACTCGCGCCCGTATCCGTGGTCGGCGAGCACCGCAGTGACGCGGGCATCGAGCGGCCTCGGTCGCGCGCGAAGCCGCACGACGGGCAGGTTCTCGCGCAGTTGCGCGACGGCGGTCCCCGTTGCCGAGTGCTCGTCGGCGAGGACGACCACCTGCGAGGCCCGCGCGAGCGCTGGCACCACCTGGGCGAACGACAGGGACTCCACGCCCGCGAACACGACCGTGTCCAGCACGCGCGCGGCCGGAACCACCTGCGACGTCTGTTCGGCCGAGAAGATCGACACCGGGCGCAGGGACGAGACGACCGCGGGGAAGCGTCCCCAGAGTGCGGCGATCGGGCCGTCGCCGCCCTCGACGAGGCTCGCGAAGACGTCGCGCGCGGCATCCTGGTCGCGCGCGATCGCCCCGCGGCGCCTCTCCGCGACGGCTCGCATCAGGGGCCGCACGCGCCCGCGCGAGAATCCTCGGTCACGCTCGAGGTACTCGTCGACGGCCGCGCCCAACGCGCCAAATTGGGCGAGGCTCGGCTGCGCCGCGATGATGGCGTCGAAGGCGGACGCCCACCAAGCGAACTCCATCTCCGCCGCTGCGTCAGCGGCCGCGACGTCCCGCTCGGTGAGATCACGAAGGAGGGCGCCAAGGTCTGCGCCGTCGAGGTGCGTGTGCGCCTCCCGCACATGCTCGGCCTCGATCGGCGCCGGGTCGGCTCCTGTGGCCTCGGCGAGCGCGCGCTGAAGGTCATCCCAGGGCAGGTACTCAAGCCCGCCGCGCCCCAGCTTCGTCTCGATCACGGGCGCGACGGCCGACCAGGCGGCGTGGGCGTCGGCGATGTGTTCCCGGTAGGCATCCGCGCGGTCAGGCACGCGCGGCCAGCCCCCGTCGGAACAGTGGGAGCGCCAGCGCGCGAGGCGGCGTTGGGCGAGGACCAGTTGCGCGTGCAGGAGCGAAGCCTCGCGCGCGGGTCGCATCATCTCCTCGGCGCGACGAACCCTGGCGCGGCGCTCGCGCTTCGTGAAGTGCATTCCCGAGGGCGATCCCTCCGGCGCCGTCGCCGCAATCAGGTCGGTGATCGAGCCCTGGAAGACGGCGGGTGAGAACGTGTCGAGCGTGTCGCGCAGTTCGTAGAAGACCTCGAGCTGATCGCTCCACTCCGAAAACGAGGGCGCGGGGTCGACGCCCACCTCCGCGGCGGCCTCGGCCGCCTCCGCCCGGATGGTGGGAAGAAGGGTGGCGACGAACGCGCCGAGCGCCTCGTCAATCACCGCTCCGCGCGCCTCGTCGAGGACGATGCCCTCCCACCAGCGACGCTCCCGGGGCCCGACCCGCTCCGCCGTCGGCGGGACGGCGGCCAGCGCGGTTGCTCCCGCCAGCGCGCGGTCTGCTTCAACGCGGTCGGCCTCGATCTGCGCGGCGTGCGCGCGGGCGACCGCGGCGGCCACCACGTCGATGCCCCGCTCCGCGACGTAGGAGACGGCCGTGGCTCCCAGCCGAACCCGCGTGGTCGGGGGACGGTCCTTGGATGTCAGGCGAACGATGGCCTGGACCGCCTCGTACGCGCTCGTCTGCCAGGGCGCCCAGGTTCGGTGGAGGTCCTCGTAGCGCGCACGCAACTCGGCGCGGGCGGCGAGGAGCTCCTCCCCCTCGGCGCGCAGCGCCGCCTCGTCGAAGCGGGGACTCGCCATGGTCATCGACTCGAGGAGATGCGCGCGCCCCGCAGCGTTCCACCCTTCGCCCGTCGCGCTGACACAGAGGTCACCCGCGCCGGCCGCCGCCATGGCCGTCGCGATCACCTCGGCCGCGGAGACCGATCCCGTCACGACGGCGACCGACTTCCCCGACGCGGCGCCGTCGGCGGCGATGGCGGTCACGGTCGCGAGAACGTCGCCGCCCGGCGGCACCTGAATGAAGATGCTCCGGCCCGTCGCGACCAGGTCGAGGGCCGAGAACTGGCGGTCGTCGAGGTCGCCGAGGCCGCGCTCGGCGAAGGGATCGCGATCCCCCATCGGCACGGCGGGCAGCGGCCCGGTCAACTCCTCGCGCGCCGTGTGGTCGCCCGCCACGGAGGCAAGAAGCAGAGACGAGGCGACCAGGTGATCGCACTCGTCAACGTCGTCGACGAGGCGCTGCTCGGGGTCATCGAAGGACCCGAGGATCAGGCTCTCCCTCACCTCGAAGTCGGGGCCGAATGCGTCCCCGCGCGAGCGAAGCTCGTTCCAGACGGGGCGCGGGTCGAACTCGGCTGCCTCGGGGATCGCCGCGGCGAGGTCGGCGACGGTCGAGTCAGGGGCGCGTGCCCGCATCTCCGTCGCGAGGATCGGGTTCAGGGTGACGGTGGCAAGGAGCGTCACCTGAGTGTCCGTCTCGCGCGACGGCTCGAGCGTGACGTGCCTCAGGAGAATGGGAACCTCGCGCGTGGCGCCGCCCTCGGACCACAGCGCCGTCCCCACGACCAGGGCTCCCGTGGCGATGCCCGTGTTGAGCCGCACGGTTTCGGCGTGCTCGCACGCGGCCCTAGCGCGTCGAAGGGCAAGCGGCTGCGCCTCCTGGTCGCGGATGAGGGCGGTGACCAGGGTCGGGCGACCGGCGAACAACTGGGCAAGCCCGCTGGGATGGGCTCCCGTGAGGTCTACGACGGGGATCTCGCCGCCGCCGACGTCGCGGAGCGGGGAGGCCTTCGCGAGTGCTCGCAACTGCTCCCGCCACTCCGAGAGCGCGTCGGCAACAAGCGCGCGCGAGATATAGTCCGCCACTCCCCTAGCGTAGGGATGCGAGGTGGTCGCCCCCCGGCTGCCACGCCGCTGGGCGGGCGCGGGCGGCCTAGAAGTGCATGACAGTGCGCGCCGCACAGGGGGGCAGGCGACGCGCACCGTTATTGCGATTGTTCTCGCCGGAAACTCCGAAGTCAAACACCCCGCGGGGCGTGGTGCGCCTGGCGCGACGGGGGGTCGGCTCAGCGTTGCGGGCACACGGTCGCTGCGCTCGGACCCGAGTCAGGTTGCGAACTCAGCGGCGCGGCCCTCCCGGAGACTCCTCCGGCCCAATGCGCACGAGACCAGACTGGTACGCCGCGACAACGAGTTGCGCTCGATCACGCAGGTCGAGTTTGGTCATCGAGCGGTTGACGTGGGTCTTGACCGTCATGGGCGAGATGACGAGGCGCTGGGCGATGTCATCGTTGGTGAGGCCCTCGGCGACGAGGGCGACGATCTCCCGCTCGCGGTCGGTCAGTCGCTCAAGTTGGAGAGAGGCTCCGGCGGTCGACACCCGGCTGGGCTGAGCCAAGAAGCTCGTGATGAGCGACCGCGTCGCCGCGGGAGAAAGGAGTGCCTCCCCTGCTGCGACGAGGCGGATCGCGTCGAGCAAGTCATCCGGGTCGACGCCCTTGCTGAGAAATCCGCTCGCGCCCGCCCGAAGCGCGAGGAAGACGTATTCGTCGAGTTCGAACGTGGTGAGGACCAGCACCCTGACGCCCGCGAGGTCTTCGTCGCTGGCGATGCGGCGCGTCGCCTCGAGCCCGTCCACGCCCGGCATTCGGATGTCCATGAGTACTACGTCCGCCCGCTCGCTCCTGGCGAGGGCGACGGCCTGCTCGCCGTCGGAAGCCTCGGCCACCACGACGAGGTCGTCGGCACCGTCGACGAGCACGCGAAACGCGGCGCGGATCAGCGCCTGGTCATCGGCGATGACGACGCGAATGGTCATGAGTCCTCCTCCGTCAGGGGCAGCCGGGCCGCAACGCGAAAGCCACCGTCGTCGGTTCGGAAAGCCTCCAAGGAGCCTCCCGCGGCCGCGACGCGCTCGCGCATCCCCACCATTCCGAGGCCCGACCCCACGAGCGCCTCGCGCGGGGTGGCTCGACGATCCGAGGAGCTCGCCGCCGGAGACGGCCCATTCACCACCTCGACTTCGGCCATGTCCCCCGCGATCCGGATGGCGACGGTCGCGGGCGCGCCCGTCGCGTGTTTCTGGACATTCGTGAGCGCCTCCTGGACCAACCGGAACGCCGCGAGTCCTGCGGCCGGCGACAGTGTGGGCAGTTCGTCGGGCGCCTCAAGCTCGACGGACGAACCAAGAGAGCGAAAGGACTCGACGAGTGCCCCCACCTCGAGCAACCCCGGCGCCGGAGCGGTCGGCAGGTTGCTCTCCTCCTGTCGAAGTACGCCGAGGACCGTCTGCAGTTCGGAGAGGACAGACTTGGCAGACGCCCGCACGTGGCGCATCGCGGCGCGCGCGGCGGCGGGGTCGCGCTCGATGAGATGCTCGGCGACACCGGACTGCACGCTCATCACGGCAACGTGGTGCGCGATTACGTCATGCAACTCCCGCGCGATCCGCACCCGTTCCTCGGCGACTTGGCGGCGCGCCATCTCGTCACGGGACTCCTCTGCGCGGCGCGCCCGGTCTTCCAGCGCCACCACCGCCGCGCGCTTCGATTGCACGGCATTGGCGAGGGCGGTTCCCAGCCACACCCAAAGGACGACGTTCTCCCACCCCGTGTCGCCTTTCGACACGCCAGCAACCACCACGCCCTCGGCACCGAGCACCACGGACACCACCGCGGCCACCCAGATCCCCCTCTTCCGCGACCGCGGCAGCGCGTACCCGAACATCGCGATTCCTGTGGCGAGCACCGCCAGGTTCATTTGCCACCCGCCCGCGATCGCCACGGACGCCGCCGCAGCAGTGGCGACCAGGGCGACCGTGGGTCGACGGCGCACTTGCGTGAGCGCCAGCGTGCTCACGACCGTCAACACCAGGTCCGCCCGGGTGAGTTCGAAGTTGAAGCTCTCCCGGTAGTGCGCGCCCGCCGCCGCACCAAGCGCTGCCAAGACGAAGAGCAAGCCGAGCGCCACCGCCGCCAGGGCATCGACAAGCCTGGGATGCCTCCGGAGCGGCGCCGCTATGGATCGACGGATGCCCACGACTGCCACGATACTGAATGGGCCGCCTCTCGTCGCCGACCGCACCCCCTGCACGTGATCGCCTCGCGCGTCTCGCGTCGCTCCGCCGAGGTCACACGTCGCGGCGCACGAGTGAGGCGACGGCCCCGCAGAGGATCGCGAGGACCCAGACCGCCAGCACGATCGCGCCGACGCCGGGGCTCAGAACCTCCGAGCCCGCACCCTGGACCGGCGCGAACGCAGCCGCGGCGGAACTGGGCAGAAAGCGCAGGATGGGGCTCCAGCTGTCGGGGAGCAAGAGGCTGGCGAAGGCCGGAACCACCAGGATGCCGCCGATCGTCGCACCGATCGAACCCGCGACGCTCCGCAGGAGTATTCCCAGGCCGAGGCCGATGAGCCCGACCGCCGTAACGTAGACCGCCATGCCGAGGACCTGTCGCAGCACCCCGGCGTCCATCAGCCCGACGGTGGCTTGGCCGCCGGCGGAGAGGATGCCCATCCCGATCCAGAACGCGCCCAGTACGCCGACGACCGCGACGACGAGGGACGACGCCCCGAAGACGAGGGCCTTGGCGATGACAATCTGCGACCGACGGGGGACCGCCATGACGCTCGCCGTGATCATCCCCGATCCAAACTCGCGCGCTCCAGCCAGAGCTCCGAACACGCCCAGTAGGAGCACGGCGAAGTTCGCGCCTGTGAGGACGGTCTCGAGGGGGCCCATCGAGAAGCCGGCACCGCCGACCGGGGGCCCGCCGTCGGGCGGTGTGATCGCTCCGGCCGAGACGGCCGATGCTGCCGCGGCGAGCGCGACCAGGACGAACGCAACCGAGGCGAGACCGATCCAACTGGACCGCAGCGTGCGGAACTTGATCCACTCCGAGTGAATCGTCCGTCGCAGGGTCTGGGGTCGAACGGGGGTTGCGTAGGTGGGACGGTGCGCGGCCGAAGTCTCGGCAACGATGACTGCAGTGGTGGCGGTGGTAACCATCAGGCGGCCCTCCTTGAGGTGGTGGTGGCTGTTCGGGCTCCGTCGCGGTGCCCGACCGTGCCCGTGTATTCGATGCTGTCTCGAGTGAGTTCGCGATACGCAGTCTCGAGCGAGGTCGTGACGGTGAGGAGTTGGTGGAGACGGACGCCATGTTTCGCGGCCCGGTCACCGATGACGTCCGCGGTCAGGCCCCGAACCTCGAGGCGGCCCTCATCCGCCGGGGTCACCATGACACCCTCCCCAGCAAGGAGCGGCACTAGCCTGCTCGAGTCCGGCGAGGTGACGACCACGACTCCCTGGGAGGACCCCGCGATGAACTCGTCCATCGATGAGTCGACGAGGATCTGGCCGAGGCCGATGACAATGAGGTGCCCGGCGACCACCTCCATCTCGCTCATCAGATGCGAGGACAGGAGCACGGTGCGACCCTCGGCGGCGAACTCAGTGAGCAGTTCGCGAATCCACCGGATTCCCTCCAGGTCGAGGCCATTGACGGGTTCGTCGAGGATGAGCACGCCGGGGTCGGCAAGGAGCGCGGCAGCGATTCCCAGCCTCTGGCCCATGCCGAGCGAGAATTCCCCCGCGGCCTTGCCCGCGACGTCGCTCAAACCGACGGCGCCCAGGACATCGTCGACCCTCCGTGATCCGATTCCCACCGTTGCGGCGAGGGACAGAAGGTGATTGCGGGCCGACCGGGTCTTGTCGACGCCTTTGGCGTCGAGCAGGCCTCCCACCTCAGCCAACGGGGCAAGCGACGTCACGTACGCGTGTCCGTTGACCAATGCCGACCCGGAAGTCGCTCGATCCAAGCCGAGGATGACGCGCATCGTCGTGGACTTGCCCGCGCCGTTAGGGCCGAGAAATCCGGTGACGACACCGGGCCGGATGGTTGCGCTGATGTTGTCGACGGCAACCTTGTCGCCGAAGCGTTTCGTGAGGTTCTGGAGTTCGATCATGATCTTCCCTGTCGTGAGCTGGTTTCGTCTTTCCAGACTCACACGCGGGACCGCGAACCGTCGTCATCCGCCCGCACCCACCTGGGCGTACCGCGAGCGCGGTAGGACCGTGTCCCTTGCGTCAACGTGGTGCGCCTGGCCTCTGGCGTGCCCCTGGGCGTAGGTTGGGGGCGTTTGGACAGCTCAAGCGAGGGGCGGGGTCATGGGCAAGTTCTTCGGAAGTGCCGCCGGCTGGTTCATCATCCTTCTCGTCGCGATCATCGCGCTCGTCACGGGCATCGCCTTCGGGTGGTTCGATTCCGGAGGCTCACCCGGCCCGGGCCCATCGGGCACCGCGACCCCGACCGCGATGCCGACGCCGAGCACGACTGCGACCCCGATCTCCTTCGTCGACCGCCCCGTCACCAAGGGGCCGCACGTTCCCTCCGCGTCCGCCCTGACGGCCGACGTCCTCGCCGCCGCGGGAAGCGGGTGGGTCGTCGCGATCGACGACACGTCCCAGGTGAACACCGCCAACAACCCGCACACCGTGACGCCGGACCAGAAGATCCTCTACCTCATTTCCCCCGACGGGACCCGATACGAGCTCGCGAACCTCGACGGAATCGGCCTCAACAAGCCCGACCTGGTCGCGTGGGACTACGCGCGCGGGGTCCTGCTCATGGAGCAGGCCGGCACCACGCTCAACGTGTTCGACATGGAGTCCGGCGCGGTGACGTCGTCCTGGACGTTCTGCCCGAGCGGCTCCGGAAGCGCGCGGTACGGCGAGGCGCGCGGCGGGAACTGGGTGGTCCGCGCGGGCTGCGAGGGCACGGGAGTCGACGCCCTCTACACCGACGCCGGGGTCGTCGTGCCCTCCACCATCCAGGTCGCGCCGCCGATGGTTACCAACTTCGACATCGGGACCATGCAGGTGCGGTACGAGTTCGAGGGAACCGTCGACAAGAAGTACCTTGCGTACTCCCCCGATGGCGCCTCCGAGCCCCTCCCGTGGAGCGCGCTTTCGTACTGCGACACCCCGCTCGGCAAGGGCCGCGGGGACACCCTGGCCGTGCTCTGCTACTCGGACGCGGGCAAGATTTCGATCGAGGAACTCCCGGTGAACGGCTCCCCGCCCTACGAGGTCGTGTCGACCGCGCAACTCGACGGCTTCGCCATGGCGCACGGTGGTTTCGGTCCCGGCGAGTACGGCCTCACCGGCTACTGGTCGGACAGCGCCGTCGGAATCGTCCAGTTCTGGTTCGGGGACGCCGACTCGCGGCTCGGCGTCCTGCACGGGGGCTCGGTCGAGGCAGTCGGCGCGGACGCGTCATACCCCTTCCGCAGATGCCACGCCGTCGCGGGAACCTCCGCGCTCGTGAGCGGCGGCGGCGGCCTTTGGTGGGTGAACTTCGACGGCGGGGCACCGGTCGTCCTCCTACCACCCGCGGGCTCGGGCACGCCCGTCCAGACCGTCGGCACGGACGGGTACATGATCGGCATGGACAACGGGTACACGGCGCTGCGCCAGCCCTAGGGGCACCCAACCGAGTCGCTCCGCAGCGGACCCGGACTTGGCGTCCGGCGGGGGCATCGTGAATTCTGGGGGAGACGTGGTGCGCCTGGCGCGACTCGAACGCGCGACACCCGCCTTAGGAGAGCGACTCAGCGACTTCCGAGCACTTGCGACTGCTTCCGGCAACCACCGGCTACCGTTCGTGCGAGGAGTCGCGAAGTGCCGTTGGTACCGATGGTTCACGGTCCCTTGCGGACGTCTCGTGGATGGAATGTGGATGGGCGTGGGTGATAGCCGCGCGGATCAGCGGGTGCCGAGCCTTCGGTAACAACTCCCTCAGGTCGCCTTGACGTTGGTCGCATTGAGTTGCGTGCCGTCAGCGGGCGAGTTCCAGCGCGCGCCTGCGCCGCCGGGCCACGGCACGAACGACGGCACCCACGCCCGCTCCGAGCCCGACCAGTGCGGCGACGACGAAGAACCCGGGGACTCCAAGGATCACCAGCCCGGCCCCGGCGGCGGTGTCGTTGTCCGACCCGTCCGCGGCTGGGGTCATCACCATCGCCCCGATGTACCAGGCCAGGAGGAGGCCCCACACGTACAGCGTCAACGAGGCCACGTAGACCCAGCGGCCCTCCTCC
>JADGOS010000029.1 GCA_017882825.1 Demequinaceae bacterium | reverse complement strand
GGGCGAGTCTCGGACGAGAATGCGGAATCCGTCGGGGGAGTCTTCGATGTAGCCGAGGAGAGCCAGGGCGGCCCGCTGGACGTGCTGCGTGGGGTGTCCCCGCCGTGAGAGCGCTTCGGTCAATCTGCCGAGCAGGGCCTGGACCTCGCGGTCGACGATGACGGCGTACAGGCCCTCCTTGCCGCCGAAGTGCTCGTACACCACGGGCTTCGAGACATCCGCGCGCGCCGCGATCTCTTCGACCGAGGTGCCGTCGAACCCTCGTTCGGCAAACAGGGAGCGTCCGACCACGAGAAGCTGCTCTCGGCGCTCGTGCGCGGTCATGCGCGACCTGGGGGGACGCTTGGGTTCGGCTGGCACGCTCTCAGTGTGCCCTGAATCCTGGCAGACTGCTCTCCTGGGCCCTCGCGGCGACGGTCCGCCCTGGTGTAATGGCAGCATGCAGGCCTTTGGAGCCTTGCGGTTCAGGTTCGAATCCTGAGGGCGGAGCCCACGGTCGGCCCCTGGTCGGCCCGGTAGAGTGGTGGCACACGACGTTGGCGCCGAAGTCGGGCATGAGCAAGGGGGCCCCTTGAGCGACGAGCGACCTGCCGCGGTGATTGTTCTCGCCGCAGGAGCCGGGACGCGCATGAAGTCCGCCGTACCCAAGGTGCTTCACCGCATTGCCGGCCGTACCCTCCTCCACCACGTACTCGCCGCGGCGGCAGAAGCCCAGCCGGGGCGCATCGTCGTCGTGGTCCGCCACGAGGCCGAGCTGGTCTCCGCGCACGTGCAGGAGGTCCTGCCCACCGCGCTCATCGCCGATCAGGACGAGATCCCGGGAACGGGGCGCGCCGTCTGGAGCGGCCTCGCGGCGCTCGATGCCGCTGCGGCCGCAATGATCACGGGCACCCTGCTCGTCACCTCCGGAGATGTTCCCCTCATGGACGGCGGGACGCTCTCGGCACTCGCCGCGTCGCACCGAGCGGACGGAAGCGCCGTCACGGTTCTCACGACGATCGTCACGGACCCAACGGGGTACGGGCGCATCGTCCGCGACCCGGAGACGGGCGACGTTGCCCGCATCGTGGAGGAGGGCGACGCCACCGACGACGAGCGAGAGATCACGGAGATCAATACCGGTACCTACGCCTTCGACGCCGGGGCGCTGCGATCCGCGCTCGCCGGAGTTGGCCGAGCGAACACCCAGGGCGAGATGTACCTCACGGACGTGATCGCCGTTGCGAGGGCGTCGGGAGGCGCCGTGCGCGCCATCATCATCGAGGACTCCGCGGCGGCCGAGGGCATCAACGATCGCGTGCAGCTTTCGCGGGCCGGCGCGGAACTCAACGCCCGGATCCTGGAACGCTGGATGCTGGACGGCGTGACGATCGTCGACCCGGCAACCACGTGGATTGACGCGGGCGTCACGCTCGCCGCGGACGTGACCCTGCTGCCGGGAACCCAACTGCACGGGACCACTGCGGTCGCGCCGCTCGCCACCATCGGCCCGGACACGACCCTTACCGATGTCATCGTGGGCGAGGGCGCCACGATCGTGCGCTCCCACGGAAGTGGCTCGGTCATCGGCGCGGGCGCGAGCGTCGGCCCCTTCTCCTACCTTCGCCCCGGAACCAACCTCGGCAGGGACGGGAAGATCGGCGCGTTCGTGGAGACCAAGAACGCGCACATTGGCCGCGGCTCCAAAGTTCCCCACCTTAGCTATGTCGGGGATGCGACGGTGGGAGAGGAATCCAACATCGGCGCGGCGACGATCTTCGTCAACTACGATGGCGTGACCAAGCACCACACGACGGTCGGTAGCCACGTGCGGATTGGCTCGGACAACACGCTCATCGCGCCCGTGACCATCGGCGACGGGGCGTACACGGGAGCCGGCGCGATCATCCGTCACGACGTTCCGGCGGGCGCGCTTGCGATGAACTCCGCGCCCCAGCAGACCACCGAGGGCTGGGTGGAGCGGCGGAGGCCGGGCACTCCCTCGGCGAAGGCGGCCGAGGCCGCGCGCGGCGCTGAGACCAAACACAGTGCGGCGACCAAGCCCGAGGCGCTCGCGCCGAAGGCACAGAAAGAGAGGGCCGCCGCGAGGCGGTCCGGGGCCAAGGGAGAGTCATGAGCGCCGGGATCTCAAACGCAAACGAGCGACGACTCGTGCTCGTGTCCGGCAGGGCACACCCGGAACTCGCGTTGCAGGTCGCGGAGGGCCTCGGCACGGAACTCTTGCCCACCGACGCGTACACCTTCGCGAATGGCGAACTCTATATCCGTTTTGGGGAAAGCGTTCGCGGCGCGGACGCCTTCGTCCTTCAGTCGCACGCGGCTCCGATCAACAAGTCCATCATGGAGCAACTGATCATGGTCGACGCGCTCAAGCGCGCCTCCGCCGCGCGAATCACGGTCGTGGCTCCGTGCTACGGATATGCGCGTCAGGACAAGAAACACCGTGGTCGCGAGCCCATCTCCGCCCGCCTCATGGCCGACCTCTTCAAGACGGCGGGCGCCCACCGGATCATGTCCGTTGACCTCCACGCAGCCCAGATCCAGGGCTTCTTTGACGGCCCCGTCGATCACCTGTGGGCCATGCCGCTCCTCGCGCAGTACGTGCGCACTCGCGTCGCGCCTGACCACATCACCGTCGTCTCGCCGGATGCTGGCCGCGTCCGCCTCGCCGACCAGTGGTCGGACTTCCTGGGTGCGCCGCTCGCGATCATCCACAAGCGCCGCGACCCGTCCATCGCCAACCAGGTGCGTGTTCACGAACTCGTCGGCGAGGTTCAGGGCCGCACCTGCGTCCTGGTCGACGACATGATCGACACGGGAGGCACCATTGTTCAGGCCGCAGAGGCGCTCTTTGAGAACGGTGCGGCGAGCGTGATCGTCGCCTGCACCCACGGCTTGCTCTCCGGGCCGGCGGTGGAGCGCCTGCGCGACTCGAATATCACGGAGGTCGTGGTGACGGACACCCTACCGATCGCCGACGAGAAGCGTTTTGACAAGTTGATGGTCCTCCCGATCGCCCCGCTCATCGCCCGCGCGATCCGAGAGGTCTTTGACGACGGCTCGGTGACGAGCCTGTTCGGCGGGAATTCCTAGCCCGAGACGCGGCCCAGGTTGGGCCACGGTTGCCCTGGGCCCCCTTCACCGCGTCCGCTGACACCGGCCCCGCAAACACCGGGCCCGCTAACACCGGGCTCGCTAACACCAAGCGCGGCCGGAGTACGCGCCGTTGAGGTACGCGAGCCACTGGCTCGTTCCCGGAATCACGTAGCCGACGAATGCCGGCGCAGTCCTGAAGGCGTCGAGGCTTGCGGCCGGTTGACCCGCCTTCGATTTGGCGGCCGCGTACGAGTCATAGAGCGGCTGAAGCAGTCGGTTGGAGGAGGTCGGGACGTACACGCTCTGGCCGAGGCTCGTCTTGCCGCCGACCTTCCACTCCGCGGCCGGGACGCCCACCACGATGGTGTTGTGATCCTTCTCCCACATCCCGCAGGAGATGTCGTTGAGGTCCGCGAGGTAGGAGGAGCCATCGGAGGCGATCGAGGTTGGCACGGACCACGTGACGGCGTCGAGGCCTGGGAAGGGATCGTAGAACAGGGGGATGTAGGTGCCATACGGCGAGCGGAGCATGTAGTACAGATCCTGGTACGTCACGCCGGCAGGCGCGGTCACGCTGTAGACCTCCGCCCAGACGAAGGTGACCGGCGTCGTGTAGCGGATGATCGAGTAGCCGCCGAGGGAGTCAACGGTCGTCCCCGTGGGCTGGTTGGCGACGGTGTACCCCGGGTTCGCGAGCCCGCCCTTATCGTTCTCGTGGACCTCGAGCGGTTCGCCGCTCGGCAGGGTGAACCGAGAGGGAAGCGTCAGCGAGTCGTAGTAGATCGTCTCGTTGAGCGGGACCTCGGCGGACCCGAAGGTCACGCCAGACGCACCCGTGGCTGGTTGCCTCGCGGACGGCGCGCCGATCCATTGCCAGGTTCCGCCCTGGCTTCGCTCGAAGAGTTCCTGGATGTTCTGGTCGACGTAGCCCACGATCGTGTTGCCAGCCCGCATCCCGAACTCGAACCAGGATATCGTCGAGGGGTCCAGATTCGGATTGCCAGCGGCCCAACTCGGAGCGCCGATCGGTCTGGGGTTGGAGAACCATGTCTCGCCGGTCTTGGGACTGGCGAGACGCGCAAGCGCCTCGTCGTCCGTCATGGAGGCGTTTCGGCCGGCGAAGACTGCGGCCGTGGACGTCGCAGTGGGCGACGGCGCCGCAGAGGCGGTCGCGGTCGGATGGGTCACGGTGGGGTGGGAGGACGCGCTCGCCGAGGGATGCGAGGAGCACGCGGACAACGTAACCAGCGCCGCGATCATCGCCGCAGACGCGCCAACCCTGAGCAGCGAAGCCCCCATGACCCCACATCCTCTCCCTCGCCAAGTGTAGCGATTCGCGCACCGGGACGCGGCCCGGTACACTTGGCGCGTTCCACGGCGAGGGAGTGCTGCGGCCTCCGTCATCGACGCGGCAGGCGCACGGTGCCCTTCCTCGCCCGGACCCGCGACCTGACCGCTAACGAGGAGACCACCGATGTCCGACGCCCTGAAGCTCGCCGCCGCCGAACGCACCGAGTTCGGCAAGGGTGCGTCGCGTCGCGCGCGTGCCGCGGGCCAAATCCCCGCCGTCCTCTATGGGCACGGCGCCGCCCCTATCCACGTCCTCTTGCCCGGTCACCAGACGATGATGGCCCTCAAGCACGCGAACGCGTTGCTGACCATCGTCATCGGCAAAGCCGAGAGTATGGCGATCGCCAAGGACGTCCAGCGCGACCCGGTCCGCCAGATCATCGAGCACGTTGACCTCCTCATCGTTCGCAAGGGCGAGAAGCTGACCGTTGACGTTCCGCTTCATGTCGTCGGCGATTCGATCTCCGGGACGATCGTCATGCTCGAACACAACATGCTGTCGATCCTCGCGGAGGCAACCCACCTTCCCGAGGCGATCGAGATCTCCGTCGAGGGCCTTGCCGATGGCGACAAGATCCTCGCCGGTGACATTGCCTTGCCTGTGGGTTCGGAGCTCGTGACCGACCCCGAGACGATCGTTGTCGCGGTTACGCACCCGCGCGCATCGGTCGCCGACGAAGCCGCCGACGCCGCGGTTGCCGCCGAGGCCTCTCAGGCGAGCGCCGCAGCCGCCGAGGCCGCAGCCGCCGAGGCCGCAGCCGCCGAGTAGCGGGGGATGACCGTGGCCGCGCTCGTCGTCGGCCTGGGCAACCCCGGGCCGGAGTACTCGGGCACCCGCCACAACGTCGGGCAACTCGTCGTCTCGGAGTTGGCTCGGCGCGGGGGGGTGACGCTCGCCGCGCACAAGGCGCACGCGCGTGTCGGCACCATTCGGCTCGCAGGTTCGGCCGGGGCTCCGGGACCGGGAGTCGTGCTCGGCATACCGCTGACCTACATGAACCTCAGCGGCGGCCCCGTGGCGGCGCTCGCGAAGTACTACTCCGTCGAGGCGCGCGATGTGATCGTCCTCCACGACGACATCGACCTGCCCCTGGGTACCGTCAAGATCAAGCGCGGTGGCGGCGAGGGGGGCCACAACGGGCTCAAGGACATCACCAGGGCGCTCGGGACCAAGGACTACATTCGGGTTCGCGGCGGGGTGGGTCGTCCCCCGGGCCACATGGATGCCGCGGACTACGTCCTCAGGCCGTTCGCCGCGAGGGAGCGCGCGGACGCCCAGTGGATGGTCGGCGTTGCGGCCGACGCGGTAGAGGCGATCGTTCTCATCGGGCTTGAGGCCGCCCAGCAGAGGTTCCACTCGGCCGAATAGCCGCGCGTGCCGAGGAGGGTCTCGCGGGCAGTCAACGGCCACCCCAACACCCCGGATGACATGCGCGATGCTGTCGTCAAGGTGGAGGACCGCGAGGCGCCGGAGCGCCGCGTCGGGCTGTTCGATCTGATCCGCATTGGCCGTTTCGGCACGCCAGCCGCCAGGAATCGGGGCCGATGGGCGCGTTGCATCCCGGGGAGTGTTACCGCTAACATTTCCAGAGGAACCGCTCGGTGCTCCGAGTCGGACGCCCACCAGTGGCGGCCGACCCGCGGCCTTGACGAAGCGTCGAGGCGCCGTGCGGAGGTTCGGGCGGGGCAACTTTCGTCGCTTGCTCCGCGACAGGGCAGACGTCAGTGCTCGTCGGAAGGCAAGGAGGCCGGGTCGTGAGTGAACAACCTGACGGGTCTGATCGCTATGTGATCGGCGTCGACTACGGCACCCTCTCGGGGCGCGCGCTCGTCGTTCGGGTGAGCGATGGCGCCGAACTGGGTACCGCGGTGCACGAATACGAGCACGCGGTCATGGACACGACGCTCGCCGCGACGGGAGCGGCGCTTCCGCCCGAGTGGGCCCTCCAGGATCCCAACGACTACCGTGAGGTCCTCCGCCGCGCCGTCCCCGAGGCGATCAAGAACTCCGGGATCGATCCCTCCCTGGTGATCGGCATCGCGACGGACTTCACGGCATCGACACCGCTGCCCGTGCTCGCCGATGGCACGCCGCTGTGCGAGGTCGACGGCTTCCGCGACCGGCCGCACGCGTACGTCAAGTTGTGGAAGCACCACGCGGGCCAGGGGCAGGCTGACCGCATCAACGCGGTTGCGCGCGAGCGTGGCGAGTCGTGGCTTCCCCGCTACGGCGGCTTCATCTCCTCCGAGTGGGAGTATGCCAAGGCGCTCCAACTCGTCGAGGAGGATCCGGAGATCTTCGCGCGCATGGACCTGTGGGTGGAGGCCGCCGACTGGATCATCTGGCAACTGTGCGGCGAGTACCTCCGCAACGCGTGCACCGCGGGATACAAGGGCATTCTTCAGGATGGCGCCTATCCCTCCGAGGAATTCGAGGCCGCCCTCAACCCCGCGTTCAAGGGTTTCGCCGCGACCAAGCTGGCGCACCGGATCGGGCAGTTGGGCGAGCGCGCGGGCGGCCTGACCGCCGAGGCGGCCGCATGGACTGGGCTTCCCGAGGGCATCGCCGTCGCCGTGGGAAACGTGGACGCACACGTGACCGCCCCCGCCGCCAAGGCGGTCGAGCCGGGACAGATGCTCGCGATCATGGGCACCTCGACGTGCCACGTCATGAACGGCACCTCGCTCGCCGAGGTCCCCGGAATGTGCGGCGTGGTCGATGGCGGGATCATGGAGGGCTTCTTCGGCTACGAAGCCGGCCAATCGGGCGTCGGCGACATCTTCGCGTGGTACGTGGCCAACCAGGTGCCGGGTCGCTACTTCGACGAGGCCAAGGCCGCGGGGAAGTCCATCCATCAGTACCTGACCGACCTCGCCTTCGAGGAGCCCGTCGGCGCGCACGGCCTCGTCGCACTCGACTGGCACAACGGCAACCGCTCGGTGCTCGTGGACACCGCGCTGTCCGGCATCATCGTGGGACAGACCCTGGCCACGCGCGCCGAGCAGGGATACCGCGCCCTCCTCGAAGCGACCGCGTTCGGCACCCGCACCATTGTCGAGACCTTCAAGGCCTCCGGCGTTCCCGTCACGGAATTCGTCGTCGCGGGCGGGCTGCTGAAGAACAAGGCGCTCATGCAGATGTACTCCGATGTTCTGCGCCTCCCGCTCTCAACGATCGCGTCGGACCAGGGTCCCGCTCTCGGAAGCGCGATCCATGCCGCCGTGGCCGCGGGCGCCTACGCATCGGTCGCGGAAGCTGGCAACGCCATGGGCCGCGTCGAGCGGGGTGCGTACCAGCCCAACGAGGAGGCCGCCAAGGCCTACGACGCGCTCTTCGCGGAGTACACGCTTCTGCACGACTACTTCGGGCGAGGCGCGAACGACGTGATGAAGCGCCTCAAGGCTCGGCGCAGGGAGGTCCTGGCATGAGCGCCAACACGCCGGGGGTCGAGGCCGCGATCGAGTGCATTCGCGCGGACGTTGCGCGGCTCCACGCCCAACTCACGCGCTACGAACTCGTGATCTGGACCGGGGGAAACATCAGCGGTCGCGTCCCGGGAGCGGACCTCTTCGTCATCAAGCCCAGCGGCGTCGAGTATGAGGACCTCACCCCGGACACCATGATCCTGTGCGACCTTGACGGCAACGTCGTCGCGGGAACGCCGGGGTCGGACCGGAGCCCGTCGAGCGACACGGCCGCCCACGCCTACGTGTACCGCAACATGCCTCACATCGGCGGCGTGGTCCACACGCACTCGACGTACGCGACGGCGTGGGCCGCCCGCGGCGCGGCGATTCCCTGCGTCATCACGGGCATGGCCGACGAATTCGGCGGCGAGATCCCCGTGGGGCCGTTCGCGATCATCGGCGACGACTCGATCGGCCGCGGGATCGTGCAGACCCTCTCGGGTCACCGCTCCCGCGCGGTGCTCATGCAAAACCACGGCGTCTTCACCATTGGCAAGGATGCCAAGGACGCCGTCAAGGCGGCCGTCATGTGTGAGGACGTCGCCCGCACCATTCACATCGCCTTGCAACTCGGCAAGCCGATCCCGATTCCCCAGGACAAGATTGACGCCCTGTTCGACCGATACCAAAACGTGTATGGCCAGAAGCCCAAGGAGAACTGATATGTCCGCGCGCAGCATCATTCCCGACCTCGCACAGTTCGAGGTGTGGTTCGCCACCGGTAGCCAGGACCTCTACGGCCCCGAGACGCTCGCCCAGGTGGCGGAGCAGTCCAAGCAGGTCGTCGAGTTGCTGAACAAGTCGAGCGACATTCCCGTGAAGATCGTGTGGAAGCCGGTGCTCAAGAGCTCCGACGCGATCCGCAGATTCTTCCTCGACGCCAACTCCGCCGACAACGTCCTCGGCGTCGTTGCGTGGATGCACACCTTCAGCCCGTCGAAGATGTGGATCGGTGGCCTCGGCGCCAACGACAAGCCGATGCTTCACCTCCACACTCAGGCGAACGTGGCGCTGCCGTGGGACAAGATCGACTTCGACTTCATGAACCTCAACCAGGCCGCGCACGGTGACCGGGAGCACGCCTACATCGAGTCGCGCATGGGACTCCCACGGACCACGGTCGTTGGCCACGCCTCCGACCCCGCCGTCCAAAAGGACGTGGGCACTTGGGTTCGCGCCGCGCTGGGCCGCTGGGCCACCCGCTCGATGAAGGTGGCCCGCTTCGGCGACAACATGCGCTATGTCGCCGTTACCGAGGGCGACAAGACCGAGGCCGAGATCATGTTGGGGGTCCAGGTCAACACCTGGCCGATCAACGAACTCGCCGACGCTGTTCACGCGGTGTCCGATGCGGACGCCGCCGCGCTGGTCAAGGAATACGTCGAGCTCTACGACGTGGCCGACGAGTTGAAGCCCGGGGGCGCGCGCGCCGACTCCCTGCTGTACGGCGCCAAGATCGAAATCGGACTTCGTTCGTTCCTCGAGGCCGGTGGGTTCTCGGCCTTCACGGACTCGTTCGAGGACCTCGGCACCCTCAGGCAACTTCCCGGCCTCGCGGTCCAGCGCCTCATGGCGGACGGCTATGGCTTCGGCGCAGAGGGTGACTGGAAGACCGCAGTCCTCGTCCGCGCCGCCGCCGTGATGGGGGCAGGGCTCCCCGGAGGCGCGAGCCTCATGGAGGACTACACATACCACCTCGAGCCGGGCAAGGAACTGATCCTCGGCGCCCACATGCTCGAGGTCAACGCGGCGCTGTCCTCGGCGAAGGCGCGCCTCGTGATTGCCCCGCTCGGCATCGGCGGAAAGGAAGATCCCGTGCGCTTGGTCTTCACCGCCGATGCCGGGCCGGCAATCGTCGTCGCCATGAGCGACCAGCGCGAGCGCTTCCGCCTGGTCGCCAACGTGGTCGACAACGTGCCCCTGCCCGCGGCGATGCCGAAGCTTCCCGTCGGCCACGCCGTGTGGAAGCCGCGTCCCGACTTCCGAACGTCGGCGACCTGCTGGCTGATGTCCGGAGCCGCCCACCACACCGTCATGTCGAACCAGATCGGCCTGGACGTGATCCGGGAGTTCGCGCGCCTGTCGCGCATCGAATTGCTCGCGATCGATGAGTCGACTGCGGTCCTCGCTTTCGAGCAGGAGATGCGCGGCAACGCGGCCTACTACCGACTCTCGCAAGGTCTCTGACACCGCCCCGCCGGGCACGTCGACGCGCCCCGAGACAGCCAGTTTGGGGCGCGTCGACACGGAGAGTCGCCGCCGGATCGGCGCCCCGCGTCTGTGGTGATCGCGGGGCGGCGATCCGCGTACGGACGGACGCCCGCGCGCGCCGCGCGCACTAGCCTGAAGGTGCCGGCAAACGCCGGAGCGGTTCGCGCGCCCGAAACGACGGGGCCGACGAAGCGGGCCACGCCGCAGCGGGGAGGGACGGGCAGTGACGGAGGATCGACCCCTCGTCGGCATACTCGATGCGCTGCGCGTCGCCGTGTCGCCCATCCAGAGCGGCGCCGCGTCCCGTGGCGCCGCCTCCCGGGTCGCTGCCTCCGGTGCCGCCGCCTCCCGCGTCATCGCCTCGCGTGGAGCGTTCCCTGCACTCGTCGCGCTCGCCTCCGAGGGTGCCCGCACGACGCTCGCGATCACGGCGACGGGCAGAGAGGCGGAGGAGCTCGCGACCGCGCTGGGCGCGTACCTCGACCCCGACTCGATCGCGCTCTTCCCCTCCTGGGAGACGCTCCCGCACGAGCGCCTCTCGCCTCGCGCCGACACGGTCGCTCGGCGACTCACGACCCTTCGCCGCCTCGCAACGCCAGGGGCCGAGCCGCGCATCGTGGTCGCACCGCTCCGCGCGGCCATTCAGCCCATGGCGCCGGGCCTCGGTGCGATCGAACCCGTGGAACTGAGGGTCGGCGAGCGGCGCGACCTTACCGAGGTGACGGCGGCCCTAACGCGCGCCGCCTACGCCCGCGTCGACATGGTCGAGCGGCGCGGCGAGTTCGCGGTCCGCGGCGGCATCGTCGACGTCTTCGCGCCGACGGATCCCCACCCGACCCGCGTCGAGTTCTTCGGCGACGAGGTCGAGTCGATCCGGCAGTTCTCGGTCGCGGACCAGCGGTCGCTCGGCGAATCCGACCTGCTCGTGGCGCCCGCGTGCCGCGAGATGCTTCTCACGGACGAGGTTCGCGCCAGGGCCGCGGCCTTCGCCGGGACCACCGCGAGCGCTCGCGACCTGTTCGCGCGGGTCGCCGAGGGGATCGCGGTTGAGGGGATGGAGAGCCTCCTCCCCGTCCTGGTCGACGGCCTCGTGACCATTGTCGATGAGCTCCCGCCTGGATCGAAGGTCATCACCCTTGAGCCAGAGCGTCTTGAGCGCCGCGCCGAGGATCTGACGAAGACCGCGGACGAGTTCCTCCACGCGGCATGGTCCGCCGCGACCGCCGGAGCGCCCGCGCCCGTGGGCGCGGAAGCTGGGTCCTTCAGGTCCCTCGAAGACGTCCAGGCCTCCGCGCTCGCCCAGGGGATCTCGTGGGGGAGCGTGGGGCCATTCGGGGGCGCGGAGGCCCTCGCCACCGGCATCGTCGAGCCCTTCGAGCAGGCCACCTCGCCCGAGGCCGCGATCGAGGCCATGCGGGCGCGACTCGGCGGGGGCTGGAAGGTCGTGATCGCCGCGGCGGGGCAGGGCAGCGCCGAGCGCCTCGCCGAGAAGTGCGGGGAGGCGGAGCTTGCCGCCCGGGTCCAGGGCCGGTACGAATCCGTCCCGGGGGTCGTGAGCATCGTGCCAGGGGTGATGCACGAGGGGTTCTCCGCCCCGGGTTCCTCCCTGCTGGTGCTGGGCGAGCGCGACCTGACGGGCCGCGCGGGCGTCGCGCCCGTCCAAGGCAAGACGCCGGCCCGCCGCCGCGCGTCGGTCGACCCCATTCAGCTTCGCCCGGGCGACTTCGTCGTCCACGAGCGTCACGGCATCGGCCGGTTCGTCGAGCTCGTGACGCGGACGGTGCGCGGGATCGAGCGCGAGTACATCGTCATCGAGTACTCCCCGTCGCGGAAGGGCATGCCGGGCGATCGCCTCTCCGTCCCGACGGACCACCTCGATCGGGTCACCAAGTACGTCGGGGGCGAGGCCCCCTCACTCAGCAAGATGGGCGGGGCGGACTGGGCGAAGACCAAGGGCAAGGCGCGGCGCGCGATTCGCGAGATCGCTGCCGAACTCATCCGCCTGTACAGCGCGCGGATGGCGACTAAGGGGCACGCCTTCGGGCCGGACACCCCGTGGCAGCGCGAACTGGAGGAGGCGTTCCCGTACATCGAGACGCCCGACCAACTCTCGAGCATCGACGAGGTCAAGGAGGACATGGAGCGCGAGGTCCCGATGGATCGCCTGATCTGCGGCGACGTCGGCTTCGGGAAGACCGAGATCGCCGTGCGCGCCGCGTTCAAGGCGATTCAAGGCGGGACGCAGGTCGCGCTCCTGGTGCCCACGACCCTCCTGGTCCGGCAGCACGCCGACACGTTCGCCGAGCGCTTCGCCCCGTTCCCCGTCAAGGTCGCCGCCCTGTCGCGCTTCCAGACGGACAAGGAGGCCCGGCTCGTCGAGGAGGGTCTCGCCGACGGCACGATCGACCTCGTGATCGGGACGCACCGCCTGATCACCGGGCAGGTCCGGTTCAAAAACCTGGGCCTCGTGATCATCGACGAGGAGCAGCGGTTCGGCGTGGAACACAAGGAGACCCTCAAGGCGATGCGCACCTCGGTAGACGTCCTGTCGATGTCGGCGACCCCCATTCCGCGGACGCTCGAGATGGCGGTCACGGGGATCCGGGAGCTCTCTACGCTCGCGACCCCGCCGGAGGAGCGGCTTCCGATCCTCACGTACGTCGGCCCGCACGAGGACGGCCAGATCATCGCGGCGATCCGCCGGGAACTCCTGCGCGACGGACAGGTCTTCTACATCCACAACACGGTCCGCTCCATCGACAGCGCGGCCGCCCGCCTGCAAGAACTCGTTCCCGAGGCGCGCATCGGCATCGCCCACGGTCAGATGTCGGAGCACCAGCTTGAGAGCGTGATCGTCGATTACTACGAGAAGCGCTTCGACGTCCTGGTCTGCACGACCATCGTGGAAACCGGGCTGGACATCCCGAACGCGAACACCCTCGTGGTGGAAAAGGCGGACGCCTTCGGCCTCAGCCAACTCCACCAACTCCGCGGCCGCGTCGGCCGCGGGCGGGAGCGCGCCTACGCGTACTTCCTGTACCAGGCCGACCGGACCCTCACCGAGCTCGCGCACGACCGCCTCCAGACCATCGCGGCGCACACGGACCTCGGCTCGGGCACCGCGGTCGCGATGAAGGACCTCGAGATCCGGGGGGCGGGCAACCTCCTTGGCGCGGAGCAGTCCGGGCACATCGAGGGCGTGGGATTCGACCTCTACATGCGGATGGTCGGCGAGGCGGTCGCGTCGTTCCGCGGCGACGGTCCGGAGGAGGCGGAGGAGGTCACCATTGACCTCCCGATCGACGCGCACCTTCCCGCGGACTACATCCCCCACGAGAGGCTCCGCCTCGAGGCCTACAGGAAGATCGCGGATGCCCCGGACGAGGCGGCGCTCGCCTCGGTCCAGGAGGAGTTCGCCGACCGCTACGGCCCGCTTCCCGAGGCCGCGCGCAATCTCTTCTCCGTGGCGGCCCTGCGCTGCGAGCTCGTGAGACGGGGCGTGACGACCGCCGCCGCCCAGGGCAAGTACGTCCGGTTCGGCCCGCTCGACCTTCCCGACAGCGCGGCGCTCCGTGTCCGTCGGCTCTTCCCCGGGACCATCCTCAAGCCCGCGGTTCGCCAGATCCTCGTCCCGACGCCCCTCGCCGCGGGCAGCGGCGAGCCGGTCTCGGGCCTGGCCGCGCTCGACTGGGCGCGCACAGTTCTGGATGCCTCGCTCGGCGCGGTTAGTATGGCGCCATGACCCTTCTGAGAAGGCGCATCGTCGGCGCCGTCGCCGTGTTCGCCACGCTCGCGCTCTCCGCCTGCGCCGTTCCCGGGCAGGGGGAACCCGGCGTCGCCGCGACCTACGGCGACAGGGTCGTCACGAATCAGCAGGTGCTCGACATGAGCCAGGCCTACGCGGACCTCGGGACCGCGTCGAGCGGCGCCGGGGAGCCCCTCACGATGCTTCTCCTCGGACCGGACCTTGTCGCGGCGGCCGAGAAGTTGGGAACGCCCATTTCGGACACCAAGCTGCAGACCGCGGCGCAAGAGTGGATCGCGTACAACAAGAACGGCGGCACCGCCACCCCGGAGGCCCTCGAACTCGTTCACTACCTCCTCGCCTTCTACTACCTGTTGACGAGCCCGGAGGGCGCCACCGTGCTGAACCAGGCCGGGATCGACGCGGAGGCGGGCGTCGTCGCGAGCCCGCGATACGGGTCGTTCACTCACGCCCAATACGTGAAGACCGTCAACAGTGGACTCAACGACGTCGTTGCGGGCAAGGCGTCGCTGGGAGACCTGCTCTTCGTTCCCTTCAAGCAGACCAGCGGGTTTGCCGGAGCCTCGCCGACGTGGGTCTCGGTTGGGTGACGAGTTCGCGCGCCTGATCGAGGTGATGGATCGCCTCCGGTCGCCTGGCGGCTGCCCGTGGGACGCCGAGCAGACGCACGAGTCGCTCGCCCGCCACGCCATCGAAGAGGCATACGAACTGGCGGACGCCATCGAGGGCGGGACGCGCGAGGATCTGCGCGAGGAACTAGGCGACGTCCTGCTCCAGGTCGTGTTCCACGCGCGCCTGGCGCAGGAGCACCCCACGGACCCCTTCGGAATCGACGACGTCGCGGCCACGCTCACGGACAAGCTCGTGGCGCGGCACCCCCACGTGTTCGGGGACGTCTCCGTCTCCGGCGCCGACGAGGTTCACGCGAATTGGGAGCGAATCAAGGGCGAGGCGAAGACCCGCGCCTCGGTTTTCGACGGCATCCCGGCGGCGCTTCCGGCGCTTCAGCGCGCCCAGAAGGTCCTCTCTCGCGCGGGGAGCGCGGGTGTCCCGTACCGCGCCGAGGCGGGAGTCGGCGTCGGGCCCTCCCTCCTGGCTATCGTCGCGCGAGCAGAGGCGGAGGGCGTGGACGCCGAGGGCGCTCTTCGCGAGGCGGTCCGTTCGCTGGAGCTCGCGGTGCGCGAGGCCGAGGCCAACCGGCCGGGCGCCGCATCGTAGGACTTCCGTCTGTCATAAGGCAAGAGGTCCGAAGATAGACTCGGTGGCGGACAATCCCAACAATTCAAGGAGCATCATGGCCAGCATTGAGGCCGTTGGAGCCCGCGAGATTCTTGACTCGCGCGGCAACCCCACCGTTGAGGTCGAGGTCGCCCTGGACGACGGCACGTTTGCACGCGCCGGAATTCCTTCGGGCGCATCGACCGGTGCGTTTGAGGCCGTCGAGCGTCGCGATGGCGACGCGAAGCGCTACCTCGGCAAGGGTGTTCTTGGTGCCGTTGACTCGGTCATCGACACCATCGCCCCCGCCGTTGTCGGACTCGAGGCGACCGATCAGCGCCTCATCGACCAGACGATGATCGACCTGGACGGCACGCCCAACAAGGCGACGTTCGGCGCCAACGCGATCCTCGGCGTTTCGCTCGCCGTGGCCAAGGCCGCGGCCGACAGTTCCGACCTGCCGCTGTACAAGTACATCGGCGGCGCGAACGCGCACATCCTGCCCGTCCCGATGATGAACATCCTCAACGGCGGTTCGCACGCGGACTCGAACGTTGACATCCAGGAGTTCATGATCGCGCCGATCGGCGCCCCGACGATCCGCGAAGCCATTCGCTGGAACGCCGAGGTCTACCACAACCTCAAGTCGGTGCTCAAGGCGAAGGGCCTCGCGACCGGTCTCGGCGACGAGGGTGGATTCGCCCCGAACCTCGGCTCCAACCGCGAGGCGCTCGACCTGATCGTCTCTGCGATCGAGAAGGCCGGCTACAAGCCCGGCGTCGACATCTCGCTCGCGCTCGACGTCGCGGCGTCGGCCTTCTTCAAGGACGGCAAGTACACGTTCGAGGGTGGCACCAAGACCTCCGAGGAGCTCATCACGTTCTACGCGCACCTCGTCAAGGACTACCCCCTCATCTCCATCGAGGACCCGCTGGACGAGGAAGACTGGCCGCACTGGGCCGAGATGACCGCGACCGTGGGACAGACGACGCAGATCGTCGGCGACGACATCTTCGTCACCAACCCCATCCGTCTGGCGCGGGGCATCGCCGAGAAGTCGGCGAACTCGCTCCTCGTGAAGCTCAACCAGATCGGAAGCGTCTCCGAGACGACCGACGCCGTGACGATGGCGCAGCGCGCCGGATTCACCGCGATGGTGTCGCACCGTTCCGGCGAGACCGAGGACACCTCGATCGCCGACCTCGCGGTCGCGTACGGCATGGGTCAGCTCAAGACGGGCGCCCCGGCGCGCGGCGAGCGGGTCAACAAGTACAACCAGCTCATGCGCATCGAGGAAGAGCTCGAGGGTGCCGCGGTCTACGCGGGGCGCTCGGCCTTCCCGAAGCTCGCACAGTAGTCAACCCTCGACTCGCGGCGCAAGCAGCGGGTCCACGGCGCGGCGCGCGGGGACAATGGTGGGCGTGAAGGCCCCCCAGCGTCCCGGCGCGCCGCGCTCGTCTCAGCCGCGTGCGCGCCCCACGCCGCGCGGGGGCGTACCGAGGGCTGGCGGGTCGCGCGCGAGCGCCCCCGAGCGTTCGGTACCGCAGCGTTCGGCGCCGCAGCGTTCGGCGCCGGCACGGTCAACTCCACAGCGTTCGACGCCCGTCGTCTCTCCGCCGTCAGCGGCGTCCTCGATGTCGTGGCGGGCCGTCGTTCTGACTGGGGTCATGGCGCTCGCGCTCGCGGTGATGGTGCCGTCCGTGCGCGCCTACCTCAAGCAGCAGGAGACCCTTCAGGACCTCCAGGGGCAGGTCGTCGACGCCCAGGCCCAGGTGGATGACCTTCAGGGTCAGGTGGCGCGGTGGAACGATCCCGCGTACGTCATTGCGCAGGCGCGGGACCGGCTCGTCTATGTTCTTCCCGGTGAGACTCCCTATCGGGTCGTTGACCCCGAGTTTGTATCC
>JADGOS010000100.1 GCA_017882825.1 Demequinaceae bacterium | reverse complement strand
CCGCGCCTAGACTCCTGACGTGACCGATTCGCGGAAGCCCCCGGAACGCCGCACGACGCGGTCCCAGCCGCCGCGCGTTCCCGTGACCGGACGAAGCGGCCAGCAACCCCGCCCCTCGAACTCGTCGAATCGCCTCGCGAAGCCGACGACACGAACCGGAACTGCGGCGTCGGCGACGCGGAACACCGGCGCCCTGCGGAAGGCCGCGCGGCGAAACTCCCGCCCCCGCTGGGTTCGCATCCTGAGGCGCGTTGGCGCGTGGGGCGTGACGATCGGCCTCGTGCTCGGCACCATCGTGGTCGTCGGACTGTCCATTTGGTACGCGCGGGTCAAGGTCCCCCTCCCCGCCGACTTCGCTCAGGCGCAATCCTCGATCTTCTACTACGCCGACGGCACCACGGAGATGGGCCGTATTGGGCTGGCCAATCGCGAGTCGGTGTCGATCAGCGACCTGCCCGACTACGTTCCCCACACGATCGTCTCGGCCGAGGACCGCACCTTCTACTCGAATCCCGGGATCGACTTCGCCGGGACGGCGCGCGCGCTGTTCAAGACGGTCGTCCTCGGCCACAAGCAGGGCGGCTCGAGCATCACCCAGCAGTACGTCGAGCGCTACTACGTCGGGGAGACGACGACGGACATCCGGGGCAAGATCAAGGAGGCCCTCCTCGCCCTCAAGATCGACCAGCAGCAGGACAAGGACCGCATCCTCGAGAACTACATGAACACGATCTACTTCGGCCGCGGCGCGTACGGCATCCAGGCCGCGGCGCGCGAATACTTCAACGTCAACGCCGCCGACCTGACGCTTTCGCAGGCCGCCCTCCTCGCCGGAATCATCCCGGCGCCGAGCGCGTGGGATCCCCGCGTCGACCCCGTGCAGGCGGAAGCCCGATGGAACTATGTTCTCGACGGAATGGTCACCGAGGGGTGGCTGACGCCGTCCGAACGCCTTCGCCTCGACTTCCCCGAGACGGCCGAATACCGCAAGAACAACGTCTTCGGAGGGCCCCAGGGCTACCTCCTCCGGGACGCGATCGTCGAGGTCGCGGCGAAGACCGGCCTGTCGCAGGACGCCGTCGAGACGGGGGGCTACACGATCGTCACCTCGATCGACTGGGCCACGCAGCAGGCGGCACAGAACGCCGCGGCGACCCTTCCCGAGGACCACAGCCCCAACCTGCGGCTCGCCATCGTCACCCTCGATCCGACCACAGGCGCCATCACGTCCATGTACGGCGGCGCGGACTACGTGACGATTCAGCGCGACGCGGTGACGCAGGACATCGCGCAGGCGGGTTCCACGTTCAAGCCGTTCGCACTCATCGCGGCCCTGGAGAAGGGCATCGGGCTCGAGAGCGTGTATAGCGGCGCCTCCCCCCAAACCATCGCGGGATTCAGCAAGCCGGTGAAGAACTTCGGCAACGAGAATTTCGGGAAGATCACCCTCACGACCGCGACGGAGCACTCCGTCAACACCGTGTACGTGCAGCTCGCCCGCGACGTCGGCCCGGACAAGGTCGTCGACGCCGCCGTCCGAGCGGGTCTTCCCGCGGATACCGCCGGGCTCGAGGCGAACCCCGCGAACGTGCTCGGCACGGCGTCCCCGCACCCCCTCGACATGGCGTCGGCGTATGCGACGATCGCGGCCCAGGGGGTGCGCCACGAGCCGTTCCTCGTCGCGACGGTCACCGACGCCGTCGGCGGGGTGGTCTACGCGCACAAGGTGACGGAGAAGCGGGAGTTCAGCGCCGCGGTGATGGCCGACACGACGTTCGCGCTGCAGCAGGTGGTCCTGCACGGCTCGGGCTCCTACGCCGCGAAGCTGGGCCGCCCCATCGCGGGCAAGACGGGAACCTCGTCGGACAACAAGTCCGCGTGGTTCATCGGGTTCACGCCACAGATCGTCGGCGCCGTCGCCGTGTACCAGGTGGGCGCGGACGGCTCGGTGGAGGCGATCACCCCGTTCGGGGGGTTCAAGCAGATCACGGGGGGTTCTGTGCCGTGCCGCATCTGGACCGCGATGATGGGCGAGGTCCTTCCGCCCCTGCCGGTCGAGCAGTTCCCGCCGCGCTCGTACGTGGGGAAGGCGATCGTGCCCAGCCCGAGCCCCAGCCCCTTGGTGACCCTTTCCCCGACGCCCAAGCCGTCGGTGACCCCGACGCCCAAGCCTTCGGCGACCCCGGCGCCGAGCCTCTCGCCGAGTCCGTAGTCCCAGGGGCGGTCCCGTCGCCCGGACCGTTTCCCAACGTCGTTCCCTCCCTGTACCCTTGTGCGGTGGTTCCCGCCCCTGCGCGGGGTCGCCATAGTTAGCGCAACCCTCCTGCCACGGAAAGCCCGTGGCCGTCCAGTCCAGAGGAGGTGGGTTCTTTCATGCGCAAGTACGAAATGATGGTCATTCTCGACCCCGAGGTTGAGGAGCGCACGGTTCAGCCGTCGCTCGACCAGTACCTCACGGTCGTCAAAGACGATTCGGGCACGGTCGACAGGATCGATATCTGGGGCCGCCGCCGTCTCGCGTACCCGATCAAGAAGCGCACGGACGGCATCTACGCCGTCGTGCAGTTCACCTCGGAGGCCGCGACCGCCAAGGAACTTGAACGTCAACTGAGTCTCAACGAGACCGTGCTGCGGACCAAGCTCATTCGGCCCGACGCGCACTAGTCCAGACGAAACGAGCGAGGACGAACCATGGCAGGTGACACAACCATCACGGTGGTCGGCAACTTGACCGCCGACCCGGAGTTGCGTTTCATTCAGTCCGGTGCTGCCGTCGTGAACTTCACGGTGGCCTCCACTCCGCGCACGTTCGACCGCGCCACGAACGAGTGGAAGGACGGCGAGACGCTGTTCCTTCGATGCTCCCTGTGGCGGGAGGCGGCGGAGAACGTCGCCGAGTCGCTGACCAAGGGCATGCGGGTCATCGTTTCCGGTCGCCTGGTGCAGCGTTCGTTCGAGACCAACGGGGAGAAGCGCACCGTCGTCGAGCTTCAGGTCGACGAGGTGGGTCCGTCGCTCCGGTACGCGACCGCCAAGATCACGCGCACGCAGCGCGCTGGCGGCGGTGGCGGCGCTGGTGGCGGTGGCGGAAGCGGATTCTCGGGCGGGTCGTCCGCACCCGCGGGCGGCTCGGATAGCGACCCGTGGGCATCCGCTCCCCCTTCGGACGAGCCTCCGTTCTAGACGGCCTCGGTTCTAGACGGCGTCAGTTTCAGACATCCTTCATTCGCAACTCATCATCATCTTTCGGGAGTAATCATGGCCAAGACTGACCTGCGGAAGCCCCGCAGGAAGACCAACCCGCTGAAGGCCGCCAAGGTCGTGCGGGTCGACTACAAGGACACCGCGCTTCTGCGCAAGTTCATCTCCGACCGCGGGAAGATCCGCTCGCGCCGCGTCACGGGCGTGACGACGCAGGAGCAGCGGCAGATTGCGCGGGCCGTCAAGGTGGCGCGCGAGATGGCGCTGCTGCCCTACGCGGGCGCGGGGAGGGGCTAGCGATGGCGAAGCTCATCCTCACCCACGAGGTCGCCGGGCTCGGCGTCGCCGGAGACGTCGTTGACGTCAAAGACGGCTACGGGCGCAACTACCTTCTTCCCCGCGGGCTCGCCGCGACGTGGTCGGCCGGGGCGGAGAAGCAGATCGAGGGCCTTCGCCGCGCTCGTCGTTCCAAGGAGATCTCGAGCGTCGAAGATGCCCACGCGGCCCGCGACGCCCTTCAGTCCGCGCCCGTGATTGTCAAGGCGAAGGCGGGGGAATCCGGCCGCCTGTTCGGCGCCGTGACACCCACGATCATCGCGGACGCGATCGGCAAGCGCGCGGTCGTCGACAAGCGACGGATTCACGTGAGCCAGCCGATCAAGGCGCTGGGCGAGTACCAGATCCAGGTTGGCCTCCACGACAACGTGTCCGCGACGGTGACGCTTCAGGTCGTCGCCGACGCGTAAGGCACCCGCTTTTCGACCGGAGCCCGGGCCCCTCGCGGGGTTCGGGCTCCCTTCGTGAAGGCGTAAACGGCGGCGCGTCGCGACGCCTCGCCCGACACGCCAGTGTCCGACACGCCGGGCGGTTACCCCCCGGGGTTATCCCCAGGCGGTCCCGGAGCGTCGTGCCTGGTAGATGGGCGGTTTGCCAAGTTTCGCGAGAGTTATTCACACCTGTATCCACAGTCACATACGTCCCTTACGCGTGTTACCAACAGGCTCTCCACGGTCCGGGGCGACTGTCCACAGGCTCGCGGGCCGTACCGTTTGCGCCGGGGTCCGTGGGCGGCTAGGTTCGGCACGCAGACGCCCGTGTCGTAGGTACGACAGACGATGGACGAAGGAGTCCTGAGGCGCCGTCCGGCGCACGGGGGTGCAGCAAAGGGGAGAGCGGTGTCGATTCAGCAGTTGGAGGCGTCGGTCGGTAGTTTCGACCGAACCCCGCCGCAAAACATCGAGGCCGAACAGTCCGTTCTCGGGGCGATGATGCTCTCGAAGGACGCGATGGCCGACGTCGTCGAGGTCGTCCGCGCCCATGACTTCTACCGTCCCGCCCACGAACTGGTCTTCGATGTTGCCGTCGCCCTGTACAACGCGGGGGACCCCGTCGACGCCATCACGGTCTCGTCGCGGCTCCAGGCCGCGGGGACCCTCGGACGAATCGGGGGGGCGGAGTACCTCCACACGCTGATTTCTGCGGTGCCGTCGGCGGCGTCGGCGGGGTACTACGCGCGGCTCGTGCGCGAGCAGGCGATCCTCCGACGCCTCGTGGAGGCCGGGACGCGAATCGCGAACATGGGCTACAACGCCGACGGCGACGTCGACGAGATCGTCGACAGCGCCCAGTCCGAGGTGTTCGCGGTCACCGAGCGGAAGAACGCCGAGGACTACCTGCCCATCGGCGACGTCATGGAGAAGACCCTCGGCGAGGTGGAGGCCGCCTCGAGCCACGACGGGCGGCTCCTCGGTATCCCCACCGGCTTCCGCGACCTGGACGAACTGACGGGCGGATTCCAGGGCGGCCAGATGATCGTCATCGCCGCGCGCCCCGCGATCGGCAAGTCCACGCTCGGCCTGGACATCTGCCGCGCCGCCTCCATCGGCGCGGGCGCCACATCCGTCATCTTCTCCCTGGAGATGAGCCGCGAGGAGATCACCAAGCGCATGCTCTCGGCGGAGTCCGGGGTCAAGCTCACCAAGATGACGAAGGGCCCCATGGGCCCGAACGACTGGGAGCGGCTCGCGCAGACGGCGGCCCGCGTGTCCCGCGCGCCCCTGTTCATCGACGACTCGCCCAACATGTCGCTCATGGAGATCCGCGCCAAGTGCCGCCGCCTCAAGCAGCGCGAGAACCTCGGCCTCGTCGTCGTCGACTACCTTCAGCTGATGTCCTCCGGCAAGAAGGTCGAGTCCCG
Organism: Demequinaceae bacterium; assembly: GCA_017882825.1. GTDB lineage: Bacteria > Actinomycetota > Actinomycetes > Actinomycetales > Demequinaceae > JAFGBM01. Next base: position 570 of record JADGOS010000100.1, on the reverse strand, counting down.
CCAGCAGGAGGTCGCGGAGTTCTCCCGTGCGCTCAAACTGCTCGCGAAGGAACTCGACGTCCCGGTGATCGCGATCTCCCAACTCAACCGTTCGCCCGAGCAGCGCGGCGACAAGCGCCCCATGCTCTCGGACATGCGCGAATCGGGCTCCATCGAGCAGGACGCGGACATCGTCATACTTCTTCACCGCGACGACGCCTACGACCGCGACGCCCGCCCCGGCGAGGCGGACTTCATCATCGCCAAGCACCGGTCCGGCCCGACGGACACGTTCGCCGTCGCGTTCAAGAAGGACTACGCGCACTTCGCCGACATGGCGCCGGATCTTTAGCCGTTGTAGGGAGTCAATCTAGTTGGACAGAAGTCAAACTACTTGGACACTAGTTGGCCACGTCGGTCCGATTCGAGTTCGTCGTTTGGGTGTGGTTCGCGAAAAGGGGATCCGCCTGTCACGACCGGTCTGTCGCCCGCCGCTCGACATTTCCCGCGGGTGTCCGAGAGCAGGTTTCGGTTTGGAATAGCCATCCGGTTGACGGAAAGGCGGGTATGACTCGATGACGGTGAACAGTT